>CAZHKT010000068.1:0-19092 GCA_964533045.1 uncultured Acidobacteriota bacterium | reverse complement strand
GAGGTGCGCGACTGGGCCAGCCCGACCTATGCGCTGATGCTCAAGAGCCGCCTGCTCGGCGAAAACCCCTGCGACGTGGACCGGATTTTTCGCAAGATCAAGCAGTTCGGCGGCCAGTCGCGACAGGGCGGTGGTGTCAGCGGGGTCGAAATGGCCCTTTGGGACTTGGCCGGTAAAGCGTACAACGTGCCGGTCTACCAGATGCTGGGCGGCAAGTTCCGCGACAAGATCCGGATGTACGCCGATACCGTCGAATCACACGATCCCAAGGAGTATGCCGAGCACATGAAGAGCCGGATGGCGCTGGGCTACACCTGGATCAAAATGGACCTGGGGATTGACGTGCTGGAGGGCATTCCGGGAACCGTGACAAGGCCCAGCGGCATGAGTGAAGACGAACTCATCAACCGCGAGCACACCCTGCTGGGCGTGGAGATCACCGACAAGGGCATTGCGCTCATGTCCGATTACGTCGCTGCCATCCGCGAAATCGTGGGAATGGAAATTCCGCTCTGCGCCGACCACTTCGGTCATATCGGGCTCAATTCCTGCATCCGCCTGGCACGCGCCTTTGAGAAGTTCAATTTGGCGTGGCTGGAAGACATGATTCCGTGGCAGCACACGGCGCTTTACAAGAAGCTGACCGACGCCGTCGATATTCCCATCCTCACGGGCGAAGACATTTACCTTAAGGAACCTTTCGAGGTGCTCTGCCGCGAGCACGCGGTGGACATCGTTCATCCCGACCTCGCCACTTCGGGCGGCATCCTCGAAACCAAGAAAATCGGCGATATGGCCGAGGTGTACGGCATCCCCATGGCCATGCACTTTGCCGGAACCCCCGTCTCCTGCATGGCCAGCGTCCATTGCGCCGCAGCGACACACGGATTCCTGGTACTCGAGAACCACTCGGTGGACGTGCCGTGGTGGGACAGTCTGGTCGAAGGTATCGAAAAGCCCATCGTCAACCGCGGCTTTATCAAGGTACCCAGCGGTCCGGGTCTGGGCATCACGCTCAATGAGGACGCTGTCAAACAACACTTGAAGCCGGGAACCAAGTACTTCGCGCCCACGCCGGAATGGGACCACGAAAAATCCGGCGACCGGCTGTGGAGCTAGGGCGGTGCGTCGAACGGTTCTTTACAATGGCGGATGTCCTTCGTGGTTTCGGCCGAGCGGGCCGTAGCGTCGCCCTTCAGGGCGACACGTACGGGTGGCGGCCTGAAGGCCGCCGCTACGAGGTGCCCCGCGATGGAATCGTTATCTGCGACGCACCACACGAGTTGAGAGCGCGGGCATCCTTTCCGCTGAGGTGGCAGGGCCCTCTTGGCCATGCCCAGGGGCGGGAGGCCCGTGCTACCGGCGGCTGAGGAACAGCCCGCCGCGGATGGCCTGTCGCGTGAAGAGCGGATGCGTCGCGAGGTAAACGTCAGGCCAGCCATCGCCGTTAACGTCTGAGACAGCGGCCCCCCAGCCATTGGTGGCACCGCGGGCGGCGGGCAGGCGAACCCACTCGCGAAATGTCTTGCCGCCATCATTGCGAAGAATGACGCTGGGCTCGAAGCGCTGGGCGTCCAGACCGCCGTTGGCCAGCAGAAGGTCCGTCCAGCCGTCCGCATCGAAATCCGCCGCGACTGCCTGCATGGTGCCGTACGAACGGTCGAGTCCGGCGCGGCTCGTCAGGTCTTCAAAGAAGCCGCGACCGGTATTCCTCCACAGCCGCGGCGTGTGGCGCGGGAAATTCAAGCTCGGTTGAATCAGGCAGCGAATCGCATCTTCCGCGGGAGCCTGGGCGGTCACAAGCAAATCGAGCCACCCGTCCTTGTCGAAATCCAGAGCCGTCAGGCTGAAGCTCGATACCAGGTCGCTGGCCATGCAGAACGAGGTCGTCACGTCTTCGAACCGGCCCGCGCCCAGGTTGCGCAGCAGCTTCACGCCGCTCTTCCAAAAGAGCACGGCGAGATCCATCCTCCCGTCGTGGTCGAAATCGCCGGCCACGGCGTCCACGGCGGTTCCGGCCGATTCGATGCCGGCTTCTCGCGTGGCTTCACGGAACTTTCCGCCGCCGTTTCGATAGAATCGAACCGAACTCATCCCTTCGCCCGACGCTCCCAGTTCCATCAGGTCGGGCCGGCCATCACCGTCGGCGTCAAACGCCACGGCGCGAGCCGTCGGCCGGAGGCCATCCAGACCGGCCTCAGCAGTCGCGTCGCTGAACCGGCCTCCGTGATTGCGGAAGAGCCGGTTTCGTCCCGCTCCCCAATAGCCCGAACCGACCAGATAGAGATCCGAAAGCCCATCACCGTCGGTGTCCAGGCAAACAGCGTCCCAAACGCCGCGGAGACCCGCCAGACCCGCTCGCGCCGTCGCTTCCACCAGCGCCCCCCTCTGGTTGTGATAGAGGGCTACCGGGCGCTCACCGCCGGTCACCAGCAAATCGGCGCGCCGGTCGTTGTCGACGTCGCACCATAGCCCGCGGCCGCCCGGCCTCAGCGCATTGGAAACGCGCACCCAGGCACCCGCAGCGTCCATCGGTAAATCCTTCACCTGCAGCCGAGCGGGAACCTGCGCGGGCACCTTCCCTTCTTCCGCCGCCATCCAGCCGAGCAGCGCCATGGCCTTCACGCCGGCGCGTTCGAGCGCGGTCAGCCGCTTGTCGGGGCCGGGCAGGATGTCGCCCTCCGAAAGCACCCCCTTGTCGGTGAGATGCTTCTCCTTCTCATACGCCTGAACAATGCGGTTCAATGGCGGCCCGGCCTGTTCGCGATGGCCCTTCAGAAAATGGGTATAGGCGATCAGGTAGGAAGCATCGGGAGCGCCCGAAGCTGAACCGAGTTTGAAATGCGTGAGCGCTTCATCCAGCTTGCCTTCCTCCAGATCCAGCGTGCCCAGTCGAAGGAACGGCCCGGCCTGCTCCTTATTGACTTCTAAATTGCGCTGATAGGCCTGACGCGCCGCGTTGAAATCGGGTGAAGCGCCGGGCGCAAGCGTGGAGAGTGTATTCCCGAGCTGCGAGTAGGCGCGAGCGCTTTCCGGATTCACTTCGATGAGCCGGTGGAGGGTGGCAACGGCCGCGTCGTATTCGCCCAACTCGTGCTGGCTGGTGGCGAGGTAGTAGAGCGAATCCTCGTGGCGCGGGTCGAGCTCCAGGCATCTCCGGTAGGCTTCGGCGGCGGCGCGGTAGTTCCCCTGCGTGCGCAGGCTGCCCGCGCGGTTGAACTCCGCCCAAAAATCCCTGACACGCTGGCGCGCGGGGTCGATTTCCCTGGGTTCGCCCGCCTGGCGATCGTCACGCCACCGCTGGATGGCCATGAAAGCCAGCAGCGCCGCCACCGCGGCGGCAAGAACCATGAGCGAGCGTTTCATTCCGTCACGACCAGAACCTGGTTGGCGGCGACATTCTCCTGCTCGCGCTGGATGCCGCTGGGGAAAATCACCATGAGCTTCCGGACCCGGCTTGCGGCGCCCAGACCGAAATGCGCGTCCAGATTACTTTGCGACATGTAGAAAGGCTGACTGCCGATTTCCTGCATCTGCTTTCCCGTGTCAGTTTCGATCATCACGCGCGTCCCAATACCGCTGCGATTGCTCCTGCTGCCCCTGAGCCGGACGGTAAGCCAGTTCTTCCTGTTGCCGCCTTCATTGCGCAACAGCGTCGGCGCTTCATTGTGGTTGACGATGAACACGTCCACGTCGCCGTCGTTGTCGTAATCGCCGAAGGTCGCGCCGCGCCCCACATGCGCTTCCTGGAAGACGCTTCCGGCGACCTCACCCACTTCGAAATAGCCCTCTTCGGGGCCCTTGTTCCAGAAAAGGAAATTCTTCATCGCAACCAGCTGCGCCGGGTCATCCTCCTTCTGAAACGTGCTGCCGTTGACCGCAAGAATGTCCAGGAACCCGTCGTTGTCGTAGTCGAAGAAACCAGCCCCCCATCCGATCACGGAGAGTGCAATCTGCCCCAGCCCCTGCATGTCGGCGATGTCCTGAAACCGCAGCGTCTTGGATTCGGCCGCAGCGCCGGGCGTTAGCAGCAGATTGGAATAGAGCGCGTTTTCCTGCGCAATCCAGTGCGTAACGAACATATCCAGGTCGCCATCGTTGTCCCAGTCACCCGCGGCCAGCCCCATGGCGCCGCGATAGTCGGCCACCCAGGCAGGATGCGAAATGTCTCTGAATTTCCCGTTGCCAAGGTTCAGGAAGAAAACGTTGTCCGAGATATCATTCGCCACATAGAGGTCCGGCCAGCCGTCATTGTTGTAATCCGCCCAGCTTGCGGAAAGGCTCCGGCCGGTAGGATTATCCACGCCAAGTTTCTTGCCCACCTCCGTGAAGGTCCCATTGCCGTTGTTGTGGAACAGCAGGTTCGGTTCCGGCGGATAGGACGAGGGATTGATGGTGAACGGCACCATTTCCGTATACTGGCGCGAAGACTTGCCGACGAATCCCGGATCGAACTTGTACTTCACGTAGCCGCAGATGTAGAGATCGACAAAGCCGTCGCGATCGTAATCGGCCCAGGCCGGCCCGGCCCAGTAGCCGCGGAACGTATCCAGTCCGGCAGATTTCGACACATCCTGAAAGGTCCCGTCGCGGCGGTTGCGGTAGAGCACCAGGCGGTCGTAGCTGGTAACGATCAGGTCCAGCGTACCGTCATTGTTATAGTCAGCCCAGGCCACGCCGTTGCCTACGCCGCGGAATCCCACCCCGGCACGCTCGGTCACATCCGTGAAATGCCCGTTGCCGTCGTTGTGATAGAGCCGGTTGGAAGCAGGCGACGCGGCGACTTGCTCGGGCGTTGCCGTCATGGGCGCGGCGATGTTGCAGATGTAGAGGTCGAGCCAGCCGTCCCCGTCGTAATCGCCCCAGGCAGCGGCGGATGCCATATCCTCCGGAAGCTGCGTCGAGCGCCGGGCGCCAAAATGCCTGAAATCAATCCCCGCCTGCCTTGCGGCGTTGACAAACTTCACGTTGGGATAACCCGCCGGCACAGGACGCTCAAGTTCGCTGGTGATGCTGTCCATGGATTCGCCGGGCGTGTAAGTCTTAGGGCGGGCCCGCAGGAGGAAGAAAAGGCCCGAAGCGACCGCCCCCAGCGAAAAGCTGATGACGACGTACCTCACCATCAGCCGGCGGCGGCGCGAAGACGGCTTGAAAGTCTGGGGTCCGTGTCCCATTACATGCCCGCCGGGCCGGCGGCGGAGCGCGCCGCGATCTGGATGGTCTTGCTTTGCGCGTGCATGTCGGTGACGGGCGCGGTCAGGCCTTTCTCCTTGCCGAACATGAAATTGAGCAGATATTGGTCCACCTTGCGGTAGCGCAACCGGGCATCGACCGTCAAGGTGCCCGTGGTTCCCGCGGGAGGCGCTTGAACCTGGTAGGAGACCTCCTGCGGCCACTCCTTCTTGCGCACGGGGGCGGTTTGCGGACAGAGGAAGGAAAACTCCGTGGTGTCGGAGAAACCCGGGAAGAGTGACCGCCGGTAGCGCACGCCCACCATCTCCCAAAGATTGTGGCGATCGATCAGGTTGCCGTTTTGGTCCACGGGCTCCGCCTTGAACATGAAGGTGCCGGGCTCGATGAATCCCTTGTCGTCCAGCTTCCCGATGGAATAGACCACCTTGCCCTGGTCGTCCTTGACGGTCAGTTCGACCCAGGCCTGGATGATGTCGAGAGGGCCGGTGGGGAAATCGTGGCCGACTTTGTTCGAGGTCATCACCAGCTTGACGTCCACCTTCTCGCCGGGCGCAACGCGATCCGGCGCAATGATTTCGATGCCAACCACCGGGCCGTTCTGCCACTTGTGCGCGATTTCGGGAATCTCGAACTTCCCTTCCAGCCACCGGCGCGTGAGTTCGACCTGCTTTTCCCATCCCGGCATCTTGAGGATCATGGGCATCATCTGGTTGGCGGCCACAAAGCGGTGGCTGCGGTGCTTGCGGTCTTGGGGTGTGCGGTTGTAATCCATCGCGTCGCCCGAAGCGGGATCGAAGGAGTCCACCAGGGGCATGTGGCATTCGCGGCACTCGATGGTCTTGCGCGGGTCACCCGGATGATTCCACCGGCTCTGCCGCCAGTTGTCGTACTGGTTCTGAAGTTGCACCCATCCGACGGAGTTGATTTCCTGATCGACGAATTGCTTGTGGCACGCGGCGCAGTACTCGGGCGACTTGAAGAGGCGCTTGCCGAGATCGTTCACGTGCTGGCGCGGGTAGGAGCGAATCAGGAAGTCCCGCAGGAACCGCTTGGTTTCCGTCGGGGCCTCATCGTACTCCATCTCGAACAGGTACCGGGCGGGCTGCGCGACGATGTAATTGGCGTTGCCCTTGACGTCCACCTTCCGCACCGAGTGGCAGGCCAGGCACGAAACCCCCTCCTGAAATCCGCTGAGAGCCGTCAGTTTGGCCTCCTCGATGAAAAGGTTCTTGGTCCCGGAGAATAAAGAGATAGGGTCGTGACAGCCGCCGCAATAGCGGGTGGATTCCGGCCCATTCTGTTTGGCCATATTGGTCTGGATCGCCTGGAAGGCCGTGTCCATTGCCGCCCAGCGGTGCGCACTCACATCCCATTCCTTCACGATTTCTTCGTGGCAGCCCGAGGTGCCGCAACCCCGCGAGCCGGAAAGCACGCGGGAATCCAACGCGCCGCCGCTTTCGGTGCGCGCCAGGCTGGGGGCGAAGGGGCGATCCTTGCCGTACTTGTAGCTGTAATCGTCCGGGAAAGTGTGATTGAGCTTCGGCCCGCGATAGGCGTAAGCGGCCAGCGCCACCAAGGCCAGCGAGGCGAGCGTCAGGATGAGCGCTCCCCTGCCGTACGGCCTCGCCATCGCCGGAACCTCTCCCGCCGCGGCGAGGGCACGCGCCTTGCGGTCCCGCAGAACAATGACCAGCAGGTGCGGTGCGACAAAAGCGAGGATCGCAATTGTGGTGATGATATGAACCGTGTCCCACGTGTAGCTGATGCGCGTGGCGAGCGCGGATTGGTAGATCAGGACGACACCCGACACGGCGCAGACGATGACTGCCGCCGCACCCAGATACCCGAGCAGCAGAATGTGGCTTAGGTTGTTGCGCCAGTAACGGAGCGTGTGGCGCACCAGATACCACGCACAGGGCAGAAGGAAGATCAAACCTATCGCTGTGTGCGCGATTACCATCACCTGGTTGGTAACGCTGAAGGGCAGCAGCCAGATGGAAAGCCCGCTGAGCGTCAGAAAAACAAGCAAGCCCGCCACGACGATGGCCAGAGGCGAGCGCCACTCCCGGGCGCGGTCAGCCCAGCGGTTTTCGGGCGATTTCAAAACCGGAAAATCAGGTGTGTTCGTGCCCCCCATGAATTGCCTCCTGCACTGCGATTCTGCGAGGGATCGGGCAGGAATCTCGGCACACGCTGGGCCCCGGCGTTCATTCTGCCGGGGTGTCTGTCTCCAAACATGTGCGCTAGATTAGTTTGGGAACTGATATCGGTCAATAAGTGATTCGTATTAGATTTGCTATTTTTCTGCGTGAGACCAGATTTGACGTGCCTCAAATTCGGAGGTTGCTGTTACAAAGCGAATTCATCGCCGCTATAGTCCCAGCAGGGTTGGGGCACCACAACTCAAATCGAGTCTTGCCCGGAGGCACTGATGCGCATCGTTGTTGCCGTTTTCGCTCTTCTCCTTGGGCTCACCGCCCACGCCGCAACACCGGACCAACTCCGAACCGCCGCCACCCGCGCCCTGGCTTCGATTCAGAGCGGCTCGACAGGATTCTACAAAATCACGCACAGCAGCTCCTGCCACGACCACTCCCTACCGATGCTGACCTACCAGCTCGCACGCGACCGCGGCCTGCCGCTCGACGAGGCGGCCATTAATACCGTGGCGGCAAAGGGATTCCTGGCGTCGCCTGACCTGAATTCCATTGACGCAGCGGTTCAGGATTATGAGATCATCGATCCCGCACCCTCCGAAGGCTGGGCTCTGATGGCAGCGCACGCCGCGGGCGTAGCGCCCAATTTTGTAGCCGCGACCTATGTTCGGAGAGTCGCAACGTGGCAGCGGCCCGACGGTCACTTCCCCACGTTTGACGTGCGTCCGCCGCAGTCCTACAGCCGGTTCACGGCGACCGCCGTGGCGGTCCGTTCCCTCCAGCTTTACATGCCCCCGCAACTCATAAAGGAAAGTGAGGAACGGATCCGCCGCGCCCGAGAATGGTTCCTGACGGCTAAGCCGCACGAAACGGAAGACTTCACGTTCCGTCTCTTCGGGCTGTTGTGGTCCGGCGCCGCGTTCCAGGATCGCCGCCGGGCCGCGCGTGAATTGTTGCTCCTCCAGCGCCCTGACGGTGGCTGGGGCCAGCTCCCCCACATGGGCACCGATGCTTATGCGACTGGATCGGCGCTCGTGGCGTTGCATGAAGCGGGCGGGATTCCGGTGACCGACCCGGCGTGGCAGAAGGGTTTGAAGTTTCTGCTCACCACACAAGCCTCGGACGGCACCTGGCACGTGCGGACGCGCATGGTGTCGCCCGCCGCCGTCAGCCCGCCATATTTTGAAACGGGATTCCCGTATGGCCGCGACCAGTTCATCTCCAAATCCGGAACCTGCTGGGCCGCCATGGCCTTGATGTTGGCCCTGCCCAAGGCCGCAAGATCGGCTGCGCCGCCGCCGCTTCCCGCGCTAGTGCCCAAAGGTCTTGAACCGTGGATGGAAACCGCCCTTTTCGGCGCGCCGGCCCAGCTGAAAGCCGCGTTCGACCAGGGTCTTGATCCAAACAGCAAGACCGCCGACGGCACCACCCTGCTGATGATGGCCATGCCCGACGCCGCAAAGGTCAAGTTAGTGATCGAGCGGGGCGCGGACGTCCGCGCCAAGGCCGCGACGGGTTACACCGCGCTGGAGGTTGCCGCGTCCTTCAATGGCGCCGCCGACACCCAGAAACTGTTGCTGGAGCGCAGCGCATCCGTGGATCCCGAGAAGGGTATCAAGTACGATGCCTCGGCGCTGTTCCTCGCCGCCATGGCCGGCGACCTGGAAAGCGTCCGGCTGCTGGTTGCCAAGGGAGGAAACCCCAACCGTCCCATGACTCTTCTGGGAACGTTTCCCACCACCCCGCTGATGGTCGCCGCCATCTTCAACTACGGCGACGTGGCCCAGGCGCTCCTTGCGGCAGGCGCCGACGTGCACTGGAAAGACCAGGACGGCATGACCCCGCTGCACTGGGCCACACTGGCCCACCACAGCGAAATGGTCAAGCTCCTCGCGGCACAGGGCGCCGATCTGAACGCCGCCGATCGCTACGGGTATACGCCGCTTCACTACGCCGCGCAGGTGGATTTCGGCGACGCCGAAACGGTGAAAGCGCTCCTCGCGGCTGGCGCCGACCCAAACTTGAAGGAAAAAGAGGGAAAGACCGCCCTCCATCTGGCAGCCAGTACCCCCCTCATCCGGGCGGCCCTGGAAGCCGCCGCCAAACCGTAGGGGCGCCGCTTGCTGCGCCCTAGCTGGGCGGCGCAAGCCTGCCGGATGACCGGCAGGCCCCGTCCCGATTTCCGGGTGCCATCCGGCGCTGCATTCTGCTATACATATTCGGGCAGGCTATGAGGTCAATCGGAATTTATCTAAGACTGCTCTGGGGAATCATCCTGGGCTCCGCGGCGCTGGCCGTGGCAGGCCTCAGCGGGTCGTACCTTGTGCCTCTGGACCATGAGGCGATTCAATACTCGAAGCGGCCGGTCCATGATCCGGTTTACCGGCTGGGCCAGAAGATCGTCAGGGGCGAGACGCAACTCGATTTTGACGAGTCGCACGGTTACCTGCGTTCGCTGCTTGCGGCGCTGGACGTCCCCGTCGAATCGCAGGTGCTGGTCTTTGCCAAGACGAGTTTCCAGGCGCCGCTCATTTCGCCGCGCAAGCCCCGCGCCATCTATTTCAACGATCGCGTGGCCGTGGGCACCGTCCGCGGCAGCGACATGCTGGAGATCGTGGCGCAGGATCCGCAACTTGGCTCCATCTTCTATACCCTCACCAACGAACAGGCTGAGCGGCCCCGATTCGAGCGCCGTGACGACGCCTGCCTGCAATGCCACCAGGCCGGCGTCACGCTGGGCGTGCCGGGGCTGGTGGTACGGTCGATTTACCCGGAGTCTTCCGGTATGCCGCTCTTCCAGGCGGGCGGATTCGTGACCGACCATCGCAGCCCGCTCCAGCAGCGCTGGGGAGGCTGGTACGTAACCGGCACGTCCGGCTCGGTCACGCACATGGGGAACCGGGTCGCCCGCGACCCGGACCACCCCGAAAAACTGGACGCGCACGCCGCGTTCAGTGCGGACGACTTGGAGCGGGAAAGTGACGCGGGCCACTATCTGAGCCCGCACAGCGATATCGTGGCCCTGATGACCCTAGAGCACCAGACTCGGATGTCGAACCTGATCACGCGCGTCAGCTTCGAGACGCTGCTGGCGCTCCACGACCGCGCTATTCTGAACCAGGCTTTGGGATTGCCCGCTGCTGCGCCCAGCGAGTCCACCACGCGCCGCATCGATTCGGCGGTCGAGGAGATGGTCGAGTACATGCTCTTCCTCGACGAAGCGCCGCTGGAAGCCCCGGTCCTGGGCACTTCGGGCTTCGCCCGGACTTTCAGCCGACTCGGCCCGCGCGACCGGAAGGGCCGTTCTCTGCGGGATTTCGACCTCACGACCCGCCTGTTCCGCTACCCGCTGACTTACATGATTTACTCGGAAGCGTTCGATTCCATGCCACCCGCGGCGCTGGACAGCATCTACCGGAAGCTCTTCGATGTATTGACCGGCAAGGAGAAGAAAGCGCCCTTCACGCGCATGCGAGAGGAAGACCGGCGGGCTATCCTGCAGATTCTGCTCGCAACCAAACCCAGCCTCCCCGACTACTGGCGGCAGGTCAATACAGCCTCAAGTAAGTAGCGCGCCAGCCCCGGTCACAAGTGCTGTAGCGGCGCTCTATGAGCGCCGGCTTTCTCCCATGAACAAGAAACCCGGGATCGCAGACCCCAGAAAACGGGGTCTGCGCCAGCCCCGGGTCAATGATATCGCTTCGCGAGATCGCAGACCGGAAAAAGCGCCGGTCTGCACCAGCCCCGGCTGAAGCGCCGGCCTTCAGGCCGGCACCCTGATGGAGTGAACCCCGGCACTCCAGGCAGACCGAGCCTCGCGCACCTGTCAGATCGCCGCGTAGCCGCCGTCGACCATCAGGTACGCGCCGCTGATGTAGGACGCTTCGTCGGAGGCGAGAAACACGATGGCGTTGGCCACTTCGCGCGTATTGCCGGCGCGAGCGAGAAACGTCTTGGCGCCTTCCTGCGCGTTGAACTGTTCGAGCGTCAGCCCAATCTTCTTCATGTGATTGTAGGACGCGGGCGTGATGATGGTGCCCGGACAGACGCAGTTCACGCGAATGTTGTGCGGGCCGAAGTCCATGGCCATATTGCGCGTCATTTGAACAATGGCAGCCTTGGTGGCGCTGTAGGCATAGAAATCCGGCTGCGCGCAGAAGGCCGAGATGGAGCCGAGATTCACGATGGCGCCGCCGCCCGCCTTCTTGATCTCCGGCACGGCGTGGCGGGTCATCATGGCGGTGCCGACGACGTTGACGCCGAGCGAGCGCTGCCAGTCCTCGGGCGTCGCCTCGATGCCCTTGAGCACGAACGTCGCGGCGTTGTTCACCAGCACGTGGAGTGCGCCGAACGCCTGGACGGTTTGCTCCACCGCACGCTGGCAGTCGGCTTCCCTGGAGATATCAGTCTGAACGGCGATCGCCTGTCCCCCCTTTGCCCGAATGGCGGCAGCGTTCTTTTCCGCGCCTTCGCCGTTCAGGTCGGCCACCACCACTTTGGCTCCGTGCTCGGCAAACACCTGGGCCGTGGTTTCGCCAATTCCCGATGCCGCGCCCGTCACGATCACTACTTTGTCCTTCATTCGCATGCTGCCTCCCTTGGTTTGCTGCAGCGGCGCTGTCCCCAGCGCCGCCATACGCCGGCCAGGAGACCGGCGCTCCAGCACGGGTCGTCACTCTATGATGTCAAACCTCTTCAAGCCCTCTTCGTTCACGGTGATGCCAAGGCCCGGCTTGTTTTCGTCAAGCTCGATGTAACCGTTCTTAGGCAGCGGCTCGCCGTCGAAGATGTACCAGAACAGCTCGTTGCCGATTTCGACGTCCACCGGCGGGAAGAACTCCGCCAGGGGGGAATTGAGGCTGGCCATCACCACGTGGAAATTGTGCATCTGTCCGGCATGCGGAATCACGGGCACTTCGAACGACTCCGCCATGGCGCAGACTTTGCGCGCTTGGGTGATGCCGCCCACGCGGTTGGTATCGAACTGAATGATGTCGACGGCGCGCGCCTCGAGCAGGTCGCGGAAGCCGTATTGCGTGAACTCGTGCTCGCCGCCCGAGATGGGCACGATGTTGAGGGCCTTGAGCGCCGCGTAGCCCGCGATGCTGTCGGGAATCACCGGCTCTTCCACCCAGCGCAGATGAAAGTCGCCGAGCAGCGGCAGCATGCGCCTGGCGTAGTCGAGCGTCCAACCCATATAAGCGTCGGCCATGACGTCAATCTCGTCGCCCACCACCCGGCGCACGGTGCGCACCAGTTCAACGTTACGCTGCATACCCGCGGCGCCGTCCACTGGCCCCCAGCCGAACCGCAGCTTCATGGCGCGATAGCCCTCATCCTTGTACTTCTGCGCTTCCCGGGCCAGTTCATCGAGCGGCTGGCTGTACAACCGGCTGGCGTAAACCGGAATCTTCGCCTTGGTCTTGCCGCCCAGCAGGCGGAAGACCGGCTGCTTCACCGCCTTGCCCAGCAGGTCCCACAAGGCGATGTCCACGGCGCTGATCGCCACCATGCCCACGCCCTTGCGCCCAAACGCCATGGTGCGGCGGTACATGGTCTGCCAGAGAAATTCAAAGTCCCACGGGTTCTGGCCGATGAGGATTGGCTTCAGGTAGGTGTCGATCAAGCTCTTGGTGACGCGCGGTGCGAGCGCCGCGTTACCGATGCCCACGTCGCCTGTGTCGGCGACAATTTCCACGATCAGCCAGCTGTGAAATCGGAACGAGCCCATGGTGTCGGTGGGCATGTCGAGCAGGTCGGCGGGATTCGTACAGAAATGCGGCTGCGGCGGAACCGTCGTGCCGCGCCATTCCACCACGCGCGTACGGACTTCTTTGATTTTCATCAGTGCTCCCCCACGGTAGCGGCGGCCTCTGACCGCCGCACTCATACCCTAGACAATGACGGCGGACGAAGACCGCCGCTACAGCGATTCGAACGTAGGTTCGGCGGGATTAATTTACCCGTAGAACTCGGAATTTGCCAGATGTAAACTTGACCGCCCCGGGAGATGCATCATGCGAAAACCATTCCTGCTCGCCGCCCTAATGTTTCCGTTCGCCGCCGCCGCCCAGCAGCCGGAAGCCAGGAAGCTGGAAGCCGTTCGCATCACGCTGAACTGGGAGAAAGTGATCGCGACATCGAAGACCACGCCCACGCTCCAGGTGGTGGTCAATCCCATGTTGCGCCGTGGCGCGCCCCTTCACAGGCAGGCTTTTCAGGCCCTAAAAGACTTGCAGTGCGACTACGTGCGCTATGTTCCATGGCTTCCCTATCCGAAGCTGGCGGTGGCGGAATTGGAGCCGCCCCGCGACGGCCGGACTGCCTGGGACTTCTCGCTCATCGATCCGATGACCGAAGATTTCATGAAAGCCACCGAAGGACATTCCGTCATCCTGAACTTCAGCACCATTCCGCAATGGATGTTCAAGACGGAAAAACCCGTTCCCTACCTGGACGATCCCGACCAGGTAGTTTGGAACTACACGCAAGGAACCGAGTTTCGAGATCCCACGCTGAAGGAGGTTTCGGATTACTACGCGCGACTGGTGAGCTGGTACACCCGAGGCGGCTTGACGGACGAATTCGGCAAGCGCCACGAATCCGGCCACCGATACCGGATCGATTACTGGGAACTGCTCAACGAAGTGGACTTCGAGCACGAGATGTCGCCCGAAACCTACACGCGCTTCTTCGACGCTGCCGTGGAGGCGATCCGCGCCGTGCAACCTCAAATGAAATTCGTGGGCATGTCGCTGGCCATGCCATTGAAGGCGCCGAGATTCTTCGAGTACTTCCTCGACGCGAAGCATCACCGGCCCGGCATCCCGCTCGACATGATCTCGTACCATTTCTACGCCATCCCCAAGCCGGATGAAACGATGGACACGAAGCCGTTCACCTTCTTCGATCAGGCGGAGCGCTTCGTGGACGCGGTGGGCTACATCGAAGCGATCCGCCGCAGGCTCTCCCCCGCCACCCGCACCACCATCAACGAAATCGGAACCATCGATAACAGCGATTTCGGACAGAACGACCCGGGATTCGTTCATCCGCCGTTGCCCGACGCATACTGGAACCTAAGCGCGTCGGTCTACGCCTATCTCTACGCCGAACTGGCGCGGCAGGGGATCGACGTGGCGGGCATGTCGCAACTGGTCGGTTACCCCACGCAATTTCCCAGCGTCACCATGATCGATTGGAAGACCGGCAAGCCCAACGCCCGCTACTGGGTTCTGAAGCTCATTCGCGGACATTTCGGCCCCGGCGACAAGTTGGTTTCGACCAGTGCCAACCTCCCCTATGTCCACGCACAAGCCTTCGTGACGCCGGCGGGAACGAAGAAGATCCTGCTTCTCAATAAGCGGAATCGGCCTTTCCTCGTCACCATCCCGGGGGCCGCGGAGGCGGAAGTGTCGTATGTGGACGCGACGACAATGCAGGGACCGCCCGCATCCTTGAGGATGTCGAATGAGACATTGGAAGTCCGAAGTTTCGGCGTTGCCGTGGTGATCCTGCGCCAGTAGCAGCGAGTTGACCTCGCCCAGTGGCGGCATCCAGCCGCCTCTACTGCGGACCAGGGTGACCATTGTCTTGCTGCCAATCGGTCCCCGGACCATAATGCTGAGGGCCCCGCGGGGCTCCGAGGAGCATTCACCGTGCACATTACCGAGATCAAAGTTCACGAAATCCCCATGGCCTACTCGTGGCTGAGCGAGGGCCTCATCGCCAACCCGATGTCCATCTATCCCCAATACCGAAAAAGGCGCTCGAGTTGGTTCGGCCCCATGACCTCGGCAATCATTGAAATCAGCACCGACGCGGGCGTCACCGGCCTTGGCATCGTGGGCGGCGGCAAGGCCCGTCTGGCGCGGCCCGTGATTGACGAGCAACTTAAAACCCTCCTCATCGGGCAAAACCCTTTCGACATCGAGCTGCTCTGGGAGCAGATGTTCCGCGCCTCGCAGTTTTATGGGCGCAAGGGCGCGGTCATCAATGTCATCAGCGGCATTGACATCGCACTGTGGGACCTGGTGGGCAAGGCTGTCGAGCAACCGGTCTACAACCTTCTGGGGGGCAAGACCAAGGAGAAGATTCCTGCTTACGTCACCGGCAACCTGACCGAGCGCCACAAGGCCATGGGCTTTCGCGACGTGAAGCTCGCCATCCCGCACGGGCCCGCCGACGGCCGCGAAGGTCTGAGGAAGAATATCGACCTCATCGCTCAGACGCGGGAGTTGGTCGGCGCCGACGGCGACATCATGCTCGACTGCTACATGGCGCTCGACGTGCCCTACGCCATCAAGCTGGCGAAGGAAGCGCTGCAGTTCGGCGTGCTCTGGATCGAGGAACCCGTGCCGCCCGACCAGATCGATGGCTACCGCGCCATCAAGGATGCAGTGCCCGACATCCTGGTCACCGCGGGCGAGCACGAGTTCACGCGCTACGGCTTCCGCGATCTGATCGAGAAGCGCGCCGTGGACATCCTCCAGCCCGACATCCATCGCGCCGGCGGCATCTCCGAGCTCAAGAAGATCGCGGCCATGGCCAGCGCCCACAACCTGCCGGTGATTCCTCACGGCGGCGGGGCGGCTACCTATCATTTCGTGATTTCGACCCCCAACGCCCCGCGCGCCGAGTTCGTGGATATCTACGCGCAGGGAGGGCGATCCGTGCTCAAGGGCGAGCCCGAGCCGAAGGACGGCTTCATCGAATTGCGCGCCGCGCCCGGATTCGGCTACGAACTGGACGAGGAGATTTTGAGCGGCAAGGCCTCCGCCGCACTGATTTGGTAACCGTAGCGTCGGCCTTCAGGCCGACACAGGGATGGCGACCTGAAGGTCGCCCCTACACCCATTCAGGGGTGGCACGAGGCTGTTGCTCCGAATCACGGCTCCAGAGCCGCGCTACAACAACTTCATAGCGAGGACTCCTATGAACCTGACTGATCGTGTTGCCATCGTGACCGGTGCCGGACAAGGCATCGGAGAAGCCATCGCCCTGCGCCTGGCGCGCGCCGGCGCGGACGTCGCCATCGTGGACCTCAACCCGCAACTGGCCGAGAAGGCGGCGGCCAAAGTCCGCGAGACCGGCCGCAAAGCGCTCGCCGTGCGCGCGGACGTATCGCAGTCCGCCGACGTCGCCGCCATGCGCGACACCGTGCTCCGGGAATGGGGCCGCATCGACATCCTGGTGAACAACGCCGGCATCGCGGGCAAGAACGTTTCCTTGCTGGAAATCGAAGAGGCCGAGTGGGACCGTATCATCATCGTGGACCTCAAGAGCGTCTATCTCTGCTGCCGCGCCGTGCTGCCGCATATGCTCGAGCGGGGTTATGGCAAGATTGTCAACGTCGCATCAGTGGCTGGCAAGGAAGGTAATCCCGGACTGGTTCCCTATTCGGCGGCTAAGGCCGGCGTGATCGGCTTCACCAAGGCGCTGGCCAAGGAAGTGGTGACCCAGGGCATCTACGTCAACGCCGTCGCTCCGGCCGTGATCGAGACGCCGATTCTGAAGACGCTCACGGAACAACAGATCAGCTACATGACCAGCAAGATCCCCATGGGCCGCGTGGGCAAGCCGGACGAAGTGGCGGCGGTCGTCCATTTCCTCGCCTCCGATGATTCCAGCTTCGTCACCGCCCAGTGCTACGACGTGAGCGGCGGCCGGTCAACCTATTAGTAGCGTCGGCCTTCAGGCCGACACCCGCCTGGCGACCTGAAGGTCGCCGCTACAAACTCACCGCCAGCAGTTTGCGTTCGGTCATCTCCTCGATGGCGTAGCGGATGCCTTCGCGCCCCATGCCGGAATCCTTCATGCCGCCGTAGGGCATATTATCAATTCGGAATGTTGGTACGTCCCCAACCATCAGGGCCCCGACCTCGAGGGCGTCGTAAGCCGTGAAGATCAACCTGGCGTCGCGCGTGAAGAGGCCGGCTTGCAGGCCGTAGGGCGAGTCGTTCACGCGCCGGAGCGCCTCATCGAAATCGTCGTACGGCTCGACGGTCACCACCGGCGCGAAGACCTCCTCGCAGTTCACCTTCTGGCCGGGGCTCGTTCCCGTCAGCACGGTGGGCTCGACCAGGGCGCCCTCGCACTGCCCACCGGCCAGCAGCCTGGCCCCGCCCGTCACCGATTCCTCAATCCACGCCATGGCGCGCCTCGCGGCCGCTTCACTGATCATAGGTCCCACGTCCGTCGCCTCGTCGAGCGGGTCGCCGAGCTTCAGATTCTTCACGCGCGGAATGAATTCCGAGAGGAAGCTGTCGAAGACAGAGCGCTCAACGAGAATTCTCTGCACAGAGATGCAG
The DNA here is from genome assembly GCA_964533045.1 of uncultured Acidobacteriota bacterium. GTDB lineage: Bacteria > Acidobacteriota > Terriglobia > UBA7540 > UBA7540 > JACQNR01. The sequence continues at coordinate 1,433 of CAZHKT010000068.1, read as the reverse complement.
ACTTGTCCGGCGTAGGAGAATCCGCCCAGGGTGCAGCGCTCGGCGGCGTAGGCAAGGTCGGCGTCGCGATGCACGATGACGCCGGCGTTGCCCCCCAGTTCGAGAGCGACCTTTTTCTTCCCTGCCTTCTCGCGCAGCGCCCAGCCGATCGGCCCGCCGGTGAACGAAAGCATCTTGAGTCGCGGATCAGTCACCAGCGGTCCGGCGTCGTCGTTAGAAAGCGGCAAAATGTTCACGCCGCCTGCCGGCCAGCCAGCCTCGGTGATCACCTCTCCGAGCAGCAGCGAGGTGAGCGGCGTTTGCGGTGCCGGCTTGTGGATCACGGTGCAGCCCGCGGCCATGGCCGGAGCGACCTTGTGCGCCACCAGGTTCAGCGGAAAGTTGAACGGCGTGATGGATGCGATGGGCCCGATGGGGTACCGCCGCACGATGCCCCAGCGCCCCGCCGTGGCCGGCATCAGGTCGAGCGGCAGCCATTCGCCAGCGATGCGGGAACTCTCCTCGGCAGCGACGCTGAAGGTCACGACGGCTCGGTCCACTTCCACCCGCGCCGTCCGGATGGGCTTGGCAGCTTCCAGCGCTATGGTCCGGGCGAATTCTTCCCTCCGGGCAGCCAACGCTTCGGCCACGGCGCGCAGAACGCGAGCGCGCTCGTAAGATGGCAACTTCCGGGTCACTTTGAAGGCCCGGACGGCAGCCACGATAGCCCTTTCCACGTGCTCGGGCTTCGCCCGGTAGGCCGACCCGGCCAAGCCCGCCCCGCCGGGCCGCAGCACTTCGATGGGATCGCCCTCCTCGACCCACCGCCCGTCCAGCAGGAATCCCCAGGTTTTGGTCGCCGCTGTCAATCCGGTGCTCATATTGTCCTCCACCTCCAGACTCCTACCTTACACCCGCGCACGGCCGTCTGGAAACGCGTCCTTGCGGTGAGCGCCGGCCCATCGGCGCCGGTTCTTTGTTTTCAACAACATCGTGGCTTCGTTCCGCTGGTTTGGGACGTCTCAGGAACCTCGACAACCGTGAAGGCAGGCGCCGAGGTAGAGGCGGGCCTGGTGTCCGCCCCAAGGGCGGCCACAAGGGCCGCCCCTACGAGCTTTGAGCGTTTCTTATCAACAACATCGTGGCTTCGTTCCGCAAGCTCGACCCATCGCGCCAAGCGCCTGGATAGTGCGGCAGGCTTGCTGTCGCCTTGTACTCTAAGGCATTTCGAGCTTTGGAAATGGACGTCTCACCGGAGTCCACGCAAAGGCTGCACCAAAGCGCCGCGCTCCGAAGGGCGGCCACGACGGCCGCCCTTCTACGGATGAGAATATAGGCTAGCATACTTGCCAGTCCGTCTCAATAGGGCGGCCGGGAACTCGTGCCATGGCTCCGCCCCATAGGCTGTAACATTTCGTGTTGAAAATTGAGTTGGAAAGAGAGAGGGTGTCTCC
>CAZHKT010000067.1:0-19870 GCA_964533045.1 uncultured Acidobacteriota bacterium | reverse complement strand
GTGGAAGATGACGCACTTGTCCGGGTCTTCGCCGTAGTTATTGTTCCAGTCCACGATGGCGCTGGGCTCGCCCGCCGCCAGTTGCAGGATGTACATGGCCACCATGCCGACCATGTCCACTTCGCAGGCGCTGGGCAGCAGCTTGTTGGACATCATGCTCATCAAGGTGCAGGGTACGACGCCGAAGAATTCTTCCATCGAAGTCCAGCACTGGATGGAGGTGCCCACCAGCTGGTTGGCGGCCATCCACTCGTCCACCACCACGCCGAACTTGGCCATCTTCAGCAGGGATGCGTCGGGGATGCCTTGCGTCGAAACGTAACTGGAGATTCCTGCCAGCCGATCCTTCACCTGGGGGTCGTCGTCCTTGAGGCGGGCGATGCGGCCGAAGACCTCGGAGAGGTCGAGCGTCTCGACCGAGATGCCGCTGTTCTCAAGCAGCTTCTCGCTGTAACGCACGGTATTGAAGGCCGTGGGCCGGGCGCCCAGCGCTCCGATGCGCGCGCCCCGCAGGCCCTTCACGATGCGGCAGGTGGCGGCAAACGACGCCAGATCGGCCTTGAAGGCGTCGGAGGTGGGGGCGACGGTGTGATTGGAGGTGAGGGTGAACTTGATGCCGTACTGCCACAGGTTGTTGGTCACGGAAATCTTGCCGCAGAAGCTGTCGCGGCGGCTGCCCATCAGCATCTTGCCGGTTTCGTCGGGATAAGCCTGAACGAGCACCGGCACGTTCAGCCCCGCCAGGCGGATGCTGTTGGCCACGCCGCGCTCGTCGCCGAAATTGGGCAGGCTGACGATGATGCCGTCGATTTCGTCGCGGTGCTTTTTGAACAGGTCGGCGCAGGCCTGCGCTTCCGCCAGCGTTTCCACCGCGCCGAATTTGCTCTGCTCGGGAGTCAGACAGATGGCCTTGTAGCCCTGCTGCTCCAGCACCTTCAGCATTTCCTCGCGGCCATCACGCGCCAGCACGGCGGGAAAGAAGCCGCGGTTGCCGATGATGAGCCCAAATGTGTTTGTACCCATGAGAATGCCTCCTGCGAGTTCGCCTCGCGTCACGATAATGGCTTTGGAACCAGCCGGCCATCTTACCACGGCCAGCGGCGTTGCAAAACCCTTTGTTGAAAGTAAGCGCTTACGGAGGTGGCGGAGGGCTTCAACCCCCCAGGCGCGGGGCGCGCGGGCTACTGTTTGCGCAGGCGGTCGAGCAGAAGGAAGAGAACCATGCCGAAGCCGGTATTGACCAGAACGCCGGCGGCGAGTTCCAGGGCCTGGAAGGGAGGCGGGGGTTCGAGCAGGACGCGATACAACAGCGCCAGCGCCAGCCCGTGCACCAGCACCAGCACCGCGGTCAAACCCATGCGAGGAAACAGCGCTTCCAGTTCGAATTTGATGCTGGCCGAGGCTGCCAGATACCCCGTCAGCGCCTTGGCCATGCCGAACATGCCGATCAGCCCGCTGGCCAGCGCGTCCTGGAGCAGCCCGATGGCCGTGCAGATGGCGATGGCGAGCGTCTTGTTGCGGCGCACCATGGCGATGTAGAGGGCAACCAGCAGCGGGAAGTCAAAAAGCCGCGCCGAGGGCAAGCGCACCGGCAGGTAGGTTTGCAGCACCAGCGCCAGGAAAACGGTCGTGGCCAGCGCCGCCGGATGCACCCGGAAGGCATCGATCGCGCGCTGGACTGCTTTAGCCATGCGGGGATTTACGGTCGAACAGGTTTGGTCAGCGCCTGCATTTCATTCGACTTCGGCCGCACGACGACCAGCACGCTTTCCAGGCGGTCGAGCGCGGCGGCGGGCTTGATCCGGATGTACTTGTAGATGTTGCCCTCGGTGACCTGGGCGATGGTTCCCACCACGAGTCCTTTGGGATAAACCTGGTCGAGACCCGAAGTCAAAACCATCTCGCCGGGGCTGACGGCAATGTCCTTCATGACGTACTGCAATTCGGCCCCCTGGCGGCCGGCGCCCTTCACGATGCCCTGGACGCGGCTTTGGGCGAGGGCGGCGGCGACGCCGCTCGACGGGTCGGTGATGAGCAGCACCTGGGCGGTGCGCGGGAACACCGCAATGACCTTGCCCACGATGCCCGCGGGCGTGAGCACCGCGGCGTCGGCGGTGAGGCCGGCGTTCTCGCCTTTGTCGACGAAGATGGCGCGCGAGGCATCGCCCGGGCTGGTGGCGATGATCTCCGCCGCCACCGTCTGGAAGGGAAGCTGAGCCTTGAAATCCAGCAGCTCTCGCAAGCGCCGCGTCTCCGCTGCCTGTTCGGTGAGATGCTGGATTTGCGCCCGCGCGAGGGTCAGCTGGACTTGCAGTTCCCGGTTCTCCTCTCTGGCCGAAAACAATCCCCGGTAGTCCTGCCAGGTGCCCGCAGCCGTGCCGCTAAGGGCGTGGAAGGCGCGCTCGAACGGTTCCACCGCCGCCACCGCCCACACCTGAATCAGGCGCACCTTCTGACCACGGGTGATCTGCGCCGAAAGCAGCAGGAGTTGGGCGAGCAGCACTCCCATCAGGACGAAGAAGGCGCGGTGGCGGACGACGAAAAGCTGGACTTTTTCCGGAGCCTCGCGCTCCGGCGGCCGGTCGGGTGGAAGCAGGGAAGTTCTGGTGCTGAAAACCATGCGACACCTATTCGATGGCCACGCGCTTGAGCAGATTGAAATCCACCAGCATGCGGCCCGTGCCGAGCACCACGCAGGCGAGCGGATCTTCCGCGATGGAGACGGGCAGCCCGGTCTCCTCGCGGATGCGCTTGTCGAGATTCTTGAGCAGCGCGCCGCCGCCCGTTACGACGATGCCGCGATCCGATATATCGGCGGAAAGTTCGGGCGGGGTGCGTTCCAGGGCCACGCGAATGGCATTGACGATGGTGGCCACGCACTCCGAGAGCGCGTCGCGGATCTCCGAATCGTCAATGGTCAGGGTGCGCGGAATGCCCTCGAGCAAATGCCGCCCCTTGATCTCCATGGTGAGCGGCTTTTCCAGCGGGTAGGCCGAGCCGATTTCCATTTTGATCTGCTCGGCGGTGCGCTCGCCCACCAGCAGGTTGTACTTGCGCTTCAGGTAGGCGGTGATGGCCTCGTCCATTTCGTTGCCCGCCACGCGCACGGAGCGGCTGTAGACGATGCCGGAGAGGGAAATCACCGCGATGTCGGTGGTGCCGCCGCCGATATCCACGATCATGCTGCCGGAAGGTTCGGTGATGGGCAGGCCGGCGCCGATGGCGGCCATCATGGCCTGCTCGACCAGGTAGACTTCGCTGGCCTTGGCGCGCATGGCGGAGTCCTGCACGGCGCGCTTTTCCACCTGCGTGATTTCCGACGGCACCCCGATCACGATCCGCGGGTGGACGAACATCTTGCGGTTGTGCGCCTTCTGGATGAAGACGTTGAGCATCTTTTCGGTGACTTTGAAGTCGGCGATCACGCCGTCCTTCAGCGGCCGGATGGCAACGATGTTGCCCGGCGTGCGGCCCAGCATCTCCTTGGCCTCCCGCCCCACCGCCTCGATCTCGCCCGTGACCTTGTTAATGGCGACGATGGAGGGTTCGTTGAGCACGATTCCCTTGCCGCGCGCGTAGACCAGCGTGTTGGCGGTTCCCAGGTCAATGGCCAGATCCGATGAAAAAAGACTGAAAAGAGAACGAAGGTTCATACCCACCGATAACTTTCTTCCAGGAGATTCCCGGCTATTCGACCACGATCGTCTTGCGGATGGTGTGCAAGTCCCCTTTGCGATTCTGCGCCGTGACGGTGATCTGGTTGACACCGACCTTGGCCGGCTGCGAGGTGAAGTGGCGGAAGGATCCATCCGCAGCAATGGAGAAGACCTGGTCGTTATTGATAATCACCGAAGAGCCCGGTTCCGTGCGACCCACCACCTCCAGCACCTTGCCGTGTTGCACCACACTGTATACTTCCAGAAACGCTTTGGCCGCCGAATCCACCTGGCGCACCAGCATGAAACGGTTGGCGAGGCTGGGCTGGCTCTCGTTGCCCTGAGCGTCCACCGAGGTGACCATCCAGTAGTACGTTCCCTCTTCCAGACCCGACACCTTGGCGGAAGTCTGACCGGTGAGGGTGCGGTCCACGACCAGGGGCGAAAACATGCCCGAGGGCGAAACCTGGAGGCGGTAAGAGCGCGCGCCGGAGACGGCGGTCCAGGAGAAGGTGACCTCGGCGGCCCGAGGCTCCGGCGTCATGGTCAGATCCATGTTGGGCGGACTGACCAGCGAGGGCGGCGCGATCACCTTCTGCCGCACCAAGCCCGGCTTGTCCTTGCTGAACGATACCTGGTCGTACTGCCCCAGCCTGACCGTGGTCGAGCCGCGCGTCACGTCCGCACCGCCCTGATTGACGGTGAAGGAGTGGGTGTTGGAACCGGGATCGTTGCGCACCATGGCGCGGCTTTCCTCGGCCAGACTGGCCACCGCATTTTCAAAGGAAACGCGCGAGGTCGAGCCCGGCGCCGCGAAACGCCCCGTGGTCAGATCCACCGTGCCTGCCGAGACCTGCACCGAGACGCGCGTCGCCTTGGTGAGCGGATCTTCGCGATTCTCCTCCACCACGATCAGCGAGTCGGGCTTGAGCACGTAGTTGGTGCCGTCGGCAAACATGATGCGCGCCACCCCGTCGGCCCCCGTCTGCACGTAGTCGCCCTTTTCGAGGCTCGTATTGTAGTCGGCCCGCACCCACTGCGCCGACTGCGTCTTGCGCACCCGCACCGTGCCGTCCAGATTGACAAAATGGGCTTCGCTTTTGCCCGCGGCTTGCTCGCCGCCGCCCCTCTTGGCCAGACCTTCCGAGATCACGCCGAGCAAACCGCGCGCCTTCTGTGAGACGTACTTCGGCGCAATCAGGTAAACCGCCAGGCCTATCGCCAGCAGCGCCAGACATCCGTAGAAACCGATCGTCCGGTAGGAAATCGTCGTCCATTCGACTTCATACCGCGGATCGCTTCCCCCGCGCGGTGAACGTGATGTCGGTCCGCCCATAGCGGTAACCCTGCGAATCTCATTGTTGATGAAACGCCCAGTAAGGTCAAGAGCTTTGCGGCCTAAAACCCGTGTTTTGGCGGATTTGCACCCGTGGGAGGGGTTGGGGAGGTGAGCCAGGCCCTACCACCTGAAGTGTAAAAAGGGGGCGGTGGGGATGGCGATTGTAGCGCAAGGCCCGCCCTTCGGCCTTGCGGCGCTTCAGTTGATCTGGTTCGCTCGGATACTGCTCGCGTATGCCCAGAGTAGGGGTGCGCCGTGGCGCGCCCCCAGGTTCGAGCAGCGTACCCGCCTTGCGGGTTGCGGCGCACACGATTCTGCGTTGCCGCGTCGTCGGGGCAAGGTTTGCCTCCGCCCGGGGGTGCTGTTTGTCAGCCGACCGACACCCTCCGGCAACGCACCCGTGCCCGGAACGCCCTCGCCCCGCCGCCCGCGATGACCTGTAGCGCAAGGCCCGCCCTTCGGCCTTGCGGCACTTCGTTTGAGCCACGGGAAGAACCGCAGGGCCTGAAGGCGGGCCCTGCGCTACTGCGCCCGGGGATGACATATCGCCGCTACAGCGGGGCGGGCCGCCGCGTCCGGATCGGCCCTCCGCGACTCTTCAGGCTTGCGGCTTAGGCAGTGATTCAGCTCAGAATGCTTTGTACCCTGGAAATCAGGTCATCGGGGGTGAACGGCTTCGCGACGAATTCCGTTCCGCTTTCCAGCATGCCCAGGTCAACGGCTGACTCATCGGTGTAGCCCGACATATAGATGACCTTGATGTCCGGACGCAATTCCATCACACGATCGCTCAGTTGCCTGCCGCGCATGCCGGGCATGACCACGTCGGTCAACAGGAGATGAATGGGACCCTGGTATTTCTCGGCCAGATCCAGCGCCTCCTTCCCCTCTCTTGCCTCGAGGACTTGATAGCCCCTGGCCTCCAGCACCTTCCGCGCCAGCGTCCGAACGCCGTCTTCATCTTCGGCGAGGAGGATCGTCTTCATTCCGACTGTTGCCGGCACCGGCGGATTCAGATGGGGTCGGCCTTCTTCACCCTCAGCTCGAGGCAAATAGATCTTGAAAGTCGTGCCCACACCGGGTTCGCTGTAGACATAGATATTGCCGTCGCTTTGCTTCACAATCCCGTAAACCGTGGCCAGCCCCAGCCCTGTCCCTTTCCCTTTTTCCTTGGTCGTGAAGAAAGGCTCGAAAATATGCGACTGGGTTTCCGCATCCATGCCCGCCCCCGTGTCACTGACGGCCAGCATGACGTAGGGACCTGGCCGCACCTTGGCATGATTTCGGGCATAGGCCTCATCCAGTTGAACATTGGCGGTCTCGATGGTCAGCTTGCCACCTTGAGGCATGGCGTCCCGGGAATTCACGGCGAGATTCAACAAAATCTGCTGGATCTGCACCGGATCGGCTTTGATCTTCCAAAGGGTGGGGGTCAGGACGGTCTTCAGTTGAATATCCTCCCCGATCAAGCGCTCCAGCATTTTGGTTGCTTCCCCAACCACTTTGTTTAAGTCCAGAACCTGAAGCTGCATCACCTGGCGGCGGCTGAAGGTCAGCAACTGCCGGGTCAGGGCGGCGGCCCGCTGACCGGCCTTGCTGATCTCGGACGCATGTGCCTGCGCTTCAGCAGGCAGTTGCACGTTGTCCATCAAGAGATGGCTGAAACCAAGGATGACTGTCAGCAAGTTATTGAAATCGTGGGCGATCCCCCCGGCCAGCCTTCCCACCGCTTCCATCTTCTGCGCCTGGTATAACTGCTCCTCGATTTTCTTGCGTTCCGCCAGGACCTGCAAGAGCTCGCGCTCCCTCACTTCGAGTTTCTGGGTCCTGTCCTGAACGTTATTTTTCAAGAGTTCATTCAACTCGCGCACTTCCTGCTCCGCGTTCTTTCGCGCCGTGATGTCGCGCGCAGTGGCGTACAAGGTTTCATATTCCGCGGACGGTGCAACGCTCCAGGAAAGCACCCGGTAGCTTCCGTCCTTGGTCCGGTAGCGATTCTCGAAATTTGCAATCTCCTCCCCCTTCATTAACCTTTTCCCCGCCTCAATGGTCACGTCGCGGTCCTCAGGGTGGACGAAGTCCAGCCATGGCCTCGACATAAGCTCCTGGAGGGAGTAGCCCAGGACTTTCTCCCAGGCTGGATTCAGGCGTTTGAAATACCCGTCGAACCTGGCGATGCAAAGCATGTCCGGAGACAGGCGGAAGAGGCGATCCAAGGCCTCCTGATCCCGCTTGCGGGCGGTGAGGTCACGGCATATGACGCGGAAGCTGGCAAGCAGAAGGATCAAAGTCAGAATCACGAATAGCGAGCCGAGATTCTCGGCCGTTCGAGTGTACGTTCCGCTTTGCTGAATTCTTCGGCTGAGCAGTTCTAACTCTTCTTTTTCCATGTCAGTGACTATCTTGCGAACCTCATTCATCGCTTTTCTTCCCCGCCCGGAGTCGATCAGATCCTGCGCCGCCCGAAACCCCTTCTGGGTGCGGGCCTCAATGATTTGTTGCAACAGGGCGGCTCGACGCTCCGCCACGGGCTTAAGCAAGGCGAGCCGATGCTGCTGGGCGGGATTATCCCGCGTCAGAAACTGCAGGTGCTGCAGACTGCTTTGAAAACGCGCCAGGCCGGTCCTGTAACCTTCCAGAAAGACCTCATCCCCGCTGATCACGTACCCTCGCTGCCCGGCCTCGGCTTCCGACAATCCACGAAGGACGTCATTCAGGCTCTCTCGGACGTCAAGGGTATGAATCACCAGATGGGCAGACGTGTGTCCCCGCAGGTAACTCCAAAGGGTGAAACCTCCCGCCATAACGAGGAGGGCGGTGGCGAGCACAAAACCTGCGCGGATTTTCGTCTCTAAGGCCCATTTGCTCATGGAGCCCATCCTCATTCGGCTGGAGTCATTTGAGCCATCATAAAGGCGCCAGGCAGGGCGGTCGAGCGCCTAAGTCCCCCCAGAGGTTCCTCCGCCCTCGGGCGGGCGCGAGTCAGCCGACGCGCGAGGAAAGGCAAAGCCGCGCTGGCGACCAATTGCCAGCGATCGTGGTTGCTGGCCGCCTCCCCGGTGATCCTCCCAGAACTGCTTCCCCAGTTCCAGAAAGACATCCACCACCTTCGGGTCGAATTGCTTTTCGGCGTAATCTGCGATCTCTCGTTCAGCTCTTTCGAAGGGGAGGGCGCGGCGGTACGGCCGATCGGAGGTCATCGCGTCCAGCGTGTCGGCCACGGCGAAGATGCGGGACCCGAGCGGGATTTCCTCGCCCACCAGGCCTTGTGGGTAGCCAGTGCCGTCCCATCGCTCCTGATGGGTCAGGACAATATCCGCCGCCGGGGCCAGGAACAGCACCCGCTTGACGAGATCGTACCCAATCCTGACGTGGTTTTCCATAATAGCCCGTTCCTCTTCGTCCAGTTTGCCCGGCTTGAGCAGAATGGCGTCCGGTATCCCAATCTTTCCAATATCGTGAAGATAAGCCCCGCGAATGATCTGCTTGAGGTCTTCTCCCTTCACTCCCATCTTCCGGGCCATCGCCTCACAATAGCTGGTGACCCTTCGCGAGTGTCCCGCCGTCTCATTGTCGCGAAGGTCCAGGGCCGCCCCCAGAGCCTCCAGCGTATCGTCGTAAGTCAGCTCGATGCGCTTGAGGGCCGCCGTGAGTTGAATCGTGCGCTGGTCCACCATCTCCTCAAGACGCGCCTTGTATTCCGCGTTCTCTCGTTCCAGACGCTTCTTGTCGAGGGCTTTGTGGAGGCTGGCCACAACCGCATCCAGTTGAAACGGCTTGAGGATGTAGTCATCGGCGCCCTCCTTCATGGCACGGATGCCAATCCGGATGGCAGCTTCCCCCGTCGCCATCAAGAAGGCCGCATGCCCGTGTTCCTTCTTGACGAACTCGAGGAGTTCCAAACCCGACATGTCAGGCATATTAAGATCGGAGATGATGGCGTCGAAGCGGACGGCTTGCATGAGGGCAACGGCGGCCTTCCCACTGAGGCAAGAATCTACGTTGAATCCTTTCTGATGCAGGACCCCCTTGAGGAGATTACATATAGCAGGTTCGTCGTCAACGACCAGGATCCGTGGACAACCAACGCTGGCAGACATAGGCACGCTTCCCCTTTCCCAACACCATGTGGAGCTCCTCCAGCGCCCCGACGACAATCGTGGCCTATTTGAGCGGGCGAATCCTCGAATGGGAAAAGGCCACTTCAATTCGCGGGTTCATCATATCGCCTGCCCCGGTGAGGAGGCGAGCTTTCCTCTTCTCCATGTCTTATGAGATTTAGACGTCTCAGACCGAAGGTGACGCCATCGTGCTGCTCCACAAGCCTTGATTTATCAACAGATTAACCGCACGGAATGTCGGCCATCAGATTGCCTACGCCGGGCACCGCGTAGGCAGGGGAGACAGGGAAATGCCCGGGCGCAGCATGCTGTGCCCGGGCGTCGTGGGGGAGTCCATGCAAAACAACGAACTCGGCTACTTGCCGGCGGGTGACGAGTTGGCCTTGTTGTTGCCGCCCAGGCGCGTGGTCAGTTCCGGGCTGTTGTAGCCGAACAGGTAACCGCGCACCTTATTATTCACCACATTATTCGTGGTCAGGACGTCTCCGTAGGCGGGGCTATAGACGTACACGCCCACATCCCAGCCGGCCTGATTGCCGTCGGGCCCGGTTTCGTAGACGCGATTGTTATCCACCGTGGCCCCGTCCGTATAGGCGTAGATGCCGATGTCGGCGTTGCCCTCCATCAGGTTATTGTGCCGGACGACCGTGCCGCCAGCCGCATAAAACAGCAGGATGGCCGTGGAAACGTAATTGGTGGCGCCCCTCCAGGAGTTGCCGCCGACGTCATTGTTCTCGACGATGGCCCCCGCCCCGTAACCGATCTGAATCCCGTTGACGGGCTGATAGTCCTGCGCGGCCGAAACGCCCACCACGTTGGAGCGCACCAGGCAGCTGACATAGCCATCGCACACGATGCCCGTCTTCTGGTATCCGAAGATGCGATTGCTGGTGATTTCCACCGTCTGTACACCAGGGATGCTGCCGTCGGTGGAGAAATTCTGCGCCTCAATGGAGTTGCCTTCGGGACAAGCGCTGGAGCCCTGGTTCAGGTTCGAGATGGTGTTTCCCGAGATGACCCCCGAGGCCGCCGCGAACAGGATGCCTCGCAAACCGTCCGCTCCGCCGTCGCAGACATCGGAAAGGGCAGAGGAAGTGATGCGCAAGTTTACGACGTTGGCCACCGGCCCGCCGTTCTTTACGACCGCCCCTCGAAAGTGTCCGCCATTGGGCGGATCGACGGCCGTGATGGTGTAGTTCTTTCCATCCAGCGTGTAGCCGTTGGGAACCAGAATGGTGGAATCGGTGGTGCAGTCGCCGGTGAGCGTCATGGCGCCGCCCGCGATGTTGAACCGGCAGTTGGTGGCCCCGTAGGTCGAGCGGACCGCGGCCAGCAGAAACAGCAGACCCCAAACGTAGATCAAAAGCCTTCGTTGCATGGAAGCATCCTCCTTCCCGCAGCTCCAGCGAGCTGAGGTGTTGATTGGGTCGGGGCAACTCCCTGGCGCAACGCCGGGTCCTCGGATTGAGGCTCGGATCTTTGGGTTGCTCTCTTTGATTTTCGATTGCTAAAGGACGCGAGCGATCAGGTGGGAAACTTGCCGGTACCCTTTGGAATAAGATTGGCCCCTTATTCCAGCCCTAACTCCCCTCGGCCGCCAATGATAAGGAAGAAACCGACCGAAAGCAAGCAAAATCGACCGAAATCGCTGAAAAAACATGGACTTCCACATCTTCTCCGACACTACTCTATATGCGCATCCCGGAGGCCGACGCCACTGGATATGGGGTTCGCGGGCCGGTCATGGCTTCAACCTCGGGGGCGCGATTGAGATTCCAAGTCCTTTTTCGTGAAGTGGTGGCCGCACTTCCTGCAACGAAAGCGACCGGACTTTGCCGGGTGGCCGAGCACCTGCTCCTTGCCGCAAGCCGGGCAGCGGCGCTTGCGCCCGATAACCGCGCTGACGATGGCCATGTGCAACGGGTTCATTGATGCGCCTCCAGTCGGCCAACTTCCAGTTAACCTTGCCATGGTGGTTTATGGCAGGACTTCAGACCTCGATTCCAATTCGGCAAAGGCGGCCTGCCGGACTGCTTCCAATCTGCCCTCCAGGCCGGCGAGGACCGCGTCCCGGAGTTCCTTGACTCCCATCAGGCGCGGAACCAGCACGAAGCCCGCCCCTTCCTGGTAGAACTGGTGAGCCTCCGCCAGGACTTCGGAGGTGACGATAATGGTGGCGTCCGGGGCCATCTGGCTCAACTGGCGCAGCAGCCGCTCGTTGGTCGTCCCCTTCAGCAGGCTGTCGGGGATGGTGCTGATCAATACCTTGGCATCATGAATGCCGGCGTGGTGCAAGGTATCGGCGTGGCTGATGTCCCCGTAAATGGCGTGGATCCCCCTCCGATCGAGTTCCTTTTTCACCTGTGGATTGAAGTCCACCACCGAGATCTGTTCTTCCAGCGCATCGTCGTGCGCCAGCAGCTCGTGCAGCAGGGAACTCGCCGTGCGGGCAAAGCCCAGGAATACGATGGGCTTGTGGGGTACTTTCTCCTCTTCGGCGGCTTGCGCGTCCAAGTCGCGCACCCCCAATCGCTTCAACCAGGGGGCCACCGTCAGATAAATGGGGTGGCTGTAGAGGATCCAGTAGGTCGAGAGCACCGAAGTAATCACCAGCATGTAGAGCACGACCGACAGCAGGCGGTCGGAGATGTGGCCCAGCCCCACGCCCAGCGCCGCAATGACCAGCGAGAACTCGCTGATCTGCGCCAGGTTGAGAGCGGGGAGAAAGCTGGCCCGGTTGCCGTACTTCATCAGGTAGAGAATCGGACTGACGGAAAGGAAACGCGACAGGACCAGGAAACCCGATCCGGCCAGCGCCAGCAGCACGACATCGAGCGAGGGCCGCGGCACCTTGGCGCCCAGCGTCACGAAGAAAAGCGTGATGAAGAAATCGCGCAGGCTGATCACCTTGGCGATCACGTCCAGGCTGTAGGGAAACGTCGAAATCGAGACGCCGGCGATCAGCGCGCCCATTTCGCGCGAAAGGCCCAGCTGGGCCGCCAGCATGGAGACGGCGAAGCACCACGCCAGCGCTCCGATCAGCATGAGTTCGGGCAGCTTGGCGATGGATTGGAAGAGGAACGGCAGCAGGTAGCGGCTGGCGAGCATGGCAAACGCCACCAGCCCCGCCCCCTTGGCCAGCGACGCGACCAGAACGGTCACGGAAGGGTCCTGCAGGTTGGGCTGCACGGCCAGGAACAGGATCGCCCAGATATCCTGAAAGACCAGGATGCTGAGCGTGACGCGCCCGGGCAGCGTGTCGAGCTCGAACTTGTCGTAGAGCAGCTTCACCACGATCATCGTGCTGGACAGCGCCACGCAGACCGCCAAATAAAGCGGCTCGAACTTGCCCGGCGCAAAATGAAAACCCAGCAGCGGGGCGAACCCCAGTCCCATCATGGCGCAGATGGCGAACTGGCCAACCCCCGCGGCGATGACTCCCGCGCCCGACTTGCGCAGTTTCTTCAGATCAATTTCCAGGCCGATCATGAACAGCAGCAGGATCAGGCCCAGCTCCGAGATGGTTTCGATTTCATCGGGCCCGGAGATCCATCCAAACCCCTGGGTTCTTCCGATGACCACGCCGGCCGCGACGTAGCCCAGCAGCAAGGGCTGCTTCAGCAGCTTGGCGACAAAGGCGAAGGCCGTGGCGGTGATGATGCAAAGCGCGATGTCAACCAGGATGTTGGAATGCATAAAGGCTCGCTTGCCGTAGTGAATTCAGATGCTTGCGGCTTGGGCAGAACGATCAGCCAGTCTTCGAAGGGACCGGTGAGCGGTGGTGGGTCCGACTAACAGAGGCGCTGGCATTCCAGGGCGAGGCGCAGGTTCGCCCGCCGCTGCGAGGCGGGGCGCGACAGGACAGAGGGCCAAGGCTGGGGCTCCTGGCGATGCGCGCTCAGGATTGGCTGGTAAGCGAAGCTGGCGAACAGTCGGATCGACCGGCGCGCGGCAGGCGAAAATGCCACCGGCGCCAGAACCGCGCAGACGAGAAAGATCGCCCACGGATTAGACAGCATCGCCCTGGCCACGATCAGCATATGCAGAGTATGTCCCGGCCCCGGCGGCGCGTCAACCTCAAGGGAGCGATTTCAGTGTCCGCCGCCGACGGAGGCCACGCCCCCGCCGAGGTTCAATCCTCCCTCCGGGATAGGAATCTCTTGTCCCTGCCAAACGAAAGTCCCGGTCAGCCCCCTGGGAAGCGTGACGTGCGCGTTCCATCCCCCCTCGTTCCTCCGGTAGCTGACTACGATGTCACCCCGCGGATGGGGCAGGGAAGCGTCCACTCTGGTCAATGGCCCCAGGTGCGGCTCGATGCGAACCTTCTGGAATCCGGGCGCGGCGGGCTCGATGCCGGCGACCGTGGCCAGCAGGTCGAAGCTGGGATGGGCGCTCCAGGCGTGGCAATCGGAGCGCGCCGGCTCGGGATTCTCGGCCCACGTGGTAAGGCCCAGTGCCAGCATATCGCGCCAGGGCTGGAGCTGCTGCACGTACTCGTTGCCCAGCCCCGCCTTCTTCATGGCGCGATGAAGATAATACCTGAAATAGAATGTTGCCTGACTTAAGGTTTTATCATTGAGCACCTGCTCCATCACCCGTTTCTGGTCCTCGGGCGGGACGGCGTCCTCGAGCACGGCCAGCAAACTGGCGTGCTGGCTGAAGCGGCGCTGGCCGGCCGTGTCCGGCACCAGCCGCCGTTCCGAGGCCCGGTAGAGCCGGCGCACCGCTTCCGTGATGCGGCCGCGCACATGGCGGAAATGCGCTGCCCGTTCGGCGCTTCCGAAGGCGTCTTCCATTTCCGCCGCTTCGCGCAGCGCGCCCGCGTACTGCAGGCTCAGGATGGTGGATTGCCCGTCCGGGTCGAGGGGCGGCGAGCCGGTGCTCCACTCCGGAACCCAGTCCACGAAGTTCCACCACTCGACCGGACCCAGCAGGCCCGAACCCGACAGCCGTGCTTCATACCATTCCAGCACGCCGCGAATTCCGGGCAGAAACCGCCGCAGGTAATCCGCCTCCCCTCGATAGACCCAGAAATCGTGAGTCATGCCCACCCAGAGCAGCGAATAGGGGGCTATGAACTGCGGCAGCAGCGACGGATAGCGGCTTTGGGTCAGGCCCTCCGGAACGCGCGAGGCGTCGAACAGTTCCAGAGCGTTGCGCACCAGGCGGTCGTCGCCGCTGGTGTAAAGCGTGATCAGTGCCGACATGCGCGTGTCGCCGATGTACTGCAACTGCTCGTAGTAAGGCGAATCGGTGTAGTGCTCGTGCGCCGAGAGCCGCAGCGTGTGCCAGCCCGCCTCCCAGATGCGGTCGAGTTCGGCGTCGTCGCTGGCAAAGCGCGCCCGCCGGGTGAAGGGATAGGCGCTGAAGATGGCGCGCAGATCTTCGATGACCAGCGGTTCCTCGCCGGTCTCGATCTCCGCCTGCAGGTATCGGAACGTCCGCCACCACAGGGGACGATACAAGCGCCGCCTTCCACCCTCGGCCAGAATGCGGTCCTGGTAGCCGCGGGCGGTCTTGCCCTCCGTCTCATTGCGATCTCCTTTGCGCCCCTGGGAGTCCACCAGGGCTTCGGCGTAGGTCAGCGTCAGGCTGGCGCCGCGTCCCCCCGAGAGCACGACCTCCGGGTAAGCCGTGGTCAGGCGCGAATGGTCGAACAGGATGGTGGACCGGGTCTTGGCCGGTACGGTCAGGGGGGCACGGCCTTCCAGGAACAGCGCGGGGACTTCCACCCCCGAGCCGCGGACGACGCGGGCCAACCTTTCCGTCCGCTGCTCCATGGCGGGGATGTTGCGGGGCACGAGAAACCAGCACGAGACGCCGTTCCAGATGCCGCGCGGATCCCCGGGCACCAGTTCGCGCGCCGTCTTCCAGGCCGAGTCGTCGTAGTCCACCGATTCCCAGCCCCAGGGGTAGCGCGCCCCATCCCATTGCTCGCCGGGGCCAGCCACGTAGTAACCGTCCACCTGTGCGGGCCCTGGGGAAAGCAAGGTTAATGCTTCACCTTTCAAGCACTTCCATGAGCTGCTGCTGTTCAGATACTGGTCCATCTGATCGTTGGCCTGGAGCAGAAAGCCGGTTTCGCTGGTCATTTGGGCCATGGGAGCTTCTCCGGCATAGTTCCAGACGACGGCAGCAATCACGTTCTTCCCGGGCCGGACGAACTTGGTGATATCCAAAGATTCAAACCGCCAGTGCAGCAGGTCGCCCCGCGCCGGGCCTTCCAGCACCGGCGTTCCGTTCACAAACAGCCGGTAGCGATTGTCGGCGCTCACGTGGATGATGAAGCCGGGATGGTGAGTTGGATTCTCAAACGTCTTGCGGAAATAAAAGACCCCGAATTCGCGCTGCGGACCGTCCGGATGGGTGATCCAGCGGGCCTTCCATTCCTTCGACAGGAGGTCGGGATGAATCATCTGGGCCGCCGCCGGGAGCATGGAAAGCCCCACAAGAAGGAAATAAGTGGCTATTTTTCTATTGATTACGGAGCGCATATTCCACCAAGCACCTACCCGAATTGGCCTTGCAGTTTGACCGATTGAGGGCGCGGTTGTATCACGCCTCCCCCCTTCCACGCAAGGCGTATTACAGACCGCCTGACTGTTGCTCACATCCCGGCACCCCATCCCGATACTGGTCGCCACTCGCCACCATTACTGGTGACTTTGCTTTGTTTTCAACAACATCCTGGCTTCGTTCCGCTAGTTTGGTGCGTTTCAGAAACCCCGACAACCGCGAAGGCCGGCGCTGAGGGAGGAGGGGGCTGGCGCCCGCCCGGGAGCGGCCACGAGGGCCGCCCCTACACTTTGTTTTCAATGACATCGTGGCTTCATTCCGCAGATTCAGTGTTTCTGGCATGGAACCCCGCCGCCCCGCCCCGCAAACGGCCGGGCGGGCGCCGATTGCGTAGTCTAACATATGTAGCCTCAGATTGCAAGAGAAGAAGTCGGGCGCGGGGAAGGGAGGGGATGAGGAAGGGAAAGGGAGGCCCGCAGGGCCCTCCGGGTGCCACCCGCGACGGGGAAGTGCGGCGCTGGCCGCCCCATCCGCGTTATGATGGATGGGCTGGCGACGATGGGGAAGCGAACGTTCCAATCTATTTTGGTGGTGCTGGTGGCCATGACGGCTTCCGCCCAGGCGCCCGCGCCCAAGTCCGCGCAGGCCGAGGCGCATCGGCGGCAGGGGCGCGAACTTTTGCAGCGCAACCAGCTGGAACCCGCCTTGAAGCACTTCCGCGCGGCCGTGGAACTCGATCCGCAGGACGCCGAGTCGCACGACAGCATCGGCGTTATTCTGGGCGACAGCGGCAAGCCGGGGGAGGCGATTCCGCAATTTCAGAAGGCGCTCGAACTGAACCCGCGCTTCGAGATGGCCCATTTTCATCTGGCGCTGGCTTATGACCGGGTGGGAAGGCCCTACGATTCCATTCGTCATTACCAGGAAGCGCTGCGGCTGAATCCCGACTTTCAAGACGCGCGTTACGGGCTGAGCGGCGTCTGCTTCGAAATCGGCGACCGCGACGGGGCCATTCAACTGGCGCGCGAACTGGTGCAGGCGCGGCCCGGCTTTGCCGAGGCGCGCTACAACCTGGGGCTGATGCTCTTCCAGCGATACAGCCAGACGACCGGCGTGCCGGACCAGCACGATCTGGAAGAGGCGACGGAACAGTTGCAGGCGGCGCAACGGCTCGCCCCCGGCAGCGCCCGCACTCACGCCATTCTGGGCCAGGTGCTCTTTACCAAGCAGGATTTGAAAGGCGCGATCGAGGCGCTGGGGCAGGCGGTGGCAGCCGAACCCAGGAATCCCGAACATCATTACAATCTGGCGCTGGTGCTGCGCGCGCAGGGCGATTCTGAAGCGGCGGAGAAGGCGGCGCGCGAAGCGCTGCGGCTGAATCCGAACCACATTAACGCCCGGCGAACACTGGGCCTGCTGCTGCGCCAGAAGGGGGACTTTGCCGCTTCGGCGCAGGAGTTGAGAGCGGCCGCCGCGGCGCGTCCCGATGACATCGAGTTGATGCACAACCTCGCCACGGTGCTGCTCCGCCGGAACGACGTCGAGGGCGCCATCCAGGTCTTGCAGGATGCGCTGCGCGTGAATCCCTACTTCCCGGAAGCCTATTTGACCCTGGCGCAGGCCCTGCAGAAGTCCGGACGCGAAGCGGAGGCGGTGAAGGCGCGCGAGGAGGGCCAGAGCATGACGCGGCAGCGCAACGCCGTGGCGCAGGCGCTGGTGCTGCTGCAGACGGCTCAGGATGCGCGCACGAAGGGTGATTTGTCGGCGGCTATTGCGGCCTTGCGTGAAGCGGTCACGCAAAGCCCCGACCTGGCGGAGGGGCATTACCAACGGGCGCTGGCGCTGCACGAGGCGAAGGGCGATCGCGCCGAAATACTTCGGGAACTGCGGCGTGCTATCGAACTGCGGCCGCAGCACGCGCCGTCGCGTTACCTGATGGGCCGGATCAATCTGGAGCGCGAACTGCCCTCGCTCGCCGCCAGTGAATTCCGCGCCGCCATCGAGATATCACCCGGCCATGCCGAGGCGCGCCGCGCCCTGGGCGAACTGGCCTTGAACACACGCGACTACCAGACTGCCGCCGAACAGTTTCGCGCCATCCTGGCCTGGCGGCGCGACGACTTCGAGGCGCGGCTGAATCTGGGGCGCGCGCTCAACGGCCTGTCACAGTGGGACGAAGCGGCGAGCGAAGCGGGCCGGGCGTTGAAGCTGAATCCGAACTCCGCCCGCGCCCATTACGAACTGGGCGTCGCGCTGCGCGGCCGCGGCGAAACGGCACTGGCGGCGATGGAGTTCGAGGTTGCGGCCAAGCTCGATCCATCCTTGAGAACCTCCGAGTAGCCCCCCGCGATAAACGAAAACCTATGGAAACTATAAAAACATTTAATTTAACTTTGGAGACGTACTTGCCACACAATGGAGGGGTTCCGGGTAAAGTGGGGGAAGTGCACCTCACTGCTGCATCCGGTTGTCAGTGTCGCGCCAATATCCGATGACATCGCCCTACCAACCCGATTTGAAGTCCGGCCTGCAACGGCCCGAGGAGCGCGGGGCCTGCGGGCTGGGGTTTGTGGTCAACATTGACGGCCACAAGTCCCACGAGATCATCGTCAAGGGCATTCAGGTTCTGATTAACCTGACGCATCGCGGGGCCTGTGGATGCGATCCGGAAACGGGCGATGGCGCCGGCATCCTGATTCAAATTCCGCACACCTTCTTCGCGCGGGAAGCGGCCAAGCTGGGCTTTGCGCTGCCGGCGCCGGGCAAATATGGCGTGGGCATGGTTTTCCTGCCGGTCGAGCCGCACGAACGGCTGCACTGCGCGGGCGTGCTGGAGCGGATTTTGCGCGAAGAGGGTCTGGGACTGCTGGGCTGGCGCGACACGCCGGTGGACGCGAGCGGCATTGGGCGTGTGGCGCGCGCCTCGCAGCCCTATATTGAGCAGATTTTCGTGCGCGCTCCCTCCGGCATGGAGCAGGACGCCTTCGAGCGCAAGCTTTACGTGGTGCGCAAGCGCGCGGAAGCGGAAATCGCCGCGTCGGAGCTGAAGTATAAGGACACGTTTTACCTTCCGTCGCTCTCCTCGCGCACCATTGTGTACAAGGGCCTGCTGCTGGCGCCGCAGATTGCCTCCTTCTACGGCGAGCTGTCCGATCCGGAAGTGACCAGCGCCATCTGCCTGGTGCACCAGCGCTTCTCGACCAACACCTTTCCCACCTGGCCGCTGGCGCATCCGTACCGCTATCTGGCGCACAACGGCGAGATCAACACGCTGAAAGGCAATGTGAACTGGATGTACGCGCGCCAGTCGGTGCTGGCTTCGCCGCTGTTCGGTGGCGACATCAAGAAGATTTTTCCGGTCATCCAGCCGGGGGGCAGCGATTCGGCCAACCTCGATAATGCCGTCGAGCTGCTGACCCTGGGCGGGCGCAGTCTGGGTCATGTGATTGAGATGCTGGTTCCGCCCGCCTGGGAGAACGATCCCTCGATGCCCGAGGACGTGAAGGCGTTCTATCAGTATCACGCCTCGCTGATGGAGCCCTGGGACGGGCCGGCGGCGCTGGCCTTTACCGACGGGCGGGTGGTGGGCGCGAAGCTCGACCGCAACGGCCTGCGTCCCAGCCGCTACGTCATCACCTCCGACGGCATGGTGGTGCTGGCTTCGGAAGCCGGGGTGCTGCCGATTGAGCCGGAAGACGTTCGCGCCAAAGGGCGGCTGGCGCCCGGACGCATTCTGCTGGTGGACACGGAAAAGGGCCGCGTCTATTTCGACGAAGAACTGAAGGCGGAGCTGGCGGCGCGCCGGCCTTACGCCCAGTGGCTGAAGGAGAATCAGATCACGCTGCATCAGCTTCCCGCGCCCACGCGCGTGCTGAGCACCGATCACGACACCATCCTGATGCGCCAGCGGGCCTTCGGCTACACGGACGAGGACCTGAAGACCATCATGGTTCCCATGGCCACCCAGGGCGAGGAGCCGGTGGGCTCGATGGGGATCGACACGCCGCTGGCTTGCCTTTCCGACCAGCCGCAACTGCTCTTCAACTATTTCAAACAGCTCTTCGCGCAGGTCACCAATCCGCCCATTGATCCGATCCGCGAAGAACTGGTGATGTCGCTCACCGGCTTCCTGGGCAGCGAAGGCAACATCCTGGAGGAGACGCCGCGCCACTGTCACACGCTGATGGTGCCGCATCCCATCCTGACCAATCGCGACCTGGAGAAGATACGCCGCGTCA
>CAZHKT010000066.1:0-19938 GCA_964533045.1 uncultured Acidobacteriota bacterium | reverse complement strand
GCCGACATCAACCCTGATTTCGAGCCAGCCTACCTCGCATTGCACCGGAGCGGCGAATTGAAGAAGCGCGGTATGGATCTGTGGGACAGGATGAAGCAGTGCGAGCTTTGCCCGCGGCAGTGCGGCGCCAACCGGTTGCGAGGAGAAATGGGCGTCTGCCAGGCAACCGCTCAACTGGAAGTGTCCGCTTATCACCCGCATTACGGGGAAGAGCGGCCGCTCGTGGGCCGGGGCGGCTCCGGAACCATCTTCATGACGCATTGCGGGCTGCGCTGCGTCTTCTGCATCAACTGGCAGGTCAGCCAGGGCGATTGCGAGCCCGAACGGACCGTTGACAACCTGGCAGAAATGATGCTCCACCTTCAGCAGCGGGGGTGCCACAACATTAACGTGGTGACCCCTACTCATTACTCTCCCCATATTCTGCTGGCGCTCGACGTGGCCGCCGCACGAGGTCTGCGGCTGCCCGTCGTTTACAACACCTGCGGATGGGAGAGAACAGAGATCCTGAAGCTTCTCGACGGCGTGGTCGATATCTACTTGCCCGACTTCAAGTATTCGGACGGCAAGATGGCCTCGAGGTATTCATCTGGCGCCGAAACCTATCCGGAGGTTACGCAAGCAGCGCTGCTTGAAATGCACCGGCAGGTGGGCGTGGCGCATCCTGCGCCGGATGGATTGATGTATCGCGGCCTGATGATTCGCCATCTGGTTATGCCCAACCGCGTCGCGGGGACCAAGGCCGTGGTGGAATGGATCGCGCAGAACCTGCCCAAGGATACCTACGTCAATTTGATGTCGCAGTACACCCCTGTCTTTAAGGCCAAGCAGTTTCCGGACATCGACCGCCGCATTACCCGCGCCGAATACAACGAGGCCGTCGCCTGGGCCAAGGATTGCGGCCTGACCAACCTGGACATTCAGGGGTACCGTACGATATAGCCAGTTCGATGATCCGCGACGGGTGGATGGTGTTGCAGGAGTTGGAGACGTATGATGTTCTCCCAGGGGATCATCCGGAGAAGGAGCTGCATTCCAATTTCAGGAGGCTGGCATATGGCCGCTCGAGAGATGGTTTCCAAGGCTGCAGGGGCGCTGGTTTTGATCGTCGTGCTGGCTATGCCGCTTCCTGCCCAGAATTTGCCCGACGACCCGGCGGCGCTGCGCGACAGGGCATTTCAGCTGATCCGCGAGGGAAAACAGATTGAGGCGCTTCCCTACCTTGAAAAACTGTCTGCCCTGCGGCCCGACGACAAAGAGGTACTGGAGCGTCTGGGCGCCGCCGTCGTCGCATCCACGGTGCAGGTGTCCGATCCCGAGGCGAAGAAGAAGCTCGTCCTCCGCGCGCGGAGCATTTTCCTTCAAGCCAAGCGGCTGGGCGACGACAGTGATTACGTTCACGTGATGCTCCAGCAGTTGCCGGAAAGCGGGGAATTGCCCACCCACTCCCGAAACAAGCAAGTGGATCAGGCGATCAACGAAGGGGAGGCGGCGTTCGCCAAGGGCGACTTCCCCGCCGCAGTGAAGGCCTACGAGCGTGCCTACCAGATGGATCCCACCAGCTATAGCGCGGCACTGTTCGCGGGGGATGCGTACTTCAACATGAATCAGATTGACCAAGCCGGAGCGTGGTTTGCCAAGGCGATCCAGATCGATCCCAACCGGGAGACCGCGTACCGCTACTGGGGCAACGGGCTCCTGCGGCAGGGCAAGTCGGCGGAAGCTCGCGCCAAGTACGTCGACGCCATCGTGGCCGAGCCGTACAATCGAACGGCGTGGTCAGGTCTGGTGCGGTGGGGCGGCCTCATGAAAGTGAAACTGGGCCATCCGCAGATCGTGCCGCGGGGTTCCGTCAGTGCCGACGGCGACAACACGACTGTCAACATCGACCCGAATTCGCTGGGCAAGGAGGAAGGCGGAGATTATTGGCTAATCTACCCCATCTCCCGCGCCGCCTGGCAGGGCGAAAGGTTCAAGAAAGAGTTTCCAAATGAAAAGGAATACCGCCATTCGCTCCGCGAAGAAACCGAGGCACTGGCGGCGGTGGCCACCCTTGTCGCCAAAGACCTCGAGGATCCCGCCAAACGGGACAGCGTTCCGCCCGACTTGCAGGCCTTGGCGCGCCTGCGCGAGCAAGGATTGCTGGAGGCTTTCGTGCTGCTTTCCAGGCCCGACAACGGGATTGCGCAGGATTACGCCGCCTTTCGCGAGGCGCACCGCGACATGCTGGCGCGATACGTTTCGGAATGGATCATTTCAAGCCAGCCGGCAGAATAACGGCAGCGCAAGAGGGGGGCGTTGGTGAAATAGGGGCTTCTACTTTTTCGGACGGCTGCCGGGTTTGACGGCAGGAGTGCCCGCCTGGCAGAGAGGGCAATGGGCCGGGTCGTAGGTCTTCACATCGAGGGTCACCAGCGCAGCGCGCGGCACGCCGAGGTCCACTTTTCCGCCGCTGCGATCAATGAGCGAGCCCGCGCCGACCACTTTCCCGCCGGCCTGCTCGACGGCGGCGATAGTCTCGCGCGTCGACCCGCCCGTGGTGAGGACGTCCTCCACCACCAGCGTGGGTTCGCCCGGCGCGAGCGAAAAGCCCCGGCGAAGGACCATTACACCATCCTGGCGCTCGGTAAAGAGCGACCGCACACCCAGCGCGCGCGCCACTTCGTAGGAAACCAGCACGCCGCCGAGTGCCGGCGCCGCCACCACACTTGCTCCCAGATACTTGAGTTTGGCAGCAAGCTGGGCGCAAAGCGCTTCGGCGGCTTCCGGGTGCTGCAGGACCAGGGCGCATTGAATGTACCGGTCGCTGTGCAGCCCCGACGACAGAACAAAGTGGCCCTCCAGCAGCGCGGAGTGTTTGCGGAAGATTTCGAGAATCTCGCTTTCAGTCATGGCTCTTCCTGTCTGTTCTGGAATCAAAGCTGAGTCAACGCATGGCACTTTCGATTTCCTGCACGATCGCATCTGCAGCGGCGGCGGGGGAGGGCGCGCCGGTGATGGGCCGCCCCACGACGATGTAGCTCGCGCCGGCCTGAATGGCGCTGGCGGGAGTGGCGGTGCGCACCTGGTCATTCGCATCGGCTGTCGCCGGACGGATTCCGGGCGTAACGATGACAAAGTCGGGTCCCAGCGCTGCCCGCAAAGCTCCGATTTCCTGCGGTGATGCCACCACGCCGTCAAGCCCTGCCGAGTGAGCCAGGCGCGCCAGTCGCACCACCACCTCTTCCGGCGATCCCGCGATGCCCAGTTGCTGCAACTCTTCGGGCCCATGACTGGTCAGGACAGTGACGGCCAGCACCAAGGGCCGGGCCGCGTGCCGGTCACGCGCGCCTTCTTCCGCGCCGGCGCGCGCCGCCTCCATCATCCTGGCTCCGCCCAGCGCGTGAACGTTGATCATCGCCACGCCGAGGTGCGCCGCCTCGCGCGCAGCCGATCGCACCGTGTTGGGAATGTCGTGATACTTGAGATCAAGGAATACTCTGGCATGTCGGGAAGTCAGAAATCGCACCAGCACCGGCCCCTCGGCGCTGAAGTTTTCCAGGCCGACCTTGAAGGCGCCGGCGTGGCCGGCCAGCCGTTCGGCCAGCCGAGCGCCCGCTTCGGCGGTGGGAACATCCAGCGCCACAATCAATTTTTCACGTGCCGTCATGGTCTCCTTCGCCGGTGCGTTCGGCGCCGCGCCGCAGGCAAGTTCTCCATGCGGGACCCCTGCCATTCTATTCGACGAGGGATGGATGTGGAATTGGAAAATGCGCTACCGGGTTCAAGTGGAGAGGGTGTTTCGCGGTTCCCGGTCGGGAAATTTTCGGCGAAACTCTGGAGATGCTTTGCGCAATTCCAGCCAGTCAAAGAAGAGGTCGGTGGTTTCCAGCCAGACATGGAACCAATGCGCGATTTCCTCTTTTTCCCGGCGCTTTTCCGGACTCACGCGCGGGTTTCGCGACAGGCTGATGGCTCGCTCCTTGCCGCGAAGCACCATGGAGCGCACCAGACTGGTCCCTTGGCGGTCGGAGGCGGCGCGATATTCGCAGAAGATCTGGAAGAGTTTGCGCAGGGATTCTTCGGCGGCGGCAAGGTCACTGAACTTCAGGGCGTCGCGCAGCCGGCCGGCGTAGGGTTCCTCCATCGCCGGAACGGCAAACCGGTCCTGATATTCGACCGTCACGCCGGCTTCGCGAAGCACGCCGGCAATGTAGGACAGCGAAGTTCCACCGTTCCGCGCCCGGCGCACGCTTGCCTGAATGCGCCGCAGGTCCGATTCGCGCGCGCGTTGGAGACCCAGATCGCGGGCCAGATCGAGGATGATCTGCTTCTTGCTGGGGTGGTTCCGCACTCTCGTCGGTCTTCAAGTTCACCGGGATTCGGTTTCGATGGCCTTTCGTGAATTCGGGCCGCTATTGCCAGGCGACGCAGCCTGCTCGGCGCGTCGTCGCAATGCCACTTCCCGACGGTATCGTGCCACTTTCTGATTATGCTCGGCAAGGGTTTTGGAGAAGTAATGTCCGCCCTGGTCGTTGCTGACAAAGTAGAGGAAAGCCGTTTCCTCGGGCTCGAGCGCGGCGCGAATGGCAGCCTCGCCGGGGCTGGCGATGGGGCCGGGCGGAAGTCCGGCGCGCCGGTAGGTGTTGTACGGCGAGTCGAAGTTCAGATCGCTCTGCTTGATCGGCCCAATGTTGCGCCCGGCAATTCTGGCGGCGTATATGACAGTGGGATCGCATTGCAGCGGGATGCCCCTCCGTAGCCGATTCTGAAAGACTCCGGCGACCAGGGGTCGCTCGCTGGCGGCGGGAGTTTCCTTTTCCACCAGCGATGCCAGGGTGATGACTTCCCGCACCGGGGGGTTGGCGCCCGCCGGCAGCAACGCCGCCCAGACTCTGCGGAACTGTCCCAGCATGGCCGCGACCACCTGATCGGCGGTCGCGCCCCGAGGAAAATGGTACGTTTCAGGGAAGAGGTAGCCCTCCAGTGTATCGGCTTGCGGGTCGAGATCCTGAATGGCAGCGCCATTCTGGGTGGCACGGAGAAAGGCCTGCGCGTCGATTTTTAAGTCGCGCTCTACGATCCGTGCCATGTCGAATCGATCCGAGCCCTCCGGGATTGTGACGCTGTAGAGAAGTACGTCGCCGCGAACCAGCTTGAGATAAACCTCACGCGGTCGGAGCGGGCGGTCGAAGGCATACTCGCCAGCCTTGAGCGTCTGGCCCCGTGCCGCGACGTGCCGCAGCCAAAACGGCCACCGGCTCCGCAGAACGCCTCGCTCTTCCAGCAGGCGGGCGATTTGATAGGAGGCGGTCCGAGGCGTGATCTCCAGAATGACGCTTCCGGTGTAACCCTGGTAGGGGCTTTCCCACTCACGCCAGCACCACACACTGCCCGCCAGAGGAAGCCCCGCCCCGAGAGCGAGCAACACGGAAACAGCTCGTTTCATACTTCTCCTGCCCCTATAGCCGAATTCCGTGATCGCTCGTTTGCATAAAAATCCAGATACCCCTGGAGGAGCAGCACGGCCGCCACGCGATCACGCGCCTGGCGGCGTTTCTCGATTCCCATGCCGGAATCGCGCAGGACGCGCATGGCTTCCGCGGTCGTCAGGCGTTCGTCCCAGAGCTGAACGGGACAGGTCACAAGCCGCGCGAGCTTCTCTGCGAACTTTGACGCCGATCGCGACATCGCCGTGGGGTCGCCGTGCTGGTTGGTCGGATTGCCCACCAGGATGAGCTCGGCCGAATATTCGGCGGCAACCTTCGCGATGTGCCGAAGGTCGTCCTCGGTGCGAGTCCGCTCGCGCGTGGGCAAACCCTGCGCGGTGATACCGAGCGCGTCGGAGACCGCCAGCCCGATCCGTTTCGTCCCGAAATCGACGGCCAGGACTCTTGCTCGCACAAAGCCCCTTTCGAGGTCCTGCCAGGGGGCAGGATTTCCCTTCTTGCATCATACACCGGCCTCAGATGCCACGGGCGGGCTGCGCCACCGCCCTGTCGAAATTCCTTGCAGGGTCGAGACGGGGACAATTAGTCGCTGCTTGCAGGGGCGGACACTTCGGCCGTTTCGGCGGCGGCGCGGTTCTTCTCCGCGCGGCGGGCTTCCAGATTGATCATCATGGCTTTCTCGTCACACTGGAAGTACTTGGGGCACTGCATGCAGTCACGCCAGACCTTGGTGGGGAAGCGTTCCCGCGGCACTTCGTGGAACCCCAGCTTTTCGAAGAACCCAGGGGCGACGGTGAGGGCGAAGACGGTCTTGAGGCCGAGGCGCTCGGCCTCGTCGAGCAGGTGATCAGTGAGCAGGCGGCCCAGGCCGCGGCCATTCACCCCGGGCGCCATGCAGAGCGAGCGCAGCTCGGCCATCTCGGCGCTATAGACCTTGAGCGCGCCGCAGCCGTGAATGACGCCGTTCTCTTCCACTACGGTGAATTCCCAGACGTTCTCGTAGAGGTCCACGATGGGCCGGGGCAGCATGATGTTCTGCCCGGCGAAGTGGTTGATCATCGCGAAGAGCGACGGGACGTCCCGCAGTTCGGCTTTACGAATCGTGGGCAACGGATTGCCTCGTGGCGGCGACCTTCAGGTCGCCAGGGGTGTCGGCCTGAAGGCCGACGCTACAGCCCTACCTTCCGTTTTGCATCAACAGGAGGAGCAGCGCTTTCTGCACGTGCAGGCGATTCTCCGCCTGGTCGAAGGCCACCGACTGGGGCGAATCGAGCACCGCGTCGGTGACTTCCTGGCCGCGATGCGCCGGAAGGCAGTGCATGAACACGGCGGAAGGATCCGCTGTGGCCATCAGCCCCTCGGTCACACGGTAGGGGGGAAACACCTGGGCGCGCAGGTGGGCGGCGTATTCCTGTCCCATGCTGGCCCAGACGTCCGTATACACGGCGTGCACGCCCGCGACGGCTTCCGCCGGGTCGCGGTAGAGATGCACCTTCGCGCCGGTCTTGCGGGCAAATTGCCTGGCCTCTTCGACGATCTCCGGCCTGGGCTCGAAGCCCTGCGGCGTCGCGACGTGCACGGTAACGCCCAGCTTGGCACCCGCCATCATCAGCGAGTGGCAGACGTTGTTGCCGTCGCCGACGTACGCGAGCTTCAGTCCCTTGAGGCGGCCGAACTTTTCATTCAGCGTGAAGTAGTCGGCCAGCGCCTGGCAGGGGTGATGAAGGTCCGTCAGCGCGTTGATGACCGGAATCGCGGCGTGCTCGGCCAGTTCCTCCACCGCCGAGTGGGCGAAGGTGCGCGCCACGATGCCGTCCACCCAGCGATCGAGGTTGCGCGCCACGTCCTTGATGGCTTCGCGCTCGCCCAGGCGCGGCTTGGCGTGATCGAGATAGACGGCGAAGCCGCCCATACTGGTCATGCCGACCTCGAAGGTGACGCGCGTGCGCAGCGAGGGCTTTTCAAAGATCATCGCCAGTTGCTTGCCGGCCAGTGCCCGCGCGTACGAAGCGGGCGAAGCCTTGATGTGTTCCGCCAGTTGGAAGATCTGATCGAGATCCCGGCGCGCCAGATCACGCTCCGCCACCAGGTCATGGACGCTCAGCGTCTGCGGTTTGGGGAGTGTCATAACTGCGCTCATGGTGCCACCTCTTCCTTCTGCCCCGTCATTTGCGTCTCTTCGTCGCGGCGGCCTTCAGGCCGCCATCGCGTCGAGAACCGGCGTGGCGGGCTCAAGCCCGTCCCTACGGGTGCACGTTCTTATCTTTCTGCCCCGCCATTTGCGAGGCCAGCAGCGGCTTCAGGGCCGCCACTAACTCGTCGATTTCATGCCGCTCGATGATGAACGGCGGAAGAAACCGCAGGACCCGTTCCTGGGTGCAATTCACCAGGAACCCGGCCTCCAGCAGATCGCGCGTGATCTGTTTGCCGGGAACTTCGAGTTCCGCGCCCAGCATCAGGCCGTCGCCGCGCACCGTGCGGATGACGGGGAATTCCGCCTGGAGCTTCTCCAACTGGACACGGAAATAATCGCCCATGTCGCGGACGTGCTGCAGCACGCCCGGGCGTTCCAGAATCTCGACAAACTTCAGCGCCAGACGGCACTGGAGCGGCCCGCCGCCGAATGTCGTGCCATGCAGGCCGGGCGAGAACGCCTGCGCTGCGCCTTCGCGCGCGATGATAGCGGAAAGCGGCAAGCCCCCGGCGAGCGGTTTCGCCACCACCACCACATCCGGTTTCAGGCCGAATCGCTGGAAGGCGAACCAGCGTCCGGTGCGCCCCAGGCCGCACTGAATCTCATCGGCGATGAGGAGCGAATCCTGCTGCTGGCAGAGTTCCTGGGCGGCCTTGAGAAACTCTTCGCTCAGCTCCACCACGCCGCCCTCGCCCTGAATCACTTCCAGCAAGACAGCCGCGGTTCGCGGACTGAAGCTCTCGCGAAGGTGCGCCACGTCATTCAGGCGGACGAAGCGAAAACCGGGCACCAGCGGCTCGAAGGGCTGGCGGTACTTCTCGGTCCAGGTGGCGGAAAGCGCGCCCAGCGTCCGCCCATGGAAGGAGTTCTCGACGGCCAGAATTTCCGTGCGCTCCACGTCCGGGTGATACTTCCGCGCGTAAGCGCGCGCCAGCTTGATGGCCCCTTCGATCGCCTCCGTGCCGGTGTTGCCGAAGAAGACGCGGTCGAGCCCCGCGTGCTGCGCCAGTTTCTGCGCGAGCGGCGCTTGATACGGGTGATAGATCAGATTCGAAACGTGCAGCGGCGCGCCCGCCTCGAGGCGCAGGATGTGGGTGATTTCCGGATGCGCGTAGCCGAGGGCGTTCACTGCCAGGCCGCCGAAAAAGTCGAGATAGCGTTTGCCCTGATCGTCGATCAGCGCGCAGCCCTCCCCCCCGACGGCCAGGATCGGCAGCCGATCGTAGGTCGGAATCAGGACTTGCTTCTCGAGTTCGGCGATCTCTTTAAGGGTCATCTTTTTGTAGCGGCGGTCTGTGACCGCCCGTTCTTTGTAGCGTCGGCCTTCAGGCCGACAACGGGATGGCGACCTAACGGTCGCCGCTACTTCACAATTCTCGTCCCCACCGCGGCGCGCGAGGTGACGGCGCGCATCAGACCGTTGGGCGCGGCGGGCGACAGAATGTCAATCTCGCCCACGTCCTGCCGCAGCGTGCGCGCGCAGGAACGCAGCTTGGGAATCATGCCGTCGCGCACGATCTCGCGACGAATCAGGCTGGAAATCTCGCCCAGCTTCACCACCGGCAAAATCTTCTTGTCGGCGTCCCAAACGCCGCCTGACTCGGTGAGATAAAGCAACCGGTCGGCTTTGATCCCAGAAGCCAGCGCCGCGGCCAGGTCGTCGGCGTTGATGTTGTAGTACTCGCCGCCCGGCCCCAGCGCCAGGCTCGAAACCACCGGAACCATCCCGGCGCGAAACGCCATGTCGAGGATGTTGGGCGAAATCTTCTGCGGCCGCCCCACAAATCCCAGGTCGTGGCGGGTGCCGTTGTTCTGCACCTTCAGCTTGCGTGCCAGCACCAGGCCGCCGTCGCCGCCGCAGATTCCCAGGGCGCGCTGCCCGTGCGACTCCAGTTCCGCCACCCATTGCTTGTTCACGATTCCGGCCAGCACCATCAGCGCCACATCGCGCGTGGCGGCGTCGGTGATGCGCAGGCCTTCGTGGAATTGCGTGGCGATGCCGAGCTTCTGGAGCATCGCGGTCAGCCGCTTGCCGCCGCCATGCACCACCACCACCTGATGCCCGGCGCGATGCAGCGCGACGACTTGCTTGGCCACGGCGCGGCGCTCGGCGGGCGACTCCACCGCGGCGCCTCCGATTTTGACGACGATCTTCATACCAGCGCCGTCGCCTCCGGAAATCCGTACATCAGGTTCATGTTTTGCACGGCCTGCCCCGCTGCGCCCTTGCCCAGGTTATCGAGCGCGGAAAGAATAATCAGCCGCCCGTGCGCCTCGTCCAGCGCAAATCCTACGTCGAAATACTGGGTGTGCGCGACGGCCTGGATGTCGGGCTGCGCGCCATTCGCGTAGACACGCACCATGGGGGCCGCGGCGTAGAAATCCTGAAACAGCCTCACCACGTCGCCCAGCCTGCACGACTTATTCAGGTACACGTAGATCGTGCTCAAGATGCCGCGATTGATGGGCAACAGATGGGGCGTGAAGATGAAATCCTTTTCCGCCAGGCCGAGCGTCTGAAGCATCTCCGGCACGTGGCGGTGATGGAACAGGCCGTAAGCGCGCAGATTCTCATGCACCTCGGGGAAGTGCAGGCGGTCGCTGGGCGAGCGCCCCGCGCCCGTCGCGCCCGACTTCGAGTCAGCCACGATGCCGCGTGCGCGGTCCACCCAGCCGGCCTGGAGCAGGGGTGCCAGCGACAGGTTCACGCAGGTGGCGTAGCAGCCCGGATTCGCCACCAGACGCGCCCGGCGAATCGCGCCGGGAAAAAGCTCCGGCGCGCCATACACCGCCTCGGCGAGCGTGGCCGCCGCCTGGTGCTCGAAGCCGTACCAGCGCGGGTAGGCGCTGGCGTCCTTCAGGCGGAAGGCGGCGCTCAGGTCAATCACCCGCAGGCCGCGCTCGAGCAGCACCGGTACGGCGTCGTGCGCCGCTTCGTGCGGCGTCGCCAGGAAGACCAGGTCGGCGTCGGCGGCGGTCAGGTCCGAGGCCCGGCCCTGCTCGCAGACGGGCAGGCCGCGGCCGCGCAACGACGGATGCGCCCCTTCGATGTCGGGATAGCGGTTGGATTCCCGCAGCAGCCTGGTTATTTGCGTGGCGGGGTGGCGCAGCAGCAGGGTGAGGAGTTCGCCGCCGCTATAACCGGTGGCACCGGCCACGGCCACCCGGACGGACCGGGGCACGGAAGGCAAGCCTTCCGTCTCTTCGGCAACACCCCTGTCCAGCACCGTGGCCAACTCTTTGCAAGCCCCCTGCCCGGCGCGCAAGAATATTTATGCACGACGGGTATAAATATACCCTTTTATACCGGAGGCGCGGCCCGGGTGTCAAGAGATATTTCCCTCCGTGGCATGGGCGTTCCTCCCGTGGGGGGCGGAGGGGACGGCCGCCCTGGCACCGCCGGCATCGAGCCGGCGTTTCTTTGGCAGGCGGGACGCCTGCGCTCCCAGGAAAACTGGCATTTCCCGCCCCGCCAAGCTAGAATCCTTCGCCGGGAGCCCCCGATGCCCGAAACCACGCCTCAAGCCGGCCCCTCGACGCGCGCCGTGGCCGCCAGCCTGCGCATCATCGCCGCAGCCATCGTCATCGGCTGCATCTACTACGCCAGCACCATCCTCATCACGCTCATCTGCTCCATCTTCATCGCCTTCGTGCTCGATCCGGGCGTGAAGTGGCTGGAGCGCCTGCGCGTCCCGCGCTGGGTGGGCGCCATGCTGATGGTGCTGCTGATGCTGGGAGTGATTTCGCTGGGCGCCTACTTCCTCTATGACCGCGCCGTGGCGCTGCTCGACGACCTGCCGCACATCACGGCCAACCTGAAGCAGCTCTTCGCGCAGTTCGAAACCACCGCGAAGAATATCCGCCAGAGCACCTCGGGCATCCTCTCGCAACCCGGCGAGGCCACCATTCCCTCGGTGCGGGTGGAGCAGGAGTCGCCCTGGGCGCAGTTTCTGCTGCGAGGCCTCGGCTCGCTTTACGCCGCGGCCGTCACGGTGATGTTCATGCCCTTCCTGGTCTTCTTTATGCTGACCTCCAAGGACCAGATCTGGGCCTCCACGCTGAACCTGTTCAACGTGAGCAAGCGCCATCACGTCGAAGAGGTGCTGCGCGGCATGAGTAAGATGGTGCGCGAATACGTGCTGGGCAACCTGCTGGTGGCGCTGATTTCGGCCGCCATCATGACGCCCGTCTTCGCCTGGGTGGGACTGGAATACGCGCTGTTGATGGGGCCGATGGCCTCCTTGCTGAGTCTCGTGCCCTACATCGGCGTGGCGCTGGCTATGCTGCCGCCCATGCTGATTGCGCTCGCGGAGGGCACGCGCCTGGAACCTTTGCTGGTGATTGCCCTCACGGTGGTGGTGGTGCATTTCATCGCGGTCAATTTCCTGACGCCCAAGCTGGTCGGGCACCGCGTCAGGCTCAACGCTCTCACCGTCACCATCGCCATGATGTTCTGGGGCTGGCTGTGGGGCGGCATCGGGCTGGTCCTGGCCGTGCCCGTCACCGCCGCCCTGAAAGCCATCTTCGACAACATTCGGCCGCTCAAACCTTACGGCGACTGGATGGGCGAACCGAAAGAATGGAGCAGCGAGCGGGAATCGTAGAGGCCGGCCTTGTGCCGGCCCTGGCCCGCCGCGGACACAGCTTTCATGCCGAAGGATCACGTCGCCATCGGACCCAAGGTCATCGCCCTCGCCGTCACCGGCGCGAGCGGGGCGGTTTACGCACGCCGCATGCTCCAGATGCTGGAGTCCGACGCGCGCGTGGGGCGGATTTTCCTGGTGATCTCCGGCAGCGGCCTCAAGGTCCTGCGCGAGGAACTCGGCATCCAGGCCCGGAGCGCCCAGGTGGCGGCTCAACTGCTGGGCTCGCGTGCCCGCAAGACAACCGCTCTGCTCGATTCCAACGTGGGCGCCGCCATTGCCAGCGGCTCGCATCCGCTCGACGCCATGATCGTGATTCCCTGCACCACCGGCTGCCTGGCGCAAATCGCCAACGGTATTTCCTCCACGCTCATCGAGCGCGCCGCCGACGTCTGCCTGAAAGAAGGGCGCAAGCTCATCCTTGCCATCCGCGATACGCCCTTCAGCCGGGTGCATCTGGAAAACATGCTGCGGGCCCAGTCGGCCGGCGCCGTGATCTTTCCCATCATCCCGTCCTATTACCATAAGCCCTCGACCGTCGACGATCTGGTGACCCAGTTCTGCTGCCGCGTGCTGGCCCACGCCGGACTCGGTCAGGACGCGCAGTTCCGGTGGGAAGGGGAATCAAAGTTATGAGTCCCGAGGGAGGAGTCTGGAACCAGACTGGGCGCCGCGGGTCGAGCCTCCCGCAGTCGAGGAATCCCTCGCTTCCCTGACCCAGACCTCGGAACTCAGTCTTGCCATGATTCAGCTGCTGATCCTTGGGCTGTCACTGGGCGGCCTGATCATCTCGCTCTATTTCACCTTTGCCTATTACGGCCGCGTGAAGCATTCGCGCTGGGTTCCGGAAATGTGGTGCGCGCGCGAAGGCTCGAGCTGCCTGACGGTGGTGCAGACGCCTTACGCCCGCGTTTTCGGCGTGCCCAATTCGCTGCTGGGGATCGTCTTCTACGCTGCCTTGATCGCTTGGTTGCTGGTTCCAGCCAGGACGGGAGTGGTCATGTTCGATTCCGCATTGCCCGTTTGGCGAGCCGGCTTGTGGTTCTTTCTTCCGGCGAGCATCGCCACGGTCGCGCTCGGCTTCTATCTGGTCTACGCCCTCCGCCGCATCCTGCACCTCGACTGCCCGCTCTGTTACACGGCGCACGCCATCAACCTGGCGCTGCTGGTGTTACTATGGACGGTGGCCCGCTGAGGGCCGCCCCGTCTCCCTCGCCCCGATAATTCCCGGACCTGTGAGGTCACCATGCAACATACTCTCCTCATCCTTGTGACTTTGCTCCTCTGCCCCATTCTCTCGGCGCAGGACATCAAACCCGTTGATCTTCCCCAGCCTCAGATCGCGGGCGGCAAGCCGCTGATGGAGGCGTTGCGCGACCGCCAGTCCATCCGTTCGTTTCAGTCGAAGCCGCTTCCGGCGCAGGTGCTCTCCAACCTGCTCTGGGCGGCGTTCGGCATCAACCGGCCCGATTCCGGCAAGCGCACGGCGGCCTCGGCGCGCAACTGGCAGGAGATGGATATCTATGTCGTGCTGCCGGAAGCGACCTACGTTTACGAAGCCAAGGCAAACCGGCTCCATCCCGTGCTGGGGGGCGACCATCGCGCCGCGACCGGCGCGCAGGAATTCGTGAAGGAGGCTCCCCTGGATCTGGTTTTGGTGGCCGACCTCGCCAAGACCAGCGACCCCACGAGCGAAGGGACGCGCCTGTGGATTGGGGTGGACGCGGGACTGATCGCGCAGAACGTTTATCTCTTCTGCGCCTCGGAAGGACTGGCAACGGTCGTGCGCGGCAGCATCGACGGCTCGGCGTTCGCCCGGCTGCTCAAGCTGCGCCCTGACCAGAAGGTCATCGTGGCGCAAACGGTGGGCTATCCCAAGTAGCGACCGTCGGCTGCAGCGGCGGTCTCTGACCGCCGGTTTTTCGTAGCGTCGGCCTTCAGGCCGACACTGGAGATGGCGATCCCGCCGAGCGGGGCGGCCGCGACGCCTCGTGGAACGGGCGTCCCGCCCGTGAGCAGGCGCGGGACGCGCGCGCCACTGCATTCCGAGCTACAATCGAACTTCGTCATGAATCCTGCGACACCCCAGGACATTCCCGCGCCGGCGCCGAAGGCTGCAGGTCTTGCCGCCAAATTGCGCGTCACGCTCGAGATGATCAAGTTCGAGCACTCGATCTTCGCGCTGCCCTTTGCGCTGACCGGCGCGCTGCTGGCGCGGCGCGCAATGCCCTCCTGGCGCGAGCTCTTCTGGATCATCGTGGCCATGGTGGGGGCGCGCAGTGCGGCGATGACTTTCAACCGCATTGCCGACGCGCGCCTCGACGCGCTCAATCCGCGCACCAGAAGGCGCGCCCTGCCCGCCGGCGAACTCAGCCTCGGTTTTGCGATCGGCTTCACGCTGCTATCCTGCGGCCTGCTGGTGGTTGCGGCGTGGCAGCTCAATCCGCTGGCGCTCCAGCTCTCGCCGGTCGCCATCGCCCTGCTGCTGGGATATTCCTTCACCAAGCGCTACACCATGCTTTCGCACCTGGTGCTGGGCCTGTGCCTGGGAATTTCGCCGGCTGCTGCCTGGATCGCGCTGCGCGGCGATCTGAGCGGGAGCGTGCTGCTGCTGGGTGCGGCAGTGATGCTCTGGGTGGCGGGCTTTGACATCATTTATGCCTGCCAGGATGTGGCGTTCGATCACTCGCAGGGACTGCACTCGATTCCGCAGCGCTACGGCGTGGCGGCGGCGCTGTGGATTTCGGGGCTCCTGCATGCCGGCACGCTGGGCTTGCTGGTGGCGGTGGCTCGGAGGGAGGACTTGGGATGGATGGCGGGAGCCGGCCTTATCGCCGTGGCCGGGCTACTCGCCTACGAACACGCCCTGGTGAAGCCCAGCGATCTGTCGCGCGTCAACGCCGCCTTCTTCACCGTCAACGGGTTCATCAGCATCCTCTTCTTCCTGACCTGGGGCGCGGATCTGCTCCTCCACTAAGCTGACCAAGGGGGATTTCCGCTATTGGATGGTTTGGGGAGGGTCCATCTCCTGGAAGACCAGCGAGTCGAAGATGGCGAGGACGTGCCGGCGATAGGACAAGATGCGGTCAATGGAGGGCTGGACCCAGGGCGCACGGCTGGCTTCGCGCCGCCAGCGCTCGAGCGTGCGGGGCGGCACGTCAATATCTTCGCGCAGCTTCTGCAGCGGATGCCCACGCAGAAATAGCCCGTAGAAGAAAGCCGCCTCGTGCTGCGGCTCGGCGAATTGAGGTCCGGATGCACCGTCCATGCGTTATTAGATTTAAAGTCTGGCGAGTCCGATGTAAAGAGTTTTTGTCGGAAAATCGGGCGAAAAAGGGACATAACCCGCCCGCTTTGTCAAGCCCCCCGCCATTGTTGACGCGGGTTCGACGCGCCCGGGGAAAGCGAGGCGGCGGACCGGGAAACGGATGTCAGATCTTCAAGCTCCAGCGCTTCAGCGCGCGCAAGCGCACCGGGCCGAGCAGGCCGGAGGGGGGCAAGCGCTCCGGTTCAGTTTCGCCGTAACGTCCCCAGCGAATTCCAAAGGATTCCTCCAGCGCCTTCAGGTCGGGCCTGGGGCGCGACACCATCTGGTGAATCCAGAGATTGGCCACACGCACTACCAGCCGATTCTTGCCGGCCTGGAGCGCCTTGCCGCACTCCAGCCGCCGCGCGCCCTTCCACGCCGCGCCCAGCGCCACGCCGTTCAACTCGGCTTCCGCCGTTTCGTGCACCCGGCCGAGGTCCAGAATCCAATCGAGGTCCTTCGCGGAGCCCGCAAAATCAAAGTCTGTTTGGTAAGTTCCCCAGCCGCTGAACGACTTGCCCTCTGCCAGCTCATTCCATGACCGCAGCGCGGGGAGCGAAATAGGGGCGCCCTCACCCAGACGCAGGGTCCAGGGGCCCAGTTCGACCGGCAGGGGAATGTCTTGGACGAGGAATTCGACACGCCGCGGGCGGGCTGTTTCAAACCAATAGCGGCCGTTTTCTTCCGCGCGGCCGCGCAGCCATCGCTGCGGGCCCTGCGATTCCATCTGGAAGTCGCCCCAGTAGTTAGACCGGGCGAGGGGCGGCGGCTCTTGCGATTCGCCGAAGACTATCCAGCAGGACTCGAACGGAGCGAGTCGAAGCTGCGTCAGTGTCGTGGCCGCGCTGCCGGAACCAGCGAAGGAGTAAGCCAAAGATGCCGTCGAACCTGCGTCCTCCAGGTTCCACCGCTCCGGCCTCCGATGCCCCGCCGCGAACTGGATGTGCAACTGCTGGGTCCGGTCCGAAAGGTTGCTCACGAGATAGAGGTCGGCTCTCCCTTTGCGGCGATGCAGGAATCCCACGTTTTCTCGGGCGGCGGCCAGCGCCGTTTCGGAGCCGTCGCCCGTTCCGACAATTCTGAAATCCGGCGCGGCCGATGCCTGGAGCATCTCGAGAGCCTGCGGGTAGCTGGCGGCAAGCGACACCTTTCCTGCTCCCAGACCGCGCCACACCCCGGGAGCCACTCCCTCTGCCCCCTGGAGCTTGCGCAGCGCCTCACGAAACCGCGCGGCGTGAGATGCCTGCTCGCGCAGACCGGCGGGCGCCTCCGGCAGATGCCCGGTGAAGATCACTGTCCCGCCGCCCCAGGCGAACTCGGCCAGCCGCTCGAGGGACGCGGCGGGCATGAAGCGCACGCCCGGAACGATCACCACGGCATACTGGCCGGTTCCCACTCTCAATTCCCCCGCATAAATGGAGGCGTCGCCGAGGGCGCGGTCGTTGAGGAGATCGAAATCGTACCCGGCGCGGCGGAGCTCGTCGAAGAATTCACGGCCCAGGTGTTTTTCAAGTTCCTCGTCAATGTGCAGCGCCCCGGAGCCGAATCGGGCAAACACGTCGGCAAGCGGCAGATAGACGGCGACGGGATTCACCGCCACGCCCTGCTGCAGCAGCGCAGCGGTGCGCTGGACGTAACTCACCAGATGCGGATAGTGCTTCCACCACAGATTGTTGTGATTGATCAGGGTTGAAGCGTAGAAGACGCGGCCCGGCGCCCCCGCTTCCGGCGGCGAGTAGGAATAGCCGTGGTTGACGATCTGGTTGATGCCGTCGAGGAAGGTGGCGTCGGTCGCCGCCTTCATCATCTCGAGCGTGGTCATAAAGAGCGGCGTGCGCAGCCAGGTGTAGGTCTCGGCGGAGACGACCGGCTTGGCATGAAGATGCGCGGCGGAGGAAGCCAGCCGGCGGTGACGGAGATTGACCTGATAGCGGTCGCCGAGAAAGATGTTCTCGCCCTCCGGAATGTGCGCCGTGGCGTAACCCTCGATGATGTCGCCGAACGCGCCGTGCGCCTGGACGCGGGCGCGGACGCCATGGCGCTCGCTCCACCCGGCCAGCGGGCGGAAGAAATTGTCGAGGATGAGGTCGGAGAGCGTGCGATGGTAATCGTAGCGGATGTGCGGTGTGAGCGGCCCGGCTTCCTGCCAGAGGGCGGGAAGATACGGCGTGAGGTCGTAGCCGCGACGCCGCTGGAATTCCTCCATAAAGTTCGAGGTCCAGTCGGCGCCATAGACTTCCAGGCTGTCGCAAAAAACGGAATCGATCGCGGGGAATCCGAGCGGTTTTAATTCCTCCAGCGTGCGGTTTCCTGCCGCGCGCAGGAACAGATCCAGAGCCTCGCGGCTGAAGTGGTCGAGTACCAGGCCTTCCATGCCCACCGTGGGCCGCTTCACCTGCATGCCCGTGGGACTGTTGATGAACACCAGGATACGCCACTCGCCCTCGGGGACGCGCCAGCGGTCAAGTCCCAAACCGACGCGCAGATTCTGGGCCATGATCTCCTGCACTTCGCCGGTGATCACTTGAGCGCGACCGAGGTCGGGCTGCTGAGAGGGAAGCACGGGCACGGCCACGATGGCGACGAGCTTTTCCTCGTCCACCATCTGCGGCGCGAGGTTCCAGGTGAATTCGCTCCCGCCCGCGGCGTCCTGGGAAAGCACGCGCAGCCGCCGCGCCCCCAGCGCGGGCGGAATGAACGGCCCGCCGAAAGGCCAGCCGCTGCCCAGTGTGAGATCGAATTGCAGGCCCAACCGATGGGCCTCCTTCGCCGCGTGGCGCAGCAGATCGAAATATTCCTTCGTGAAGAAACGCGTATGGCGGATGCCGCGGTCCGGATCGTCGGCCTCGAGCGGATAGACGGGTTGCAGTTCCACGCCGCGCAATCCCGCCTCGCGCATCAGCTCCAATTCGCGCGTGATTTCCTGGGACGTCACCGCGCCGCCAAACCACCACCAGCGCGTCAGGGGGCGCGCCGATGCGGGGGGATGTGAGAAGATCCGGCGAAGCGGTTCGAGATCTTGGTCGAGGCTTCTCGGCCCGGCCAGGTCTGGGATGCGCTGCGGCCCCCGGCCCGCGCTCGCCATCGGCGAGGCGAGTAGAGCGCTTGCCGTTCCCAGGAACGCCCGCCGGGACCACCGTCGGGGTGTGTGCATTCGAGCCTTCCTCCGTCTTCGATTTGCGCTGCGTCCTCGCGAGAGCTTAGAATAACCTTTCGGGGCTGGACGTTACACGCCTCCCGGATCTTCGTATGCTGCCGGCGAATCTGCACCTTAACGACGCGGCGCTCGAACCCATCGCCCGAAAGGTGATGGCGGGCGAACGGCTGTCGTTTGACGACGGCCTGGCGCTCTACCGCACGCACGACCTGCTGGCGCTGGGCTGGCTGGCGAACTCGGTGCGCGAGAAGCTGCACGGCAAGCGCACTTACTTCAACGTCAACCGGCATATCAATCCCACTAACGTCTGTGTGGCCAGTTGCAAGCTCTGCGCCTTCGGACGCAAGCCGGACGCGCCGGGCGCCTACACCATGGCGCTCGAGGAAGCCTTCCGCATCGCGGGCGAGAACTGGAGCGAGGCCGTCACGGAATTCCACATCGTGGGCGGCCTGCATCCCGACCTGCCGTTTGAATACTACCTGGATTTGCTGCGCGGGCTGAAGCAGCGATTTCCCAGCGTCCACCTGAAGGCTTTCACCGCGGTCGAGATCGCCTATTACTCGCAGATGACGCGCCTCGACATCCGCGAAATCCTGGTTCGCCTGAAAGACGCGGGCCTCGGCTCGTTGCCCGGGGGCGGCGCCGAAATCTTTGCCCCGGCGGTGCGCCGCGTGATCTGCGATCACAAGATCGGGGCGCACGCCTGGCTCCGGACGCATCGCATCGCGCACGAGCTGGGCATGCACTCGACTGCGACCATGCTCTACGGCCACGTCGAGTCGGATGCCGACCGCGTCGATCACCTGCTGCAACTGCGCGCCCTTCAGGACAAGACCCACGGCTTCCTGACCTTCATTCCGCTCGCCTTTCACACCGCCAACACCGAACTGGGCAAGATGGTCGAGCACCGCGAAACCACCGGTTTCACGGACCTGAAAAACGTCGCCGTGGCGCGGCTGCTGCTCGACAATTTCCCGCACATCAAGGCTTACTGGATCATGATGACGCCGCGCGTGGCGCAAGTGGCGCTCAAATTCGGCGCCGACGATCTGGATGGCACGGTGGTCGAGGAGAAGATTTACCACGATGCCGGCGCCTCGACGCCGCAGTCCATGACCCGCCAGGAAATCCTACGGCTGATCCGCGAGGCCGGCCACGAACCCTTCGAGCGCGATACGCTCTACCGCCCCGTCCAGCGCACCGAAACC
>CAZHKT010000065.1:0-20068 GCA_964533045.1 uncultured Acidobacteriota bacterium | reverse complement strand
CTTCGCATTCCTGAATGAGGACATCAGCATTCAGAAGCGGATTCCGTTCGGGGAGGCCAGAAACGTCGAATTCCGTGCGGAGTTCTTCAACCCCTTCAATCGCGTGGTGTTTGGCGGCGTCGCGACCAATATCAACGCGGTGAACTTCGGAGCGGCGACCGGCCAGTACAACACGGCGAGGCAAATCCAGTTCGCCTTGAAGGTCAACTTCTGATCCCGCTGCGGTTGAGCGGTGACCTAACTTAACTCGAGGTACTAACCACCGGGTGAGGACATGGGGAACGCAAGCCCCCAGCCTCACCCGGTTTTGTTTCGCTGTAGCGCGGGTCTGCGACCCGCGCCCCTCGCGGCTCATCGAGCGGCGCGACGGTGCGCCGTAGCGGCGACCTTCAGGTCGCCATTTTATTGACGGTGGCGGGCTGAAGCCCGCCGCTCGCTCGGCGCTACATGGGCGCCGCAAGGCCGGCCGGTGTTGTCAGGCCGCAAGGCCGATGCTAGTGTAGGAATCAGGATGAACGCAAAGGCCCGTCATTCTCGCCGTCGGCAGGCATGGCCGCTTCGAGTCGCGGTCGTATCGTGTCTGGCGGTCGCGACGGCCGTGGCCGCGCCGCAGGCTTCGGTGGAGGCGAAGATTCAGCAGCACTTTGAGGCGGCGCGCGCCGCCGAAGCCCGAAAGGACCTGGAAACAGCCATCCAGGAATACCAAGCGATCCTGAACCTCACCCCCAACGAGCCAATGATCATGACCAACCTGGGACTGCTCTACCATCTTCAGGGGAAATACGCCCAGGCGATCGAGGTCTTCGAGAAAGCAGTGAAGCATGATCCCGACCTTCTGGGCGCGCAACTCTTTATGGGCATTGATCTCTACCGGCTGAACCAGGCCGGACGCGCCATCGCGCCGCTGAAGAAGGCGGTTTCACTGGCTCCCAAGGATGTGCAGGCGCGCTTGTTCCTGGGCCGCAGCCTCTCGGAGCTGGGCCACGACGAGGAGGCGCTGGAGCAACTGCGGGAAGCGGCCAGGATCGCTCCGCGCGATGTGGACGTGCTTTATACGCTGGGGCAGATCTATGCGCGCCTGACGCGCGACACCTACGTGCGCATGGCGGAGGTGGATCCCGACTCCTACCGCGTGCACCAGGTGCTGGGCGAAGCCTACGCCGCTCAGGAAAACCGGGAACGCGCCGTCGCCGCCTACCGCGCGGCGCTCGAACGCAAACCCAACGCGCCCGGGTTGCACCATGCCCTCGGCGACGTCTACTGGCGCGCCGGCTTGTTCGACGACGCCGAGAGGGAGTTTCGCGAGGAACTCAAGATCAGTCCGGACCATTTTCTGTCGATCTGGAAAATCGGGAACATCTACAACTTCCGCAGTCGCTGGGACGAGGCCATTCCCTATCTCGAAAGAGCGGTTCAAATCGCCCCTGACCTGGCCCAGGCCCATCGCGACCTGGGGAAAGCCTACTTTGAAAAGAACGAACTGGAAAAGGCTGTGGCGCAATACAAGAAAGTCCTGGAGCTGGCTCCTGAAGAGGAAACGACCCATTACCGGCTGGCGACCATCTACCGGAAGATGGGAATGAAAGAGCTGGCGCAAGCTGAAATGGACCAGTTCCAGATCAAGAACAAGAAGGTCCGGGAACGGAAGAATCCCTTGCTTCCGAGCGTTGCCGAACCACCGGCACCAGAATCCGAGTCCGTGGCGCACTAGCCGATTGATCCTCGTGCCGGGGCCAGCCGCCGCCGGCGTGAGCTTGCCACCCCCCGGACCTCTCCCGAGCGAATAAACCAGTCATGGCCTTCAGGAGGTTCCCATCATGAAGATCGATCATACCGTCGTCACCGACAAGCCCTTCGAAGAAGCTGTCGCCAGCGTGACCGCTAAGGCGGCGGAACTGGGATTCCGTGTGCTGCATGTCCACGATTTCGCCGCGACCCTGGCTGAAAAAGGGTTCCTCTGCGAACCGCTCAAAGTCATCGAAATCTGCAATGCCAGGTACGCCAGTCAGGCGCTGGCCAAGGACGTAAAGGTGTCGTTGATGCTGCCCTGCCCCATCAGCGTCTACGTCCGGGATGGCAAGACTCACATCAGCACCATGCTGCCGAGCCTGCTCAGCCATTTCTACCCGCATGCGGGAATCGAGCCGGTTGCCCAGGAAGTTGAGAAGATTGTTGTACGGATCGTCGAGGAATCCCGTTAGCCAGTAAACCAAGGCCGGAGGACTTCAGAATGCACCGCGTGCTTGTCTTGTTCCTTCTATTCTCGTCCCTTTCGGCTGCCGGGGCGGCGGAGGCCGGGCCCGCTTATGTCCGCACGGCCCCCGGCGAGAGACGATGGTTGATCGGCAACGGATTGGTCGAGCGTGAAATCCTCTACGCGCCGATGCATGGGCTCTATAGCGGGAAATGGATTCATAAAGTAACCGGGACGGACTTCCTTCGGGAGAAGCTCCCCGCCGAAGCAAAATGGAAGACGGAATCCATGTGGCGCGTCGAATTCGAGTTTTACGCCGGCCCGGACAAGGTGCAGGGGGCGGTCCCGGGCCCGGAGGCGGACTTTGATTTTGTCAGCGCCGAGACCCGCGAGATCGCGCCGGCTGGAAAGCTGCTGGTCGTCCATCTCAAGGCCCGGAAGAAACCTCTGGAGGTCACGACCTTTCACGCCGTCTACGCCGGTCATCCGGTCATTCGAAAGTGGATTGCGGTGACCAACCGCGGCGAGCAGGAGGTGGTGCTCAACCAGCTTTCGTTTGAACTTCAGGACCTGCAGGCGGCGCCGCCCAGCGAGCAACTCCACCGCTATTACTACGGAAATTTCCCGCGCGAGGTCTTCTTCACGGGTCGCATTGACGATCCCGCCATCGTCTCCACGAATCCGCGCACGGGCGAAGGCTACATCGTCATGAACGAAGCCCCCAGTTGGATGAAGCGCACGTACATGGTGAATTTCGGCGAAGGCGTCCAGGTGGGATATGACACCGAGTTGT
Organism: uncultured Acidobacteriota bacterium; assembly: GCA_964533045.1. GTDB lineage: Bacteria > Acidobacteriota > Terriglobia > UBA7540 > UBA7540 > JACQNR01. Next base: position 17,081 of record CAZHKT010000065.1, on the reverse strand, counting down.
GGCCCTTCAAACGGCCGCTCCAGCCGGGTGAAACCTTTATCAGTGCCGCCTCCGGTGTAGCGTTCTTTGTGGAAGGACGCGGCTTCTCCGATCCGCGCTGGGTCATGCCGAGTTACACCTCCGCCGTCCTGCTCAAGAAGGGCGCCGCCTTCCGTTCGCCCTGGTTCTATAACACCTGGGATCCCTTCACTTCCAACTACAGGGACTCGCTCGTTCGCGAGCTCATTCCCATCGCCGCCGACATGGGCTTCGACATCTTCACCCTGGATACCGGGTGGAGCGAAAACTACAGCGATATTCTGGTGAACGCGGAAAAGTTCCCGCAGGGTCTCGAAGGCGTGCGGGGCGAAATGGAGTCACGCGGCATGGGACTGGGCTTGTGGTATCCCATTAACGCCGTGGGGCCGAAGGGAACACCATTCCTCAAACATCCCGAATGGGTGATGCGTGACGAGGAGGGCCGCGAGCGCGTCCTGCAATTTCCCGAAGAACCCACCCGCTTCTTCTGCCTCGCTTCCCCCTTTCGAGACTGGGCGGCGGAGCATCTCGCCACTCTGATCCGCGAGCAGAAGCCCCGGTACATCAAGATCGACCTCACCGTGGTGGGCGATGCCTACGGGCGCTGGCTGGGCGGCTGCTCGGCGCAGGGGCACTATCACCGCAGCCGCGAGGAGTCGCTGCAAGGCATTTTCGAAGGGCTCCAGTACGTCACCGACCGGGTCACCCGCGAGTTCCCCGATGTACTGCTCGACATTACTTACGAGACCTGGTCACAGATCCATGCCATTGACTACGGCTTGCTCCGCATGGCTGACCTGGATTGGATGAGCAACGTCAACGACCAGTCGCCCTTGATGGCTGGGCCGCGCAATGCCCGGACGTTGCTCTATCATCGCTCGCTCACGATTCCGACCGAAGCCATGCTCATCGGCAACCTGCTGTCCAATATGCCGACTCGAGAAGAGCATTTTGCGACGGCAATGGGTTCGGCCCCGGTTCTGCTGGGCGACCTGCGCAAGGTCTCCGCCGACGACGTGAAGTGGTTCGGCGAAAAGATCCGCTGGTTTAAGGAACTTCGCAAGCAGGTTCCCATAAATGAAGGCTTCTTTCCGCTCGGTCATTGGCAGCAGCCCTCCGTCACCACCTGGGACGGCTATGCGCGCTTGAGCCGCAAGGGGGAGGGCGTGGTCGCGATCTTCAGGAATGAGAGCAGCGTGCGCAAGGTGAACTTGAAGCTCCCGGCCTTCCCGGAGGGGCGATTCCGCGTCCGCTCAGCGATGACGGGCAAGTCGCTCGGCACGGTCACGGGAGAAAAACTACAGCGCGGGATTTCGGTTTCGCTTCCGGCCAGCTCGAAAGTTGAAATCCTGGAAGTGCGCGCCCTCTAGCGTCGCCCCTCAGCCCGGCACCCGGCGCGGCGGTCAGGACCGTGCCGGCCGCCTTCTAGCCCCACCAGGTCTCGCCCGGCAGGAGCAGCGGGCGGACGACTTCCTCATTCAATTCCAGTCCCAGGCCCGGCTTGTCCAGGATCCGGATCTTGCCATCCTTAATGATGGGGCCGTCGTAACGAATGATCTTCGACCAGTCTTCGGTGTTGTAGTAACCGACCGAGAATTCCTGGGAGCGGAAATCCGGCATGGCCGCGGCGCTGTGCGCCGAAGCCACCGACGCCACGGGGGTTCCGGCCAGGTGCGCCGTCACCGGGATGTTGAACAGTTCCGCCAGGTCGGCGATCTTCTTCGATTCCAGCAGGCCGCCGGACTTGGGAATATCAATGTGAATCATATGGCAGCCACCCTTGATGATGAAGTCCTTAAATCCGTCGCGCCGGTAGAGGTTCTCACCCATGTTGATGGGCACCGGCGAGGCAGCCGTCAGCTTGACCCAGGTGTCGGAGAAGTCCACGGTCATGGGATCTTCGAGCCACATCGGCTTTATCGGTTCCACGGTCCGCGCCAAGGCCAGGGCGTCGGGCCAGGCGTAGTTCCAGTGGCAATGGACGGCGATGTCGATGTCGTCGCCCACCGCCTCGCGCAGGTTGCCAAAGCCATTCGCGATTCTCGCCAAGTCCTTTCGGGTAAGGTTTCGGGTGAAGTTGTCGTGCCCCGGCTCCTTGAAGTCCGGATCGTACTTGCGCGGATAACCGTCGGCGTCCGACTTGATGGCGGTGATGCCAAAGGGATGCCCCTTGATTCTGGCGGCGAATTCGCGGCAGGAAGCCGGATTGAGAGGATCCTGCGGGGATGTCGTCCAGTAGGCGCGAACACCATCCCGAAACTGCCCGCCCAGCAGCTTGACCACCGGCACGCCGAGAATCTTTCCCGCCAGGTCCCAAAGGGCGATTTCCACCCCGCTGGCCGCGGTCACGGTCACGCCAGCGATGGCGCCCGCACCCGCCCAGCGCCGCAACATCGTGTGATAGTGGCGATCCACGTCGAGCGGGTCCTCGCCAATCAGCAACTCGCGAAAGTATCCCAGCACTACATCTTTAACGCCACGGCCCCAATAAGCTTCGCCGATCCCATACAGGCCTGAGTCGGTTTCGATCTTGATCCAGTTGGTGGGATTGACGTTGGTCTTCGCCAGCATCATCTTGACGTCGGTAATCTTCACCTTCTTGCGCTCGGAGGCGGCCAAGGCGTGGTAGCCGGAGAGCGTCGCCGCCGCGGGGACGGCGGCTGCAACGCCTTTCAGGAAGCTGCGACGGTTACTTCTGGACATGACTGCTTGCTCCTTTCTGACTCAAACCAGGAATTTGCCCGAATGTGCGAGTGTAAGTGAGCGTTCGCGCAATGTCAATTGCGAAAAGGGCCTTGATGATTGTCGTTTCGCCGACGCAACGTATTGCAATCCCAGCACTTACACCTTTCTTGTCATCCGCCCTTCGGGGTGCTAGAATGCAGCGTCTTCCCTGTGATGCAACCGCAACCAAGCGGAACTGCGTTCCGGCTTGGCTCGGAGCGCGTCGGGGCAGAAGAAGTTGGCTGACTGGTCTCGGCTATCGGTCCTGCTCTATAGGGAATCCCTGAGGAGAGAACGGCTTGCCCCAGCATCGAGCGCGCGATACGATTCGCGAAAGCATCCGCGTCCAGCAGGCGATGCTCCGCGACCCCCAGATGATTCGGATGATTCAGGATGTCGCCGCCGAATTCGCCCGGGCGCTGGCAAAGGGCCGCAAGATTCTGCTCTTTGGCAACGGCGGAAGCGCCGCCGACGCCCAGCACATCGCCGCCGAATTCACCGGCCGTTACATGATGGAGCGCGCTCCCTTGCCCGCCATCGCCCTGACCACTGACTCCTCTGCCCTGACGGCGATCGGGAATGATTACGCCTTTGAAGATATCTTCGCCAGACCCCTGGAGGCGCTGGGCCGGGCGGGCGATATCGCCGTGGGCTTTTCGACCAGCGGCAAGTCCCCCAACGTCCTCAAGGCTCTCGCCGCCGCGCGCCGGAAGAAGATGGTCACCGTGGGGTTCACGGGCCGCAACGGCCGGACGCTCGCCGAGCAGTCGGACTACTGCTTCTGCGTGCCTTCGACCGTTACACCGCGCATCCAGGAGTGCCACACCCTGATCGCGCACATCCTGTGCGATATTTCGGAGAACGCGCTCGCCGCGCGACGGGCAACATCCAAAGGGAGGAGCTAAGGCTGCTTCATGGCAAGTCTCGAACGGATTCACCCCACCAGCAATGCCGCGCGCGCCCGCGTGGCGCTCTTCGATTTCGACGGCACGCTTTCGCTCATCCGCACCGGCTGGGTGGACGTCATGGTGCCCATGATGGTCGAAGTGCTGCTCGACCTGAAGACCGGAGAAAGCGAAGCGGAGATTCGCGCTCTGGTGGAAGAATTCGTGGCGCGCCTCACGGGCGAGCAAACCATCTACCAGATGATCGAATTGGTCAACCAGGTCAAGAAGCGCGGCGGCACCCCTTTGGCTCCGGAGCAGTACAAGAAGATCTACCACGATGCCTTGCTGAAGAGGATCGAATATCGCCGGGCGGAACTTCGCGAAGGAAAGGTGGCGCCGGAAAAGTACATGGTCCCGGGCGCGCGCCGATGGCTCGAATCCCTGAAGGCTCGCGGTCTCAAGCTCTACTGCGCGAGCGGCACGGACCATGACTACACGGTGGAAGAGTGCGAACTGCTCGGTCTGAGATCTTTTTTTGATGGGGGAGTCTACGGTGCGCAGGAAGACTACAAGAGTTTCTCCAAGGAGATCCTGATTCAGCGGATGGTGGGCTCGATGGAATGCCGCGGCGACGAACTGCTCGGCTTCGGGGACGGGTTCGTGGAAATCAAGAATGTGAAGGACGCCGGCGGCGTGGCCGTGGGCGTGGCGACGGCCGAGCCCGAATGCCAGGTGGTCGATCCGTGGAAACGGAACCGGCTGGTGCGCGTGGGGGCCGACTTCATTATTCCCAACTATCTCGGCCTGGAGGAACTGAACCGGGCGCTCTTCCCGAACGGACAATCGCGATGAGATCGAGATACGAAACCTTTGACCGCTCCAAACTGCTCATCAAGCCGCTCGCCGAGCGCCAGCACGACATGGACCTCGGGTATGTCCTGAGGCTCGACGAGCCGCCGCCGCCGTTCGAACATCCGCAGCTCCCGGAAATCGCCCGCCGCCTGGCGCGCGCCAAAGAGCGCGGCGCTTCCCGCATGCTGATGATGGGCGCGCACGTGCTGAAGATGGGCTGCAGCCGTATCCTGATTGATCTGCTCGAACGCGGCATCCTTACCCACATCGCCATGAACGGCGCGGGCGCCATCCACGATTACGAGCTGGCGCGCATCGGCGCTTCCACCGAAAGCGTCGCGCGCTACATTCGCAGCGGCGAGTTCGGGCTGTGGCGCGAAACCGGCGAACTCAATGACATCATCCGCGAAGCGGCGGAGCTGGGGCTCGGCCTGGGCGAGAATGTGGGGCGGCGAATTGAAGAAAGCGACTTCCCCTGCAAAGAGGTCAGCGTCTTTGCCGCTGCCTACCGCTGCGGCGTCCCCGTGACCGTGCACGTCGGCATCGGCTACGACATCATCCACGAACACCCGAACTGCAACGGCGCGGCGCTGGGCGAAGCAAGCTATCACGACTTCCTGATCTTCACGCGCGCCGTGGAGAATCTCGAGGGCGGCATCATGCTGGATTTCGGCTCCGCCATCATGGCGCCGGAAGTCTACTTGAAGGCTCTTTCCATGGCGCGCAACGTGGCCCATCAGCAGGGCCGCTTTATCCGGAACTTCACCACCGCCGTCTTCGACATGGTGCCGATCCAGGGCGACATCCATCACGAACTGCCCAAGACCGACCCGGGTTACTATTTCCGCCCGCACAAGACGATTCTGGTGCGGACGGTGGCCGACGGCGGCGAGAGCTTTTACATCTGCGGCGACCATCGCGGGACGCTGCCGGCGCTGCGCAAGACGCTACTAGCCCTGTAGCGCAAGGCTCGTATTTCGGCCCTGCGATTCGTCTTTCGCAGGGGCGGGTCGAAGACCCGCCCCTGCCCCCGTGCCGCAGGGCCGAAAAGCAGGCCCTGCGCTACAAGAAAGTTGGACTGACCATGACTGCGTCTGAAATTCTTTCCGGGCTTCGCAATCTGTCGGCCCTGGTGGTGGGTGATATCTGTCTTGATCGGTGGTGCACCTACGATCCGGCCACTTCCGAGCCTTCGCGCGAGACCGGCATTCCGCGCATCGGCGTGGTAGCCACCGACGTGACGCCGGGCGGAGGCGGCACGGTGGCGAACAATCTTGCCTCCCTGAAACCCAAAGCCGTGGCGGTGATCGGTGTGCGCGGCGATGATGGTTTCGGTTTCGAGCTCGAGCGCGCGCTCGCCGAGCGCGGCATCACCGCCGATTGGATGGTGAAGATTCCCAACTGGCACACGTTCACCTACACCAAAATCATCAACGGGCAGACCGGCGAAGAAGATAAACCGCGCATCGATTTCATTTCGACCCGCCAGTTTCCGAAGTCGGTGGAAGAGCAACTCCTCCGCAATTTGCGCTCGGCCGTTCCCCGGTTTGACGCCATTCTCGTCGCTGACCAGGCTGAGACCGCCTCGGGCGGCGTGGTCACGCCCGCCGTGCGCGAGTGCCTGATCGAACTGGCGGCGCAATACCCGGAGAAAGTTTTTCTGGTGGACTCGCGCAAGCGGGTGCACGAATTCCGCCACGTCACGGTGAAACCCAATCAGGATGAAACAGCGGCGGCATGCAACCGGTTGTTTGGCAAGGTGGACTACGCAAAGTTGCGGGAGCACCTGAAAGCCAGGACGCTTATCGTCACGCACGGCCCCCGCGGCGCATTGATCATCGAAGAAGGCAAGGAAACGTGGGCCCCGGCGTGGCCGGTCGAGAAGCCCGTGGATATCTGCGGCGCGGGCGACAGTTTTGCTGCCGGCACCGCGCTAGCCCTGGGCGTGACGCGCGACCCGGTCGTCTCTGCCGGCTTCGGCAACCTGGTGGCCTCCATCACCGTTATGAAGAAAGGCACGGGCACGGCGTCGCCCGAAGAGGTTCTGGCGGCGGAAGCGCGACGATAGCGCCAGCCCTGGAGCGGCGGTCTCCACACCGCCCGGCGTGACGACAACCCATGCGGCGGTGAGGACGCTGCCGCACCAACGGGAGGTTGAAGATGGGCAACTATGCGGTGAAGCGAAAGAAGGTCGAGGGGCACGTCACGCACCACCTGATCGACGCCCAACGCAAGATGAGCTTCGGCTTCGTGGCCGACATCGGCGCGCTGGGTTATGAGTTCCAGGTCAATGGAAAGCCGGTGTTGCTGGCCCCCGACTCGCTCGAAGCCTATCGCAAAGAGCGCGGCCTCGGTCGCGGCAATCCCCTCATGGCCCCCTTTGCCAATCGCATTGATCGCGAGCACTATTTCTTTCAGGGCAAGAAATACCTGCTCAATGACGAGCTGGGCAATTTCATTCGCGCCGGGGGCAGCCATCTGCCCATTCATGGTTTGCTCGCCTACGACACACGGTGGCAAGTTGTGCGATTCGGCGCGAGCGACAGAAACGGCGCCTATCTCACGGCGCGCATCGAATTCTACAAGTACCCCGACTTGATGGCCCAGTTCCCCTTCGCCCATGCCTGGGAGATCACGTACCGCCTCCAGGCGGGTCAACTGGAATGCACCACCTCAGTCGAGAACCTCGGCGGCAGCGCGATGCCGGTGCATTTCGGATACCACCCCTACTTCGTGCCGGACGGTCCGCGGGAAGAATGGCGGCTCCACGTCGCGGCGCGCAAACACTGGATCGTCAATGACGTCCTGATCCCGACCGGTGAATTGGGGCCGGTGGAAACGTTCCTCCCCGGCTGCACGAATGCCCTGAGGCTGGGGAAGACTTACATTGATGGCGGGGTCACGGACCTAGTGCGTGACCGGAAAGGCTTGGCGCGCTTCTGGACGGCAGGAACCAAACAGAAGATTGAAGTCGTGCTCGACAAGAACTATGCCACGGCCGTTCTGTTCGCGCCACTCTTCATGGATTTTGTCTGCATCGAGCCGCAAACCGGCCCGACCAACGCCTTCAATATGCACCATGAAGGCAAGTTCAAAGGTCTGCACGTGCTGGCGCCCGGGAAAAAGTTCACCGCCAGCTTCTGGATCATTCCAGCCGGCTACTGAAGCGAGCCGGTCTCCCGATTCCCCCCCAGATGCCGCTGCCATCGAGGAGCGGCCCCGTCCGGAGATCTGCATCCTCCATCCCCCTTACTGACAAGGCGCCGCAAGAGGTGCACACACCCTGCCGCACCTGGCTGGGCCGAGATCCTGCTAGAAAAAGCGATGCGGACTTGGGGCGAAAAATAGTCTATGATTTCAGCGAGGCAGGGCTGCCGAAAGACGACATTGGTTGCGGTGCGCGGCAATTTCTCGCGCCCTGGCGTGGAGGAGGGATCATGTATCGGTATCTCTGGATTGCGTGCCTGGCATTGCTGGTGGGCTCAGCGGGAGCCCTGCAACTGCCCGGAACGCGCCAAGCGGCTTTTGCGCTGGCCGGCTATCAAATCGCCGCGCCCAGAAACGGGCTGGGGGATCTTTTGGCGGGCGTTTTCACCGACAGCAACATGCGGCTGGAACTCGCCGGCAGCGGAGGACGCTATCAGGGGAAGATTCAGTTCAAAGGTTCAACCTACCCCGTCACCGCCCAGAGCGCCGACGGAGAGTCGCTCCGGGGATCGTTCACCAGCGGCGCCCATCGCTTTGACTTCACCGCCAACCTTGAGGGAAACACGCTGACGTTTGTGACGGGCGGCACGACCTACCAGCTTCAGCGGCAAGCGGCCGCCGGGGGCGGCTTCATGGGCGGAGGGCGGAAGGCTTCCACAGCCGGCGAGGAGGGAACCCCGGCATTTCCGGCCGGAGGGACCGGTCCCTCCCCGCGGCCGTTGCCGGGCGGCCAGACTGTGAACGATCCTTCGCAGGGCGTGCGTTTCAGCGTTCCACCAGGATGGAAATACGCCAAGCAGCAGGCCGTGTATGTGATCGGCCATGACACGATCCCGGGCACGATTCTGGTGATGCCGCACCAGGCGAATTCCCTCCAGGAACTGGCGCAGGCAGCCAGTGAGCCGCTCTACCAGGCGGATGACGGTCAGCTGATGGTCACCAGCCAGGCGGCGACGCTGGCCAGCAACATGCTGGCAGCGGAATATGGCGGCATGCTCCAGGGCCGCAACGTGCGCGGCCGGATTGTGGGAGTTGTGTCGCCGCACGGCGGGGGATTCCTGGTGATGGCCGGAACCAACGCGGAAAGCTACGGGCCGCAGTACGCCCAGTGGGCGGAGGGCATCGCGCGCAGCATGACCTTCGCCAAACCTCAGGCGCCTCCCGAAGCGGCGATGTGGAAACAGAAGCTGGCGGGCATGCGGGTGGCGTATTTCAAATCCGGGGGGAGCACTGACCTGAGCGGGTCGTACTCGTGGAGCGACAAGCGTAACATTGATTTATGCAGCAATGGCATGTTTCAGTCTGAGGGAGGTTTTGAGGGCTCCCTGGGGACGGCCGGGGGATCGGCCATCATGCAACCGGGCACGGAATCGAACTCCGGGCAATGGTCCATTGTGGGGCAGGCGGGGCAACCCGCGCTGCAATTGCGGCACGCCACCGGCAAAGTGGAAACGTTCGTTCTGACCACCGACGGCTCCAAGACATATCTCGACGGGGTTCGGTGGTATGTGATTGAAAACCCAACCTGCCAGTAGGTAGCAGAGAGGTCCGCGGGCCCCGGAATGGACGGTTTGTGTCCATCCCCGTGGACAATTCGTGTCTGTGCGGGGCAGGCTTGCCCGCAAACCGGCCGATCCGGGACGCACGCCAAACTGAATTCATCGGTCTTCCTCGGGACAATCCTCACACTCCCAAGAGCTTGCGGCGCCCTCCGCCGGTGCGACGGAGGGCGGCCTTCCAATTGCGACAAATCGCAGGGGCGGATTGCGTTTTGAGAGGGATTTGCATGTATAATGGGGCCAATAGGATGTCCTCGCGCCAGGGGACAGTGAACCTCCGGGGGTATTCGGACCGGTTACGAGTGCAAAGGGCGCATCGTCCTGGCGAGCAATCACCCCTCGGGCTCGATTCCAAAGTGGGAATCGCAATTTGAGGATGAGGACAAACCAGATGAAGCAAAAGAACCGCGGGTTCTCGATGCTGGAACTTCTGGTGGTGATTGCCATCATCGGGGTCATCGCCGCCTTCGCGCTGCCCAGCGCCATCACCTTTGTCAAAGGCTACCGGCTGCACGCCAACGCCTCGGCCATCGCGGCGCAGCTGAACGTGACGCGGTTCCGCGCCACCTCCCAGTACACGCCGTACCGACTCCGGGTCGATGTTGCGGCCGGAAGCACTTTACGCGAACGCCTTTCGACCACCTACGGCTCGCCGCAGGTGGAAGAGACGCAGCCGCTGGATCGCGGCATCCGATTTCTCACCGCCTGCCCGGTCACTGCCAAGCCGGGAAATGTCAGCGCTTCGTTTACCGGCGCCTCTTCCGCGATCTACTTCAACACGCGCGGCCTGCCCGTGGACAGCTCGGGGGTCGCCTTCAACAACAGCGTCATCTACCTGGCCAACGAGAATAACCTGTACGATGCCGTGACCGTTTCCCTAGGGGGAAAGGTCGGTCTCTGGAACTACAATCAAGGCACGTCGACTTGGGTCGCCCGATGAGAGGACACCTCCGGAGGAATCGCATGACGCGGACCGATCAAGGCGTATCACTCGTGGAAGCAATGATTGCCGTGCTCATCTCCATGTTCGTGATGACCGCTCTGGGAGCGGTTGTCTTCCAGGCCACCGTTCAGAACAAGAACCAGGGTGTGGAGATGAGCCGCGTCGCCGTGTATGCGCAAGATAAAATCGAAACCCTGATGAATCTTGACTGGGCGGACTGCAATCAGAGCACGCCGCTCACCCAATGCAACACCACCGGCATCACCGGCTCGGGGTGGAACGGGGGCTTGCTCGCCGGCGGGACGCTGACCTATGTGGGTGACTGCCCCTCGTCGGGCGCGGCCGTCGGCTATGTGGATTACCTCGACGCCAACGGCAACCAGTACACGGGAACGGACTGTTCGGCAGTTAGCGGGGCATCCACCCCTTATGCTTATATCCGGCAGTGGCAGATCACCGATGTCATTACCACCGCCCCCGGAACTCCGGGCTTGAAGCGCATCGATGTCTACGTTTGGAGCAAGAATGCCGTCAACACGGGCTCGGCGGCGCCCTCGGCCATGCTGACGACATACCTTTCGGAATAGGGGAAAACGATGCAGCAACCTCGGGCGGAATTCTCGGACAGCAAGGCGGCGCGCGGCGCGCGCTCGGAAGCCGGTTTCTCGCTGCTGGAAGTGCTGATCAGCGTCGCGATTATCACCGTGCTAATGGCCGCCGTTTTCCAATTCCTGCGCTTCAATCAGCAGCGCTATCGCGGCGACCAGCTGCTGGCCGAGCGCAACCAGGGCGCGCGCAGCGCCGTCGAATTGATGACCATGGAACTCCAGCAAGCAGGCCACAATCCGAACCGCACCGTTCACAAGGTGCTGGCGGCTGACGTCGCCCCCACCGGCGGCATCGTGAACCTTAATGTGGGAGACACATCCGGGATCTTTTATGGGAACCTGGTCGAAATCGGCGCCTCCGCCACCGATCCCAACTGGGAAACGGTGACCGTGGTGGGCAACGCCACCAACAAGATCACGAGCAGCACGTTTCCGGCGGTGATTTCCCTGCCCCACACGGCGGGACAGCCCGTGTTCACGCGCTCCCTGCCCTTTCCCAACGGCATCCTCTATACCGCTTCCGCCGTGGGCTCCAACCAGTCCGTCAACGTGAATCGGGTTCAGTATTTTGGGGATATCTATGGCAACGGCACCCTGGCATACGGCGAGTACAAGCTGACCGACACCGGCAGCACAACGACGATCCAGTGCCAGAGCGCCTCCGGGCAGGTGAATTGCCACCTCCTGACGCTGGAACGATTCGTAACGCCCATTCTGAACCCCGAAATTCCTGCCTCCAAGTCCGCCACCGGGGACTCGTTCTCGCCCTTGGCCGACAACATTCTGGGACTTCCCGATGCGAGCGGCGTCTTCCTGAATCCTGACCAGAAACCCATTATCAAGCTAACCTACGATACATTTGGAAATATTACCTACGGTTTCACTACTTATGTACGGGCCGTGGATGTGGACATCACCATGCAGACGACCGACAAGGACCCGGAAGTCCGTGACTACCGGACCATCCGCATGCGGTCGCACATCGTGCCGACGAACATCAACTACGCGTGGGGCATCACCCTGCTGGGCGGCTCGCCGGAACTTCCCTTCCGGCCGACGGACTCCGAGGGGCGCACGCTTCCGATTCCGGATTAGTCCAAGGAGAGACGGGTATGCGCGAAGCGCAACGTTCTGGGTATTCCAATTCTGAGCGGGGAGTGGCCTTGATTCTGGTCATGCTCTGCATCGTGGTGCTGTCGGTGCTGGCCGCCTCGATTGTCTTCAGCGCCCGATCGGAGACCTTCGCGAGCTACAACTACCGCACTTCGCTGCAGGCGGACTATGTGGCCAAGGCCGGGCTGCAGAAGGCCATCAACTACTTCAACAGCAGCAAATACGTCCCCGTGCCGCCGGACGACGCGACGACCCGTTACGGCGTCGCCGCTTACCAGACGACCCCGCTGACGCTCTATACGGCGACGGCCCGGCCCGTCATCTGCATCAGCGGTTGCGCCTCGAATAATCAACCTGTGACGCTGTCGATGTCCGGTTCCACATTTTCGGGAAATTACCCGACCTACCTGACCAATGCGGACGGCGAAACCATCCCGACCTCGTACGCCAGCCACCTGGCCAGTGGGACGCTCAACCCGCTCGCGGCTTCCAACAACTCGGGTCAGTTCACCGTCACGGCCATCCTGGAAAGCTATCGCACCGTGAACGATGCGTTCTACCCGGCGATCAACCGCAAGCCCTACGAAGTGTGGTACGTCACCTCCACCGGAACTTGGACGTCGAAACCGCCTTCGGGCGGAGTTCCGGCCACCCCCACCAGCGTGCAGGAAGCAACGCTCGCCCCGGTGTATTTGCCTTACTTTGCCAACGCGCTTTACGGGATGTGCAATATCACCATGAGCGGAAACGTCTGCACGGACAGTTACAACTCCAACAGCGGCGCCTACAACGGCTCAAACCCTGCCAACTGCGTGACGGCGGGGACGGCGGGCAGCAACGCATTCGCGAGCGGTGCGGGCATCGGCTCCGGCGGAAACGTCACCCTGAACGGCGGCAGCTACGTCGTCAACGGCGACGTGAGTTATGGCGCCACTGCCCCCACTTACAGTTCACTTTGGGCATGTGCCAGCGCGTCGAGCGGCGTGACGGGCAATGTCAGCGGCGTCAAGGGAACCGTGCAGCCCGTGCCGGCCATTCCAGAACCGCCTATGCCGACATTCCCTGCGTGCTCCTGGTACGGAGGCGGCGGCACATCCTGCAATAAAGTTCCGGCCAGTTTTCCCACACCCTCCGACCCCGCCAACCTCGGCAATGGGGATTATGTGTGGGTGAAGCAGACCTCCGGAATCTGGTATTACGAGCACAAGAGTGGCGGGACGACGACAGACTACCAGATGACCTTCGCGAACTGGAGTGCCTCGACCCCCTACAGTGTCGGTGCCATTGTGGCGCCTGGGAACGGGCACGCCTATCGGGTGACGGCGGCCGGGCTCAGCGGTACGTCCGCTCCCTCATGGCCAACGGGGACCGGCTCAACGGTGACGGACGGTTCAACGCCGCCGAATTGGGCCCCCAACACGGCTTACGCGGTGGGAGCAGTGGTCCAGCCTTCCCCGGCCAATGGACATGCCTATAAGGCGATAACAGCAGGAACCAGCAGCGCAACCCAGCCCTCTTTCCCGACGGGAAGCGGCGCGACCGTCACCGACTCGACGTATGCAACTTGGACTCCCGGCACCCCTTATGCATCGGGGGTAACAATCCTGGCAGGGGGTTATCTCTACCAGTCCCAGAACGCGGGTATTAGCGGTCATACCGCGCCCGCGTGGAACACGACGGTTGGCTCCAACACAACGGACAACAACTACGCGGCGGGGGGATGGTCGAACGGCAGGGCCTACACCGTCGGGGAGGTGATGATCGGCACGGGCGGAAAGTCAAATGCCTACGTGTACCGTTGCACGGTCGCCGGAACGACAAGCTCGCCTCAGCCGACGTGGACGACGACGATTGGCAATACCCAAACCAATGGATCTGCAACCTTTCAGAATATCGGTTTGCAGGCTGCCATTACCTGGCTCAATCTGGGGGCCGCGGGCGCTCTCACCTGGCAGGAGATCGGTCCGAATACGCCTGTGACATGGACCGAAAACGGATCCGTTACCAACATCTTCGGCGCGGGAACGCAGGACGATCCGTTCCGACTTCCAGCCTTGTCATCCGGCAACAACTCCTACATCTGCCTGACAGGCGGTGCTACCGCGACCGATGCGATCCATTACGATATCAAGAGCGTATACGCTCATGGAGCCATGTATATCGTCAACGCTTCCAATCCGCCGGCCAGCTGCCCGCCGCCGGGGGGATATAGTGACACGGGCTACGCGGTGGTCAATATCTATGAGACACTGTCCATGGGAGGCCAGGGGGTCGTCCAGCCTGCCACGGCGAAAGCGACTGCGCTCGTCATCAATGTCTACAACAGTGGCTCGAACACGGGGGATTCTGTAACGCTTACCGGGCAGGCCAACTTGAAAGCTATGGTCACCGCCCTGGGAGACGCCAAGCTGGGGGGGGGCGGTTCCGGTGGCGCTTTCTATGGCTCGATGCTTGCCGGCAGCATCACCGATATGGGCACTTATTCCGTGCACTACGATCAGGCGTTGCAGGTGATAAGCGGCAAGATGATGCCCATGGCCATCCGCAATTACAACCGGCCTAAATACTGATCCACAGGGGCGGTCCCAGACCGCCCTCTGTCCTGCCAACAGGTCGCGGGCCTGAGGCAGCCCCACAAGGGCTAAGGAGTGGAGCAGGCCACCGGGCCTTCAACACTTCGAAAGAGGAAAGACAACGGTGCGAAAGCCGCTCGGCCATGTAAAGGGAGGGATTACGCCTGGCCGACGGAGCTGCTCTTGGAAATCGGGCGGATGAATTCCAGCGCGCAGAGCTGGCAACGATCGGAGGTGGTCACGCGGACGATTTTGGCCCTCAAGGTGCGCACCGAGGTCATTCCCGCAGCCCGCTCATTGAGCGGTGCAGAAGGAATTTCCAGGGTCAGGCGCGCCGCCCGCGGGAGGTTCCTGCGGGTTGCCAGCATGGCACCGCCGCCGCTCACATCCAGGACCGTCGTGAAGTCCAGAAAGTCCTTTCCTTTGTCGTCAACTCCGCGGGCAAAGACCGGAATTGCCAGAGGGAGTCGCTCCCAACGCCTTCTTTCTTGGGGGTTCTTCAATTTACGCACCCGGAAAAAGAGTCACCGGAAAAAAGTCAACCGCGCTTTATTCAAAGCATCCACCGTGCCAAATGCCAGCCTGGAATTGAAGAAATGGCAATCCACAAGAGGCTTATTTTCAATACGTTAGTGACCCATGTCGAGCATTTCCTTAGAAAGTAAGATAATAGCCTTGCCTGTAACGCGATGCAAGCGCAACATTTTGTAACCGAATGGCAAAATGTTGCGCTTTGCTGACTTGACAGCCACATTTCTAGCCCCTACAATGCCTTCCGAAGCGAAATCTCAATCCTCCAATTGGGGAGCTTGCTGGTACCAAACGAACGCCTGACGCCGAGCCCTCTCGGGGACCGAGCGTGCGTCGCTGCCCGTTCAACGCAGGAGACCGACGTTCATGTCACAATCACCCAAGCCGGACCGCCCTTCCAAGAATCCTCCGTCGGCCGACGCACCACCGTCCGCAGCCGCTCCTGCTCCGGGCAAACCGAGCGTGAGCGACATCGCGCACATGTATCAGGAACTGCTCCAGACTCACGCGCGAATGAAGGAGAGCGCGCATCGCCGGACCATCGCACTGGCCACGGCGGCGCATCGCTTGAAGACGCCGCTGGCCATCATTGCCGGCTACATCGAGCTCCTGCTGAACGAGAAGGCCGGCCCGCTGGTGGCGCGCCAGAAAGAAATCCTGCGGGAATCACAGGAGAACTGCGACCGGCTGAAGCGCTTCATTCAGGACTTCCTCACATACAGCGCGCTCGAAACGGGCGCGGTCACGCTGAAACAGGAGATGAGCGATCTCAACGCCTGCCTGGAGGAGGTCTATGAGCTGTGGCTGCCACGCTTTCAGAAGAAGGGCGTGGCGCTTTATCTCAGCCCCGGATACAAGTTCCGACCTTTCCTCTTTGATCCCTTCAAGATCGAAGAGGTCGTCTCGAATTTGCTGGAGAACGCACTGAAATTCACGCCGGCGGGCGGGTCGGTTTGGATGTCGGCCGAGCTCCACTTCTGGGATCGGCGCCATCGCCACGAGCATTGGGGGCCGAACGAGAAGCGGAGGCGGATCGACAGCAGCCCCAACGCCGTGCGCGTGACGGTGTCGGACACCGGACCGGGCATCAAACCGGAATTCCATTCGGAGATCTTTGATGACTTCTTCCGAGTTCCCGGAGCCAGCGAAAGCTCGGAAGGCACGGGGTTGGGTCTGGCGATTGCCCGCCGCCTAGTGCAGGCTCATGGCGGAAAGATATGGGTCGAGAGCGAATTAGGCGCGGGGAGCAAGGTCTCCTTCCTGCTGCCTTTCGAGAAGGGACAAGGCGAGGCCTCTGCGGAGGACACCTGGTCTTGAGCGCCGCGCCCCACATCCTGGTGGTGGACGACGAGCCCGGCGTGCTGCGCTACATGCGCACGCTGCTGGAAGTCGAATCGTTCCACGTGGAGACGGCATCAAGCGGGAAGGAGGCTCTGACCCGCATCGAGAAGGAACCGGTGCCAGACCTCGTCTTGCTCGACTTGCTGATGCCGGAGCTGGACGGTCTGGAAACTCTGGCGCTGCTGCGCCGGGTCCGGCCCAACCTGAAAGTGGTGATACTTTCCTGCGTCAGCGACCCGCGCAAAGTGGTGGAGGCGGGCCGTCAGGGAGCGACCGACTACCTGACCAAGCCCTTCCAGAAATCCCAGCTCGATTCCCTGCTCAAACAGCACTTGCAACAGACGCCCGCCACCATCGACGTCAGCCTGGGACACGACGAGGCGATCGAGGTAGGCGATGATCTCTATTTCCTCGCCGCCAGCCCCCAGATGCGGCGCATCCGGGCGCAGGTGGAGCAGGTGGCGGCGGTCAACGTCCCGGTGCTCCTGCTGGGCGAGAGCGGGACGGGCAAGGAGATCCTCGCGCGGTTGATCCACAGACTCTCGCCGCGCTCACGTCGCACCTTCCTCAAGGTCAACTGCGCGGCCCTCCCCGCCGACCTGCTGGAAAGCGAGCTGTTCGGCTATGAAGCGGGTGCTTTTACCGGGGCCATTAAACCCAAGCCGGGCAAATTCGAATTGTGCGACAAGGGAACGATCTTTCTTGATGAGATCGGCGAAATGCCG
>CAZHKT010000064.1:9334-20552 GCA_964533045.1 uncultured Acidobacteriota bacterium | reverse complement strand
CTCTCTTTCCAACTCAATTTTCAACACGAAATGTTACAGCCTAGGCAGGCGCGGCCGCCCCGTCTTACCGGGAGCCGCGCCCGCGGATGGCCATTGCCGTCAGCGCCGCCTGTCTGCGCACCGCCTCGGAGTACCCGGGTGCGCCCCGTGCGTAGCGCTCGACCGGGAAAAGCTCTGCGGCGGTGCCGATCAACGCCAGGGCGCGCAGCGCTTCCCAAACCTGGTCATCTCCGGGTTCCACTTCCGCAATGAGACTGCCCTTCGAGACGGTCGCACCGTCCCGAAGGGCCCGGCGAGCGAGTCTGCCCGCGACGGGTGAGACAACGTCCACCGTCGTTCCCTCGGAAGGCTGTACTCGGGCCACGGCCGCGCCGCTGGGCACCGGCTCCGCCTCGTTGAAGCGGTATTTCAGCGCGCCGGCCACGGGTGCGGCGACGGCCACGGGCTCGAGCATGGAACGCAATTCGGCACGGCCTGAGGCGTCACCAAAGCGCACCAGTGCCAGCGCCGCGTTCCGCCGCACCATGACGTCGGGATCGGAGAGCATCTGAAGCAGGGCACGGTGGAACTCTTCCGCCCCATTGTCCTGGCCCATGGCCCAGGCGGCCATGACGCGAAACCCAGGCTCCGGTTTCGAGGCGAGGCGAACCACCAGCGGGTACCACTGGCGCGCCCGCGCGTCGCCGCGCGCCATGCGCTCGCCCAGTTGCGATAGCGCGTGCTGAGTCTTATGGGGTACGGAGGTGTCGGTCAGGTATTCCGTCATATCCTGGTCCGAAAGCTCGCGCCCAAACCACGTCTGATACCAGAACAGAAACGTCACCACGACCAACAGGATGGGCACGAGGCCAATAACCAGGTTGCGCCGCGAGTGCGAGGGGGCGGTTGCCGTCATGGATGGAGATGATACAGCATCCAGTAGATGACGACCCCGGTCACTGAAACGTAGAGCCAGAGGGGAAGAGTCCATCGAGCAACGCGACGATGCGGGTCGAATTGGTATGTCAGGGCGCGATAGAACGTCAGCACCACCATGGGAACGATCACCGCAGCCAGGATGGTGTGCGTGCCCAGAATGGAGAGATAGACGGTGCGGATCGTTCCCGGGCCGCCGAAGCGCGTGGTGCCGTGGTAGAAATGGTAGGTCAGGTAGCAAATGAGGAACAGAATGGAGGTAACCGCCGCGCCCATCATGCACGCCTTATGCGCGGCGATATTCCGGCGCCGGATAAAGTAATAGCCCAGGCTGAGCAGCACGGCGCTGATCGAGTTCAATACGGCATCAACGGTCGGAATGATGGAAAGGTCAAGGCCCATGGGTGGCCGGGGAGTCATTTGCCGTCGTGTGGCGCGCCGGCGCCTTCAGGCGGCGCCTGGTCTGACTTGCCGCGCAAATTCGCCAGGAGTTCTCGGATTTCTCCGGTATGGACGGCCCAGGCCGTGTGCCCCAGGAAGAAGGTGGCGATCCCGCAGCCGGTAGCCACCAGCGCCAGTCCGTCGAGAGTCAAGAGCTGATGAGTCGCAATCACCCAGAGGGTAACGCCCGCCGCTGCGAGGCCTACGACGAGGCTGAAAAGATGAGTGAAAAGGACGAGGTACAAATCCAATTTCGGTTGGGCCCCCCTCATGGTCAGTTGCATCCTTTGTTGATCCCGCCGAGCAGCATTTCAGAAGAGACTAGGCGCCGGCCTTATCCAGCATCAAAAGCGCAAAAACGACGGGCAGATACACCACGGACGCCAAGAGCAGTCGGCGTGCCTGCACGTTGGTGCGCATCGTGTTCAACCGGAACCCGGAATAGACGTACAGCAATCCCAGTAAGACGGCGCCGGTCAGGTAGATGGCTCCGGCCTGACCCATCCAGGCCGGAAGCAGGCTGACCGGCAGGAGCAGAATGGATCCTGCCATCACCTGGCGCATGGCGGCATCACCCGCCGGATCATTCTGAGGCAGCATCTTGAGTCCGGCGCGCGCGTAATCTTCGCGGTACATCCAGGCGATGGCGAGGAAGTGTGGGAACTGCCACAGGAAGAGGATTGCATAGAGCACCCAGGCCTCGCGTGCCAGGCTGCCGGCTGCGCCCGCCCACCCGATCAGTGGAGGGGCGGCGCCGGGGAAAGCGCCGAGGAACGTGCACCACGGCGTGCGCCGTTTGAGTGGTGTGTAGATCAGCAGATAGGTGAGCAGCGTGGACATCGCCAGAATACAGGCGAGAGCATTCACGGTGAGGAGCAGGTACGCACCGCCAGCTACCGAAAGCGCTGTCCCGAAAAGCAGGGCGTGAAGGGTCGGCATGCGTCCGGCCGGCAAGGGGCGCAGCGCGGTGCGACGCATCCTCGAGTCCGCGTCGCGCTCCATCAGTTGATTGAGCGTCGCGGTGCCGCTGGCCACCAGCAGTGTCCCCGCGAGCGTATGAAACAGGCCCCACCAGTCCAGCGGCCCGCGCGAAGCGCCGTAGAATCCCGCGAGCGCGCTCACCACCACCAGGAAATTAACTTCCGGCTTGGTCAGCGCCCAGAAGTCAGAAATCCGGCGCAACGCGCGCGACTGCTCGCCGACGACAGACCTCCGGATGGCCGGAGATGAACTCATGGGATTCTGTGCTCCTAAGACTTGCTGCCCTGTTCGATGCCCATTGCGCCGCCAGGAACGGTGGCGGCGGGAGAAATTCTTCGGAAAACGTGCAATGCCAGCACGACGCTCTGTGCCAGCACCAGTGCGCCAATGGCCACGTGGGCGGTGGATACCTTCACCAGTGGCGGCATGGGCTGAGGCGCATCGTGGAATTGTATGCGTAATATGAAAGCCACCACGCCCAGAAAGACCTGCACGGCCACGAGCCCAATCAGCGACTTCGCGGCGTGCGCCATACGATCCTCGATCATGTAGCGTGACAGGATTCGCACTCCCAGCCCCAAAGCCAGGATCGTAATGACGATGGCGCCCACGGCGTGAGGCAGAATCCCCGTCCCGTCATGACGATAGAGCGCACCCAGAATCAGTTGAACAAAAAGCGCGCCGACCATCAGAACAGCGAACTGCCGGGTAGAAAGCAACCCGGCGGGCTCGTCGAGCTTCGGCTCATCCCACCGCCAGTCTTTCCGCGTGGTCACGGCCAGAGTGACCAGAATACAAAAGAACGTCTGACCCAGCGCCGCATGTCCGGTAGAAACGAACAGCGGCAAATAAAACAGAACGGTAATGCCTCCCAGAATACCCTGCGCGATGACAGCCAGCACCGCTGCCCCTGCCAGATATTTAACCCAGCGCCGTGTTTCTTTCAGCCAGACCCAGACGGCTAGAATCACCGTCAGCAGGCCGACCGTGGCGGCGAACATGCGATGCCCGTGCTCGTAGAGGACACCGCCCACCATGCGCGGCATTCGGAACGAGCCAAACGACGTGGGCCAGTCGGGCACCGAAAGCCCCGCGTCGTTCGAGGTGACCAGCGCTCCTGCAATTAACAGGAAGAATGTCGCGACGGCGACGAACACCATGTACCCGTGCAGCCACGGTGAAACTGACGCCCGGTGCTCCGGCGAATTGAGATTGCCTGGGTTCGCCACCTCTGCCATGGTTCTGCTCCCCAAAGCTGCCTTGAACTCGCGTTCTTCTATGGTATGCGAACCCGGCCGATTCGGGAAGATGCCAAATGACCCAATTTTCAGCTTTCGAGCCGCCGGAGCCTGCCCGGCGCCTGCGCAGGCGCCTTAGCGATCTCGGAGCTGTTTCGGCGGCGGAGCGTCTGCCAGAGAATGAGGGCGAACATCAGGAGCGGCGGGAAGAGCAGAATGAACACGCCGTCCTGAAGCGCTTCCATTCCGGCCCGGCGGGCCGCCGAGGCGCTCGTGTAGCACATGGCGCAACCTTGCGCGGCGGCGTCCGCCGGCAGGGCCAGTGCGACGAGGGCCGCCACCGATATGCCCAGCAGCATTCGCCCGGCTTGCACGCCCAAAGGCGAAAATCGAAAATCGGAGATGGCCTTCATCTGCCTACCGCTTTCTGCTCTTCTAAGGTTTCATGTGCAGTAATCGCAGACTGTCGGGGAACATGAGAAAGAGCAGCACGATGACGAACACCATGGCCGGCATGAGCGTCAGCACCAGACTGCGGCGCTCGAAGCGCAGGTGCATGAAATAGGAGATGATGAGTGTCGCCTTGATGACGGAAAGTCCCATCAGCAACGCGAGCATCAACTTGACGCCCAGGTGAATGTACGCCAGCCAGACCTCGACGCCGGTCAGCGCCAGCAGCCAGAACCAAAGGTACAGGAAGAGTTTCTTGCTGCCCGCCTCGTGGGCGTGTTCGGTTGATTCGCTCATCGTTTCACCTTTTTGTTGAACTTGGAGCGCCGGCCTTCCGGCCGGCCAAAACCCGGTGCCGCCTCAACCGTAGCGGCGGGCTTCAGCCCGCCACCAGTGGGGACCTGAAGGTCGCCGCGACCTCTTCACCGACGGTGGCGACCTGAAGGTCGCCGCTACATCTTCACCGACAGCAGATAGACCAAAGGGAAGATGAACATCCAGACCAAGTCGACGAAGTGCCAGTAAAGGCCGCTTACTTCCACATCTTCCTCGCTGAGCCGGCCGCGCCCGACCAGCGCCGCGACCACGCCCAGATAGCTGACGCCGATGGCGACGTGGGTCATATGCAGCCCCGTCAGTGCGAAAAAGGTGGCGCCGAAAAGCGGCGAGCCCCAGGGATTCTGGAAGAGCCGGACCCCCTCATGAATCAATTCCGCCCATTCAATGGCGTGCAGCACGATGAACGCCAGGCCGCCGGCGATGGTGCCGAGCAGCCACCTCACGGTGGAGGCGCGGTCACCCAGCTTCATGGCGCGCACCGCCATGACCATGGTGACGCTGCTCGAGAGCAGGCAGAAGGTCATGACCGTGGCCTTGATGATGCTCGGATAGAAATGGAAAGGCGTGGGCCAGTCGGTGCTGGCGATGCGCACGTAACTGTAGGCCACCAGGAGCGCCGAAAAGGTGATGGCATCAGAGACAATGAACAGCCACATGCCCAGCTTCTTCGAGCCAATGGCGAAGGGCGAGCCGCCGCCGTTCCATGCTGATTCCACGGCAGCTTCGTGGGGACCTGCAAGTTCCTGAGTTGACATCCTAGAGCCTCGTCGCAAGGAGAATGAGAACGTAGATCCAGAGCCCGTCCATGAAGTGCCAGTAGATGGCCGTGGCGTCGAGCGCCGAGCGCCTCTGCTCGCCGCGAGCGATGGCCGAAGCGCGAACCACCAGGTATCCCAGCGCCAGGACGCCGCCCGCCAGGTGGACGCCGTGGGTGGCGGTCAGCACATAGAGGAACGACGCGCTGGCGCTTGTGGCCAGATAAAAGCCTCGGGCCGCCAGTTCGCGCCAGGCGGCCACCTGGCCGGCCAGAAACAGGACGCCCAAGCCCGCGGTCAGGTTGAGCCAGATGGCAAAACGATTCGCCGCACCCGCCGTCAGCGCCCGGCGAGAAAATTCCAGCGTGGCACTGCTCGCGAGGAGCACCACCGTGTTCAGCCACAGAAGGCGCGGCAGCGGCGTCGAGCCCCAGTTATCACCCAGCCCTTTGCGCACTACCAGAGCGCTGGTAAATGCTGCGAACAGCATCACTACGGCGACCAGCGCCAGCCACATCCCGAGACGATAGGTTCGCTCCGGAACACGATGCTCGCGTGGTCGCCCGGAATCGCCGCCGCCGAAGCTGCCGGAACCCGTACCGCCGCCGCGACCGGCATCGTCCAGCCGCGCCACGGATTTCGATTCGGTGAGTGTGGTGGTTCCCATGTTTTCGTAGTGGCGGCCTTCAGGCCGCCAGATTCCACCGTGGCGGGCGGAAGCCCGCCTCTACGTCAGTGCCCGCCGGAACCTCTTTCCGGCGAATCCTGCATGATGTAATCCTTCTCCGCTCCCGGCACGCTGAATTCGTAGGCGCCGTGGTGGACGACCGGGTGTTTGCCGGCGAAATTGTCGTGCGGCGGCGGAGAGGGAATCGTCCATTCCAGCGTGGTAGCTTCCCATGGGTTGTCCGGCGCCTTCCGGCCCTTCCAGATGCTCCAGAAGATGTTGAAGAAGAAGAGCAACTGCACGAGGGCGACAAGAAACGCCGAGTGAGACATGAAGGTGTGCACGCCCTCCAGCGGCTTCAGGAATTCGAACCCGGAAAGCTCCGAATAGCGCCGCGGATGACCCGCCATGCCGAGGTAGTGCATCGGCATGAAGATGCAATAGACCCCAACGAACGTGATCCAGAAGTGGATCTTGTTCATGGTCTCGTTCATCATGCGGCCGAACATCTTGGGGAACCAGAAGGCGCTGCCCGCGAACATGCCGAAGATGGCCGCCACGCCCATGATCAGGTGGAAGTGCGCGACGACGAAGTAAGTGTCGTGGAACTGGATGTCCACGGGGGGCTGGCCGAGGAAGATGCCGCTCAGTCCGCCCGACACGAAGAGTGAAACGAATCCCAGGGCGTAGAGCATGGGACTGGGGAAGCGCAAGCGTCCGCCCAGGAGCGTCCCCAGCCAGTTGAAAGTCTTGATGGCCGAGGGGACGCCGATGGCCATGGTCAGCACGGAGAACATGAAACCCACATAAGGACTCATGCCGCTCTGGAACATGTGGTGTCCCCACACCATGAAACCGAGGAAGCCGATGGCGCTCATGGCGATCACCATCGCCTTGTAGCCGAAGATGGGCTTGCGCGAGAAGGTGGCCAGGATATGCGAGGTCGCGCCCATGCCCGGCAGGATGGCGATGTAGACCTCCGGGTGGCCGAAGTACCAGAACAGGTGCTGCCAGAGCAGCGGCGAACCGCCCGCGTGATGGATGATGCGATCGCTCACGATCAGCCCGCCGGGGATGAAGAACGACGTGCCGCCCATGCGGTCGAGCAGCAGCAGCACGCCGCCCGCGAGCAGCACCGCGAACGAGAGCAGCGCCAGAATCGCGGTAATGAACCACGACCAGCAGGTGAGCGGCATGCGCATCAGCGTCATGCCTTTGGCACGCAGGTCAATGGTGGTGGCAATGAAATTCAACGCGCCCAGCAGCGACGCGACACAAAAGATGGCGATTGAGATGATCCAGAGGTTCTGGCCTGCCGCCTGGCCGGGCCCCGCCGCACCGCCCACTGCGCTCAGCGGCGGATAGGCCGTCCAGCCGGAGATGGGCGGGCCGTCGGCGATGAAGAACGTTGCCATGATGACCACCAGACCCACGAAAGTGGTCCAGAACGAAAGCATGTTGAGCCGCGGGAAGGCCATGTCTTCGGCGCCGATCTGAATGGGCAGGAAGTAGTTCCCAAAGCCGCCCTGCGGCGCCGTGGTGAGCACGAAGAAGACCATGATCGTGCCGTGCAGAGTGAGCAGCGCCAGGTAATACTCCGGCGTGATGACCCCGCCCGGCGCGCCCACGGGGGAAAGCTTGTCGAGGAAAGGAATCTTGGCGTGCGGAGCAATCAGGTGAATGCGGATGAAGACCGACAGAGTCATCCCCACCAGTACCGAGAAGAGCGCCAGGAACCAGTACTGGATGCCGATCACCTTGTGATCGAGGCTGAAGATGTATTTCCGCCAAAAACTCCTGGGAGCTTCGTGCCGGTGCACGGCTTCCGCATGAACGTCAGACATTCATCACCCTCCGGAGGGGCAGGCCTCGTGCCTGCCCCAGGCGCCCGCCAGTGGCGCCCCTACTGCGCTTCTGCCATTGATTGCATCCACTTGGCGAAATCCTCGTTGCTTTGCACCTGGAAGAAGGCGCGCATCTTGTAATGACCCAGGCCGCAGAGTTCCACGCACGCGATTTCGTACCGTCCGGTCCGGGTTGCCGTGAAGTGCACGGGAATCATCATGCCGGGGACGGCGTCCTGCTTGAGGCGTAACTCGCGCACCCAGAAGGAGTGCGTCACGTCCTTCGACCGCAGAATGATCTCCACGGGCCGGTTGACGGGCACCGAAAGCGTGGAGGTGACGATGTCATCCTTCGAATCGGCGTCCGTGTCACGGTCGAGGCCGAGATAATTTCCCGTGGAATCGGACACCTTATCCACATGGACGGGGCCGAACTTGCCGTCCGGGCCGGGGTAGCGGAAGTACCATGCGAATTGCTGTCCCCAGACCTCCACCTGCATTGCCCCGGGATCGGCGCCCATGAAGTGGATGGTGGCCCACGTGCGGTAGCCCATGAGGTTCAGTCCGATAAACATGACGGCCGCTGCCGCCGTCCACAGGACTTCCATCTTGTTGTTGCCGTGGAAGAATTGGGCGCGCGTGCCGTCGCCCCGGTCGCGATAGCGGAACAGGAGATAAGCGAGCGCCAGTTGCGCCAGCACGAACACCACGCCCGTCAGGTACAGGGTGAGGAGGATCTGATCATCAATGGCCTGGCCGTGAGTGGAGATGTTGGGCGGGAACCACCAGATGCGCGAGGCAAACACGCCCACTGAGACCAGCGTGATAATCGTCACCACGAGCGCCAAGAGCAATGGCATAACTGCCGCTCCTTACCGGCCCCCCTGGGCCTCGGAATGGATAGAAAGGTCCTGCCGGAATTGCGAACCACCGCGCCCGCCCCCACAGGGCGACGGGCGGATGGCACCTGGGAACGGCCCCTGACGCCGCTCCCGGTAGCGGCGGTGCCCCCACCGACGCTACCGCAGTTCAAGCCCGGTACTGCAAGGCAGCCTGAAGGCCGCCCGCACACAAACTACGAACTCTTGAACGTGAAGTCCACGGTCTTCGAATCCTTGGCCCCCACGGTGACTTTCTGTTCCTGCTCGCCGAAAGTGGCGGTCCAGACGCCGATGGTGTATTCCCCCGGCGGCAGGCCCGTGATGCTGTACTTGCCGTCGCTGCCGGTGACGGAGAAGAACGGGTGCTTGGTGACGCCGAGATACGCCTTCATCCACGGGTGCTGATTGCACTTAATCGGGATCATGATCTCTTCGCGCGAGAATCTCTGCTCGAGGGGGGCGGCGTTGGGCGCCTGTGAGATATTCCACTCCCGGTTATTCTTCGGCATGGGGTGGATGTTATGCGTGGTGGCATCCTTGGTCAGAATCTGAAGCGTCTGGCCCACCTGGATTCCCAGCACATGCGGTTTGTACACGCAGCCGTCCTGATCGAGTTCGACCGGCGTGGTGGGGACGGCAAAGGTGTACTTCTCCGCGCCCGCCTTGACGTACACGAAGGCGTTGGGCAGGGTATTGTTGTCATTCACCGCGCCGTCCTCAGCCAGCACCGGGCCGCTGTGCTTTTGCATGCAGACGGGGTCCTGATCCATCATCAATTTCGCCAGCCTGGGTTTCGAGCCTTCGAATTTAATGGTGCCGCTGACGGTGGCGATCGTCGCGGGGTCAATGGGAGTGGGCGCCGAGGTGGGGGCCGCTGATTCGGCCGCCGGACCCGCTTCGCCGGGGCCCGCAGTTTCCTTCTCGCCACAGCTCGCCAAAGCGAGCGCGGCGGCAAGAAGCAATGCCAAGAAGATGTTCCGATGTTTCATAGGATTTCTTCCCTTCCTCGTGAATTTGATCGTGCTCCTAATGCGCACGTGCCGGCGGCGTCCTTTCCAGCCGTGCGACAGTCCTGCCATCCGGCGCGAGGCCGGCCGTGGGCCGCATCGCTCCGCCGCTCATGCCGACCAGCCGGCGTTGCTCCTCGGGCGTCATGGCGAACATATAGCGTACCAGCAAATCCGTGTGATCGCCTTCATATCCGCCGAAAATCGGCGGCGTCGGGCCGGAGAAGACCCAGCGGCTCCCCTCGCGCCGGAAGAGCCCCGAAGGCATGGCTGTGCCTGGGCTGATCATCGAAGGATCAAGCAGCCAGCGCTTCGTCCAGCCGGGCTTCAGCCGCTCCGGCGCGAACAGGAAGTTGGGCGCGGTGGCGAAGCGGTCGTGGCTCGCGTCGCCCGTCGCGTGGCACTTCAGGCAGGGCGCCGCTCGACTGGTGAAGAGCGCGCGCGCCAGCGTCAGTTCCTGGCCCGTCAGCGGGTCGAGGCGCGGCGGAATGTAGGGCACCGGCTGCGACGACATCGCCTGGAAGAAGCGCACCAGCTTGCGCACTTCGTTGGGCGAAAAATAGAAAGTCGGCATGCGGGTTTTGAGATACGGCCGCACACCGTTGCGGTCGGTGTCCGTCTTACTCAGTGCCGGATTGGTCAGGAAGCGCAGCAGCCAGTCGGGGCTGACACGGTCACCCTCCGCCAGCAGTTTAGGCGGCAGCTGATCCTTGCCTTCCGGCGTCTGGAAGTGCGCCAGGGTTTCCAGTCCAGTGGTCTGTCCCACCTTAAACTGGTGGCAGCCGGTGCAATTGTACTTCTTGACGAGCCACCAGCCTTCCTGGACGTCCCGGCGCTGGTCGGCGGGGAGATATTGGTAAGCCTTCGGCACCTGCGATTCCACCGCCCCCATCAGGAAGGTGGTCAGGGCGGTGATCTCGTCCTGCTTCAGGTGGAAGGTGGGCATTCGCAGCTTCTCGTTCTCGCTGCGGATCAGGCCCTCATCGAACATTTCGGGCCGGGCGAGTTTGCGCTCGAAGAATCCTTTGTGGCTGTGCCAGCCTTTTTCTTTGGACTCCGATACGAACAACCCGAAGTCGAACTGCTCGAGCGGCTTGGAACCTTCTTTGGTCAGCTCCGTGCCGATGCGGCCTTCGGTTTCGAAGCCCGCAATCTCGTGGCAACCTGCGCAGCCGCGGCGCTGGACGATGGCGCGGCCCCTGGCTTGGAGCGCCGGGTCGTTCAGGTAGGGCGCGGCCGGGTAATCGCTCTTTTCGGCCCGCGTCATCAGGTAGGTCGCGATGTCGCGCGCTTCCTGGATGTTGAGCCGCAGGCTGGGCATCACGGTCATCTGCTCCACCTGGAGCTCGTGGCCGTCATTCGGGCACTTGGAGTTTTCCAGGTTGAAGACGAACGGCTTGCCGTGTTTGCGGTAGTCCTCTTCGGTCAAGTCGCGCTTTTCGAAGGCGCAGTAGGGCCGCGTGCGCTGGCGCGGATCGTGCACCCAGCGCACCAGGTAATCGTAATTGGCCTTTTCGCCCACGCGCGACAGATTGGCGGCGAAAGTCCCGCCGGTGCGCTGCTCGCCTTCCCCGATGGAATGGCATCCCAGGCAGCCGCGCGTTTCGAAGCTCTCCTTGCCGCGCGCCGCGTCGCCTTTGGGTTGAACGGGCAGCTTGCCCTCCACGCCCGATTGCCAGAGGAAGGCCGCCACGGCCTTC
>CAZHKT010000064.1:0-9324 GCA_964533045.1 uncultured Acidobacteriota bacterium | reverse complement strand
TTCACCTCCTCGTGCGTCAGGCGGAAGTCTGGCATGCGCGTGGTGGGGCGGAATTGGTGCGGATTCGATATCCAGACGGGAATCCATTCCGGCCGCAATTTGACGCGCACTTCCTTGAGCGACGGGCCGACCTTCTTGATGTCCTGAAGCAGGTAGCGGGCGCGGTAGTCGAGTTGCTCCATGCGGCTTTCGAGGTCGCTCACCGAGACGCGGAGCGCTTCGGCCTTGAGGTAAGCGTTCCGAGCGGCGTCGTTGTCGGAGGCGCTGTCGCCGGCGGCGATCGCGGCGCGGATTTCGCGTTGCGTCTCAGCGCGCCTCATTTCAAGCTGCGCGATTTGCTGCTGCACCGAGACGAGTTCCTCCGACTCCGAATCGTAACCCTGGAAGCGGTGGCAACCCATGCAGCCGCGCCACTGAAAGAGCTCCTTGCCGCGGTTGAGCACGGGCGCGTGGTCTATCATCATGTCGGCGGCATGGCAGTGCTGGCAGCCTGCTTCGAAATTGGCCCGCGGGTAGAGCGGCCACAGCCAGTGCTTGTACTGGCCGTGGGCCTTCTGCACGCTGGCCACCTGCATGCCGTTGCCGTTGTGACAGGGGGTGCAACCGAACTTTTCCGGATGATGGATCCGCAGCAGCTCGGGGGCGGGGTGGGACGTGAACGCCCCCGCCCGGCGATCTCCGGGTCCACCCACATCCTGCCGTGTCACCACAAGAGGATCGCGGATGGCCAGGTGGCAGGATTCACAGCGGTCCACCACGCGCGCCTCAGGGTTATGAATCTGCTTGATTTCGACGGCAAGCAGGCGGGTCTTGTTGAGCAGGCCCTTTAGTTGATCGGCGCCGAGGCCGTTCAGGTGGTCCTGGATATAGGCTTGGGTCTCGCGCCGCAGGTCAGCGACCGGCCGCAGCACCTCCGCTTTCCGGTTGAGCAGCGCTGCCTTCTCCTCTCGCAGCCTGTTGAATTCCTCCTCCAGCTGTTCGTAGGTCAGGTTGAGCACTTCCGGCTTGCCGGAGCCCTGGAGCGGGGGAATGGAGACGCGGAACGGTCCCTGGCGGAACTTTTCCAGGTCCGCTTCCTTCCGTTTCCGGCTGGCGGCGCTGGAGGTGCGCTCGATGACGTAGGTCTGGGCCGCCACGTTGGCCCGCGTGTCGGTATAAACCAGAGTGACTTGAGCGAGGCGATGGTCCAGGGCGGCGACCGCCGAGTCGATCTTCTCCAGGTCCGCACGGACCGCTTCTTCCGCCTCCTTCAGCTTGTTTTCCAGGGCCTGGTATTCGGCGGAGGCGAGGATCGCCTTCTCGGCCGCGGCTTGCCGCGGGATTTCTTTCTCGAGGAAGCGCGCGTATCGCGTTTTGAATTGCTGCTGGTAGGACTTCCAGGGACGAAGGCCGAAAAATTCGTCGTAGAGCGCCCAGCCGAGGCTCACTGTCAGCAGTACCGAGGCGACCAGAAGATAGCCGGAAAGCGACGCAAAGACGACGGGGTCGCGGTCCTGATTTTCAGGCACAGCGGACCTCCCTCGCGCGCCGCAGGAGCAGTTCTATAGGCTGAACCAAGGCGTAACCCATACGTAATTGATCCGGAAAAGCAGCCGGAGTAGGACCTTCACCGGCAAACTCAGCATTGCGATCATCAGAAACTGTAGCGTCAAGTATTGCAGCAGGCTCATCCGCGCGTAGATCTTGCGGTTGAATTCCGTGAGCACCATCAGCTTGTGGACGGCGACGCCCGCCACCACCAGGTAGAGCCCTGCGGCCAGCGCGCCGAAGATAATCTTTCCCGGCCACGACGTGATGCCGAAGACGTCATGCAGGTCCTGGTTGACTTCGTAGACCACGCGCGTCGGGTCCCAGGTCTGCCCCGGCCAGAACCACATCCACCCCGGCCCGCGGATGAATGTTCCGATGATAATCATGCTGACCCACAAGACCAGAAAACCGAAGCAGAATGTTCCGATGGCGAACTTGCGCTGCTTCCAGGTGTAGTAGCCCGCGCCGAGCGGATTGGCATCGATATATGGAATGGCCATTAAGCCAATGATGATCAGCGTGGGCATCACCACGCCCGCCATCCAGGGGTGGAAATAGACCAGCATCTCCTGCAAGCCCAGGAAGTACCACGGCGCTTTGGCGGGGTTCATGGTCAGGCTGGGGTTGGCGGGTTCTTCCAGCGGCGCGTCCAGGCAGATCGCCCACACAATCAGGATCACCGTCACAATAATGGCGGCAAGGAATTCGATGCGCAGCAGGTAGGGCCAGACGTGCACTTCCTTCGACCAGCCCTTTTCGAAGGGGAACGTCTTGCGGTGGTGCGTCTTGGCCAGGACCGGATCGGCTTCCAGTTGGGCGATCAGCCGGTCGTTGGCCAGTGCCTGCCGCAGTCCGTACCAGGTGTAAAAGGGCACCAGGAACAACAGGCCGACGATCGGCACGTTGTCCGGCGCGGACGTGATTTCCCAGAGTTGATGCCAGTCCATACGAACAGCCTGCAGCTGAACCGCCGCTCCAGTTAGCCCTGTTGTGGCGCCACGTAAACCGTGGGGCCCTTCTTGATCTCCGATTCGAGCATGACAGGCGCGGGGCCGGAAATGCCTCCGTCCTTCCTGACCCGCCAGAAATGCACGCCCATGAAGACGCCGGCAATCAGCGGAATCGCAATGCAGTGCCAGATGTAGGCGCGCAGCAGCGCGTTGGCGTCCACAATCGATCCGCCCAGCAGGGCGAAGCGTACGTCGTTGTAAGGCGTCATGCCCAGTTCCGGTCCGAACGGGCCTTCATGGCCCAGGCCCGGCGTGGCGCGAGCCATGTTGGTTCCCACCGTCACCGCCCAGAAGCCCAGTTGATCGTCGGGCAGCAGATAACCGGTAAAAGAGAGCAGCATGGTCAGCACCAGCAGAATCACACCCACCACCCAGTTGAACTCGCGCGGGCGCTTGTAGGAGCCCGTCAGAAAGACACGGAACATGTGCAGCCAGACGGTGATGATCATGAGGTGCGCCGCCCAGCGGTGCATGTTGCGCAGCAGGCGGCCAAACGGCACGTCGCTCATCAGGTAGACGATGTCCTGGTAGGCCTGTCCCTTGGTGGGGTGGTAATAGTACATGAGGAGGATGCCGGTAATGGTCAGGACGATGAAGAGGTAGAAGGTGATGCCGCCCATGCCCCAGGTGTAGCTGTAACGGACGGCATCGCGGTTGATCTTGGCCGGATGCAGGTGGAGAAAAACGTTGGTTAGAACGCCCAGCGCCCGGCTGCGCTCGCTCTCGTCGTGCTTGACGCGGAAGATGGACTTGTAGAGCGGGGTCTTCTGCGGTTCCTTGAGCGGTTCGACGATCTCCGTCTTGACCCGCTCGGTCAAGACCTTGGCTTCCTCAACGAGGACGCCCAGCCCTTTTTTCTTTTCGCTTTCCTGATCGCCCATGCAATGGTTCCGCGTTGCGCCCCGATCCGGTCGGGCGCTCGCCTGGGTGCGCCGACATCCTGCCGGCCTTCCCGATCGGCGGTCAAAAACCGCCGCCACAACTCCTACACCGCGATGAACGCGCCCGGGTCGTTGAACTGGCTTCGCATGCCTTTGGGCCACATGTAAAGCCGGCTGGTATCAACCACGATCTGACCCGTGGCATCGAATTCGATGTGCGCCCGGTCCATAGGACGCGGAGCGGGTCCCTCGAAATTGATGCCGTCCGGCGTGTAGCCGCTGCCGTGGCAGGGGCACTTGAATTTGTTTTCGCTCAGCTTCCAGTCGGGCGTGCAGCCCAGGTGCGTGCAGCGCCCGTAGATGGCGTAAATGCGGTCCGCCTCGCGCACCACCCAGATGCGCGCCGACTGCTTGAAGCGCTCGTCCACGCCCAGCTGAAAATCCGACGGATAGCCAATAGAGAAGACCGTGCTCGGTTCGAAAAGAGTGCGCGGAAAAAAGAAGCGCAGGAACATCAGGAAATTGGCGGTGAGGAAAGCGCCGATGCTTGCCCAGATAAACCGCCGCCGAGGTTTGTTCGGCTGCGACTTGGCGTCCTTCGAGGCGGCGAGGGGTCTGGCCGCCGCGGCCGGTTTTGCGGGCGTGCTGCCGGCTGCGGGCCTTGCCGCACCCGGAACTTGAACGTCGTCTGGCATCGACATTCGGGGATCCCCCGGACAGTTGACGCTGATTTTTCGTTCTCGATGATATGAAAGCTTCTAGCCCGAAAGCGAATCTACCCGACGGCCGAAACTCTGTCAAGAATATTTGTCAGGGAAACGAACCCCCGGTTTGGCCGCCCTGCAAGGACCTAACAAATACTTGCTCCCCGCGAGAGCGGCAGTTTAAGGTGGATGGGCGCAGCGCGGGCAGGGTATGCCCGGTATCTCGCCTATGAAGAAGATCCTGGTTCTAATCACTGGTTGGGCGTTCATCGTGGTGGGAATCGTCGGTTTGTTCCTCCCCGTGCTCCAGGGAATTCTTTTTCTGATGATCGGCCTGATCATTCTCTCCACCGAATACCACTGGGCGCGGCGACTGGTGGAGCGAGTCAAGAACCGTTTTCCCGCCGTCACCAAGGTCTCCCACGAGGCCGCGGAAAAAGCCCACGCCTGGCTGCGCCGCCTGCGCGGGCGGCCCGAGCCGCCGGTGAGTTAGCGGTAACCGGCGAATCCCAAAGGCATGTCAGTCCGACCAGTCCCGATGTACTTCAACGGGACGAGGAGGAATCTCGCACTGAGATGGTGTTCAGGGCAATGTTCCTCGTCCCGATCAGATCGGGACTCGGAAAGACAGGCTGGGACGGTGCAGCGGCCACGGCGAGGACGCCGCCGCGGCAGAATACTATTCCCTTGAAACCCGCCCGCCGAGTGCTAGGCTGGAGTTGACCTGACTCACCCTCGCGGAGGCTTCTATGGATACCCGCAAGCGCCATGCCCGTAAGGAAGATTACCGGATGCGTACCCATCTGATTCACGGCAATTTCGAAAGCAAGAAGTGGGACTTCGATCATCACGTCATTCCTCCCATATCGCACTCGACGGCCTTCCGGCTGAGTTCGCTGCATCGCGGCGCGAAGGGATTCGTCCAGTTCGCATCGCCCGATGAGGCGCTCAGCGGTCACGTGCCCATCTACATCTACGACCGGCTCGACGAGCCGACACGCTCCATGCTGGAAGAGAACCTGGCGTACGCGGAGGGCGGTGATGTGGCCGTGACCTTCGCCAGCGGCATGGCGGCCATCAGCGCGGCACTGGGCGTCGCCACGCGGCAGGGACAGGAAGTGCTGGCGCACCGCGTCCTCTACGGCTGTACGTACAGCCTGATGACCAATTGGCTGCCGCGGTGCGGCGTTCAAGTCAAGTTCGGCGATTTCCTTGACCCCGAATCGCTGCTCAAGCAGGTGACGCCCGCCACGCGCGTTCTCTACTTCGAAACGCCCGTCAACCCCACCCTCGAGCTGATCGATATCGCCGAAATCCGGCGTCTCGCCGACCGCATCAACGAAAAGCGCGAGGAGAAGGAACGCGTTCTGGTGATCGTGGACAACACCTTCGCCACGCCTTTCTGCCAGCGCCCGCTTCGGCTGGGCGCGGACCTGGTGGCCGAAAGTCTGACCAAAGACGTGGGCGGATTCGGGACCGACATGGGCGGTGCCGTCGCTGCTCCGGCCTCCTGGTACAACCACCTCATGCTCTACCGAAAGGATTTTGGCGGCGTCCTCACCCCTCGCAGCGCCTGGGCGATTCTGATTTATGGACTCCCGACGCTCGCGACCCGCATGGTGAACCAGCAAAAGACCGCTCAGCGCGTAGCCAAGTTCCTGGCCGAGCACCCCAAGGTGGCCCGGGTGGCCTATCCGGGCTCCGAGCATTTTCCACAAAAGACGCTGGCCCACCGCCAGATGACTGATCCCGACGGGAAATTTGCACCCGGCGGCATGGTCTATTTCGTTCTCAAATCTGCGAATGGACGCGACTCGCGGGCCGAAAAGTTCGTGGACTACCTGGCGGAGCATGCTTACACCATCACGCTGGCGGTGAGCCTGGGCCAGGTCAAAACGCTCATCGAACACCCATTTACGATGACCCATTCCGCCCTCCCAGATGAACAGAAGTTGGCCTTCGGTTTGGACCGGGAAGGCGTTCGGATTTCCATTGGGCTCGAAGACTGGCGCGACATCATCCGGGATTTGGAACTTGCGTTGGAAAAGGTTTGACCTGGCAAGCGGGGCGCGAGGAGATTCGACGCAGGGGGGAGCTGAGAAACTCCGTCGTATGGCAGCCGTCAACCGACCAGCTATCCGATGTCAGATTTTGATGTTGACATTGCAGGACTGTCGCTGCTAGAGTGGTTACTTCATTCAGTCATGGATACCGCCTACAAGACGGTTTCGGGCACGGAGGCGCGGCGGATTTGTTGTTGTTGTAAATCCGCTAGCGGAGCTGTGTCCCTTGAAATGAACCTCTTGTAAGCCCTCCAAGCCAGGAATCATTCAGGACGCCCGCTAGCGATAACGCTGGCGGGCGTTTTTGTTTTCTATCCATTCCCAGGAGGCGGTCGCAAGGGGGCAGCGGACGGACGTAAGGGCTATGACAGAAATCATTATCGGACTTGTCGCGGGATTGCTCATTGGACTGACCGGGGTCGGTGTGGGCACCGTCATGACGGCGTTACTCGTCGTCTTGACGCCGGTTTCGACTCTGACGGCGGTGGGTACCAGCCTGGCCGTGGGAACCGTCACGAAGCTGGTGGGCGTCTGGGAGCACCACAAATTTGACCGCGTCAACTGGAAATTGGCGGCCTACCTGCTGGCGGGCAGCGTTCCGGGAACCTGGCTGGGGGGCCTCCTCCTTTACCAGATGAAATCGCAGCTTGCGGCCAGTCAGCTCGACAGCTACCTGAATTACGGGTTGGCGCTGACGATGGCGGCGACGGCGCTGCTCATGCCCTTGCTGCGCGCCAGGAAGGCCGCCGCAGCCCAGGCGGAGAATCCCCGCAGTTACTCCCCCTGGCGAATCCTGACCGTGGGCTTCGGGGTGGGAGTTCTGGTGTCGCTGGTTTCCATCGGAAGCGGCAGCGTCACCATGCTGCTGCTCCTCCTGCTGGTGGCGCTTCCCACTTCAGAGCTGGTCGGGACCGACATTTTTTTTGGCGTGGTGACCGTCGGCTCGGCCGCCGCCATGCATCTGTGGATGGGCCACGTGGACGGGGGCCTCTGGCTGAAGCTCCTGGCCGGCTCGCTGCCCGGCGTGGTGCTGGGCAGCCGCTTGGCAGGTCAGCTGTCCGAGAAGGGTTACGGCTGGATCTACGCGGCGCTGTATGCTTCGATCGCCGCACGGCTGGTCATGCAATAAAGGATTGATTTTCATGATGGTCACACTGTTGGGGTTTCTTGCGGGAACGATGATCGGCCTCACGGGTACGGGCGGAGGGGTGTTGCTCACGCCGTTGCTGCTGATCTTCACCCCTTACCCTGCGGTCGTGATTATCGGGACGGACATCGTGAATGGCGCCGCCACCAAGCTTCTTGGGGTGATTGAGCACCGCCGACTGGGGCAGGTGCATTGGCGGCTGGCGGGATTCCTGGTTGCGGGCAGCCTTCCCGGAACTCTGGGCGGCATGGCATGCGTGGGCTACCTGAAGGCGCACCTTCCGGTGGCCGAATTGGATCAAGTCCTGAGAATCGTCCTTGCGGTGGCGCTATTTGTGGTGGGTTTGGTTCTGCCGTTCGTTCGCGGCGGGCAGGAGCGGAAGTCGCCTCGCCCGTACGAGTTGGACTCGAGAGGTAAGATCGCGCGATTAATCGGGGTGGGCGCGCTGGTCGGGTTCCTCGTAGCTCTCACTTCCATTGGCAGCGGCAGTTTGCTGATGCTCTTCCTGCTGATGCTCATCCCACTGCCGGTGGCGGGACTGGTGGGAACCGACATCGCCTTCGGTCTGGCCACCATGGCGCTGGCTGGATCCTTCCACGTCTGGATGGGGCATTTCGACGGGATTCTCTTCCTTCAACTGGTGACGGGCTCTCTACCGGGGGTCATTCTGGGCAGCCGCTTCAGCCGTTATCTTTCGGAGAAACGCTACGGGTGGATCTACACCGCATTGTACATCACCATCGCGGCCCGACTGGTTCTACGGTAGGCACGAGTCAGAATACTTTCAAAGAGGCAGAGGAAGGATCATGGCGGTGATTGACGAATTGCTGGCGGCCAATCAGGAGTACGCCGCGAGGTTCACGCTGGGGGATTTGCCGTTGCCGCCCGCGCGCAAGCTGGCGGTCGTCGCCTGCATGGACGCCCGGCTGACGGTTTCCCAGGTGCTCGGGATCAAGACGGGCGACGCCCACATCATCCGCAACGCCGGCGGCATTGTGACCGAAGACGCCCTGCGCTCGCTCATCATCTCCCATCACTTGCTGGGGACTCAAGAGATCATGATCATCAATCACACGGATTGCGGGATGCTGACGTTCAAGGATGAAGAGCTGCGTTCCAGGCTCCAGCAGCTGACGGGTACGGCGGTCGTGGCGCCGGCGTATTTCCACGCCTTCCCGGACCTGGCTGCCAATGTTCGCGAGCAGGTTCAGAAAGTCCGGTCGCATCCCTGGCTGCCGGAGAGCATTTCGGTCCGGGGGTTTATCTATGATGTGAAGACAGGCAAGCTGAATGAAGTCCCCGCCTAGGGCATCGACCCTGCGGGACGGCAACACAAACTCAATGGAAAAGGAAAACTTGACTGACCTATGCCTATTGCTTCTCCTTCGATTCAAGAAATCGCCGACGCTTACGCAGAGCGGCATCCGCGGGAAATTCTGGAACTGGCGATTAAGGAATACTCGCCGGATATTGCTATTAGCTTCAGCGGCGCCGAAGACGTCGTGCTGGTGGATCTGGCCGCCAGGATTGGCGGCCGATTCCGCGTCTTCTCACTGGATACCGGACGGCTGCACCCCGAGACCTACCAGTTCCTCGACAAGGTCCGCGAGCACTACGGGATTCCGATTGAAGTCTACTTCCCCAAGGCTGATGCCGTGGAAAGGCTCGTGCGGGAGAAAGGCCTCTATTCGTTCTATCGCGACGGGCACAAGGAATGCTGCGATGTGCGCAAGGTGGAGCCGCTGCGGCGCGCGCTTTCCTCACTCAGCGCCTGGGTCACCGGCCAGCGCCGCGACCAAAGCCCGGGCACGCGCGCCCAGGTTCCTGTCGTGCAGGCCGATCCGACCTTCAGCACGCCCGGCAACCAGCTGGTGAAATTCAATCCGCTGGCCAACTGGTCGTCCCGGCAGGTCTGGCAATACATCCGCGAGAACAACGTGCCCTACAACCCATTGCACGAGCGCGGATTCATCTCCCTCGGCTGCGAGC
>CAZHKT010000063.1:0-20640 GCA_964533045.1 uncultured Acidobacteriota bacterium | reverse complement strand
TGGCTACCCGCTGCTGCAAGCGGCGGACATCCTGATGTACAAGGCCGACGCCGTCCCCGTGGGCGAAGATCAGGTGCCACACGTCGAACTGACCCGCGAAGTGGCGCGGAGGTTCAGCCAATACTACGGCCCCGTTTTCCCCGAACCGGCAGCGCTGCTCACGCCTTCGCCGCGCCTGCCGGGGACGGACGGCCGGAAGATGTCGAAAAGCTACAACAACGCCATCTTCTTGACGGACCCACCGGAGGTCGTTCACAAAAAGCTGGCGCCGATGATCACCGACCCGGCGCGCAAGCGGCGTACCGATCCCGGCGACCCGAACAAGTGTCCTGTGTATGACCTGCACAAGATCTTTTCCAAGCCGGAAACTATTGATCGAGTAAACCATGAGTGCCGCACGGCGGAGATTGGCTGCCTTGACTGCAAAAAGCTCGTGGGCGGGCACGTCAATGAAGCGCTCGCCCCCATCCAGGAGCGGCGGCGGCCCTACGAGAACGATAAGACACTGGTCTGGGACGTCCTGGAAGACGGCACGAACCGCGCGCGCACGATCGTGCACCAAACGATGGCGGAGGTTCGCGGCGCCATGAAGTTGATTTGAAGGCAGACGCCGGCATTGACCTGACCCCTGACACCGAATGACCGACGATCCTCAACAACCCGCACCCGAGCCCACGGAGTCGGAGAACGCTCCGTCGCTGCCGGAGACGCCCGCCCGGCGGGTGAGTCGCATGGCGACGCCACCGCCCGGCGTCAAGCTCGATGCCTATGAAGGACCGCTCGACCTTCTGCTGGACCTGATTCGCAAGCAGGCAATCAACATCTACGACATCCCGATTGCGAAGATCACGCAGCAATATCTCGACTACCTGCGGTTGCTGAAAGAAATGAACATCGACGTGGCGGGCGAGTTCATCCTGATGGCGGCGACGCTGATTCACATCAAGTCGCGCATGCTCCTGCCGCCCGATCCTCTGGCCACGCCCGAGGAGCAGACCGAGGATCCGCGCACCGAATTGGTGCATCGCCTGCTCGAGCATGAAAAGTTCAAGAACGCGGCGGAAATGCTGCAATCCAAACGGCTGATTGAGGACGCCACGTGGACGCAGCCCGGCATCAGCGAATTCGTCGAGGCCGAGGATGACCCCGGCCTTGCCGTCACCGTGTTCGATCTGATTTCGGTGTTCCGCGAAATCCTGGAGCGCGCCAAGAAGCGGCCGCACCTCGAAATCCGCCGCGAAGAAGTGACCGTGGCGCAGATGATCGAGCATGTGAAGCAGGTGTTGATGGCGAGCTCGAAACCGGTGCCGCTCGATCAACTGATGGCGGGCTACGAGTCGCGCCAGGCGCTGATCGCACTCTTCCTGGGGCTGCTCGAAATGGTGCGACTGCACGCCATTCTTCTGCGACAGAAGGATCTGTTTGCCTCGATCATGGTCCACCGCCACAAGCGTTTCGAGGATATGATGTCGGGCGCGAGCTACGACCAGCTCCAGGCGGGATTAGAGGAGAGCCTCGGATAGGAGTCAGGAGACAGGAATCAGAATACGCTCGCTGCGGGGAATCGGTATCCTCTGGATGCCTGAATCCCGAATCGTCTTTTTTATGCTGACTGACGACAATCTGAAAGCCTTGATTGAAGCCATCATCTACGTGGCGCCGGAGCCGGTGACGCTCGACTCCATGCTGAAGTCCCTGGAGGGGGAAACACGGGATCGCGTGCGCGAGAAGCTGGAGGAATTGATCGTCGAATACCAGCTGCCCATGCACGGGATGGAGATACGCCAGGTGGCAGGCGGGTACAAGTTCGCCACCAAGCCCGAGCATCATGAGGTGCTGCGTAAATTCGTCAAGAGTCTGAAACCGCTGGTGCGGCTCTCGAAACCGGCGCTGGAGACGCTGGCGGTGATTGCCTACCGCCAGCCGGTGACCTTGCCCGAAATCGAAGCGATCCGCGGCGTGGACTGCGGTGGCGTCATCCACACCTTGATGGAAAAGAAGCTGGTGGTGACCGCGGGCCGCAAGAACGTGGTGGGGCGGCCGATTCTCTATCGCACCTCGCGCGACTTCCTCATTCACTTCGGCCTCAAGGATGTCAGCGAGCTGCCCAGCCTGAAGGAGTTTGAGGAGCTGGCAAAACAGGCGCTCGGTTCGGAACCTCTGCTGGGCGATGAACCGCTGGCGGCCACAGCGCCCCAGGCGGAGGCGGAAGCGCTGGCGGCGTCCGAGACTCCCGCGGAGGACGGTGCCGGGGCCAGTTCGGGCGACGATTCGCCCATCTCGGCCAAGGATGCTTTGGGACCCGAGACGCCATCTCCTGGCGGGGCTGGTGCAACCCAGCCCCCGGAACCAAGCACGTAGCGCTCGCACCGGTACTGCCCATGCTTATCCGTCTCCAGAAAATCATCGCCGATGCCGGCATCACATCTCGACGCAAGGCCGAGGCGCTGATTTTGGAAGGCCGCGTCACGGTCAACGGCCAGGTCGTCACCGAGCTGGGTTCGAAGGCCGATCCGTCGCGCGACCACATCAAGGTCAACGGCAGGCTGCTGCGCCGCGAGTCGCGTTATCGCTATCTGCTCCTGAATAAGCCGATCGGATACCTCTCGACGGTCAGTGATCCCCAGAATCGTCCGACCGTGATGAAGCTGGTCAAGGGCATCCGCGAGCGCGTTTATCCCGTGGGGCGGCTCGACTACAACTCGTCCGGCATCATGATCCTGACCAACGACGGCGAACTGGCGAACTTGCTGATGTCGCGCGCCGCCGCCATTCCGCGCACCTATCACGTCAAGCTGGAGGGTTCGCCGCGCCCCGAAGACTTGAAGAAGCTGGAGGCCGGGATCGTGCTGGACGGCGAGCGGACCGCGCCCGCGCAGATTCGCCTGGTCGCCCAACGCGAGAAGCCCTGGTATGAGATCACACTCACGGAAGGGCGCAATCACCAGGTGCGACGCATGTTCGAGCGCATCGGCCAGCCGGTGGTGAAATTGAAGCGGGTGCGGATTGCTTTTCTGACCGATGAGGGCGTTCCACTGGGAACTTATCGCGAACTGACGCCCTCCGAAGTCGAGCGGCTGAAGAAGTGGAAGCGCCCACCGAATCCATCCAAGGAAAGGTAATGGCAGACGCGATCGCCCGGATTCTGGAACAATACAAGACTCTCACCGTCGTTGGAATTTCCTCGAAACCGATGCGCCCCAGCCACGGCGTCTCGCAATATATGCAGCAGCACGGCTACCGCATCATCCCCGTGAACCCGCGCGAAACCGAGGTGCTCGGCGAAAAGGTCTATGCGTCGCTGGACGAAGTGTCGGAGCCGTTGGAGATCGTAGTCATTTTCCGCCGCCCGGAGTGCGTGCCGGAAATTGTCGACGCCGCCATCCGCCGAGGGGCCAAAGTCGTCTGGATGCAGGAAGGCGTGATGCACGAGGAAGCCGCCGCGCGCGCGCGCGCCGCCGGTCTCGCCGTCATTCAAGACCGCTGCATCCTCAAGGAGTACGCCAGGCGTTTTGTGTCGGAAGGCCTCTAGTTTTGTGGCGTGTTGGTCCGTCTAGCTCTTTGCCCGTTTCCTTTTCCATTCCGCAATGGCGGCCATCTTTTCCTTCAGCCGTTTCTCCAGTCCCTGCTCGGTGGGCTGGTAGTACCGGCGACCCTTCAGGTTTTCGGGCAGGCAGGTCATGTCCGTGAGCTTGTCAGGGGTGTGGTGCGCGTACTGATAGCCTTTGCCGTAGCCGACATCGGACATCAGGCTGGTGACGGGATTGCGCAGGTGAAGGGGCACGGGCTCGGCAATATCCTTTTGCGCGTCGCGCTTGACTTCGCCATAGCCGGTGTAAAGGGCGTTCGATTTGGGCGCGAGCGCGAGGTAGACCGCGGCTTCGGCGAGCGAGAGATCGCACTCGGGCATGCCCAGGAAGTGCGCGGCGTGCATGGCGTTGACGGTGACGTTGAGGGCGTTGGGATCGGCGAGGCCGATGTCTTCCGTCGCCATGCGAATCATGCGGCGCGCGATGTAAAGGGGATCTTCGCCCGCTTCGAGCATGCGTCCCAGCCAGTAGAGGGCCGCGTCGGGGTCGGAATTGCGCACCGATTTGTGCAGCGCCGAGATGAGGTTGTAGTGCTCTTCGCCCGCCTTGTCGTAAAGCAGCGTCTTGCGCTGGATGGCGTCCTCGATGATCTGCTCGGTGACCACGATGCGACCCTGTTCGTCATGGGGCGCGCCGGTCACGGCCGCTTCCAGCGTGTTGAAGGCGGCTCGCGCGTCGCCGTTGGCGAAGACGGCGATCTGGCGTAGCAACTCGGGCGC
The DNA here is from genome assembly GCA_964533045.1 of uncultured Acidobacteriota bacterium. Taxonomy (GTDB): domain Bacteria; phylum Acidobacteriota; class Terriglobia; order UBA7540; family UBA7540; genus JACQNR01. The sequence continues at coordinate 16,331 of CAZHKT010000063.1, read as the reverse complement.
CATGGTCACGTTCAGCCCGCCCAGGCCGCGCTTTTCGTCCGCCAGGGCTCGCTCGAGCAGCCTGACCACTTCATCCGTGGAGAGCGCCGAGAGCAGGTACACCTTGGCGCGCGACAGCAGGGCCGAGATCACTTCGAAGCTGGGGTTTTCCGTGGTGGCGCCGATCAGCACGATGTCGCCGCGCTCGACGTACGGCAGAAAGGCGTCCTGCTGCGCCTTGTTGAAGCGGTGAATCTCATCGATAAACAGGATCGTGCGGCGGCCAAAGGAGCGCGCCCTTTCCGCCGCCGCCATCACCTCCTTAATCTCCTTGATGCCGGAGAGCACGGCGCTGAATTTGATGAAATCGCTCTGCGTGCGCCGCGCAATGATGGTGGCCAGCGTCGTCTTGCCCGAACCGGGCGGCCCCCAGAGAATCATGGAGTGCAGTTCATCGCGCTCGATCTGGCGGCGGAGCGGCTTGCCGGGGCCCAGGAGGTGGACCTGTCCGACGTATTCTTCCAGGGTTTCCGGTCTCATGCGGTCGGCCAGGGGTGCGGCGGTGCGCTCCTGGCTCCGAAACCCTTCCGTGATGGGGGTGTCGAATAGTCCCATGGATGACGCGCGATCGGGTGATTTCGCCATGGAGCGAGGCGTGCCCGCTTCGATTCGCTCAATCACTCCCTCACAATATCACGTCATAGCGGAAGTCTCGCTGCCGCGCGGTTTCATACAGGAAGATGCTGGCGGCGGTGGCGGCATTGAGGGAGTCCATGCCGGCGCGCAGCGGGATGCAGACGCGCAGGTCCGCCTGGCCGGCGATCTCGGGCGAAAGTCCGGCGGCTTCCTGCCCGATCAGGATGGCGAGCGGTCCGAGCAGATTGACGTCGGTGAGGCGGGAAGCGCAGCGCGGGTCCGCCGCGATCAGGCGCACGCGAGCCGCACGCAGTTTCTTGAAGAGCGCGACGGGTTCCGCACCGGCAAAGCTCGGCACGTGGAACACAGCACCCGCGGAAGCCCTCATCGCCTTGGGATTGAAGGGGCTGACGGTTGCCTCCAGCGTCATCAGCGCGTGGGCCCCGAAAGCCTGCGCGCTGCGATGAATGGTGCCGAGATTGCCGGGATCCTGGAGGCCGCAGGCAACCACCAGCAGAACCCGGGGCTGGCGCAGGACGGCCTCGAGCGACGGGCGTTTCAATTCAACCAGCGCGGCGATGCCCTGCGGCGCCTCGGTGTCGGCGACGCGCCGGAAAAGATCGTCCGAGACGCGCGCGACTTCCGCCTCCGCCGGGAGGCGCTCCACCAGCGTCTTCAGGCGTTCCAGGCCTTCGTTCGAGACCAGGACGCTGTGAATATGCGCGTGGTGACCGGCGCGCAACGCCTCTTCGATCAGGAACGGGCCTTCCACCGCCAGCCAGCCCTGCCGCGTCACGCCCTCCGCGATCGACCTCCGGAAGGTCTTGAGCAGCGGATTGGCGGTGCTCGCGACTTCCACGATCCTGCGGCCTGCGGAGAGGGGCTTGTTGGTCATCGCCGTCGTCCGGCCTGCGAAGTGTAAAACAAGCAGAGTGTACGCCGATCGCGCCGGCAGTTCAACTCGCAAGAGTCTGACGAATTCGGGCAGTCGAGACCGCCTCAGGGCTTTCGGCAGGGCGGGCGAGCGGTACGCAGAATCCCCTCCTCAACGGGGAAGGAGCGGGAATTTCTCTTCTTTGCCCATTGGACCGAGGCCTCTGGCAGTGACCGCGGGTGAGCTCCGGCACCACTGCCTCGTCTGGTGCGTCTCAGAAACCGCGGTAACGGCGAAGGCGGGCACCGCGGTAGGAGAGGCCTTGAGCCCCACTGGGGTGACCACAAGGGTCGTCCCCTGCAGGCAAAGCCATTTTCAGACGCACCACCCTAGGTGTACCGAACCGTGGTCGAGGGACGCAAGGGGATGAGGGTGTAGTCGAACTCCTTCTGCTCTTCGTCGCGCTCCTGAATGACCAGCATGTAATGGCCGATGCGCGCGATCAGTCCCGCCGTCGTCACCTTCTTTCCCAGCCAGGCGCCGCGTTGCCGCATCGCGGCGAAGTCGGGCAGAGGCTCGCGCGACACGCCGTAAGCGTCCTCCCAGTCCACCTCGCCGGGACGGAATTTCACACCATTAATCACGACCCCCTTCGCTTTGGCCACAGGTTGCTCCCTTGTTGTTTGGTCCAGGCGTGCGCGTTTCGCCGTGCCCCCCAATCTAGCCAGCCTTGACGCGGGTTGCAAGAGGGAATTTTAGGCAGAAACTGCGACCCGCCCCGCAACAATTGCGAGGCTATTTATGGAGCCCAGGAATAAGCCCACTGCAGGGCCGGCTGCCGGTTCGTTCTATTCCGTCGCCCCGCTCACCACCCGGTAGGCCTTCTGGATACTGGCCGCGATATCGCTGGGGAAGGTGGCGGGCATGGCCGCCTTGTGCTTCTCAACCAATGCGGGCGCGACGCGCTGGACGGCGTCGGCCAGACTGGCCCCGCCGGCGTAGGCCCGGGCGGTCTCCGCCAGCAGATCCTGAAAGTAGCTCCGCCAGGCTTCGAACTGGCGCTTGTCGTGCAGAACGGGGCCGTGACCCGGGATGACGTGTTCAAAATCGAGCATCGCGGCGGCTTCCAGCGTCTGGATCCAGTCGGAGGGGTAGCTATCGCCCATATAGGGCGTCCAGGTGTGCAAGGCATCACCCGAAGCGAGGACCTTCTCCTGGGGGAGATATATCCAGATATCGCCGTCCGTGTGCGCTCTGCCGAGCCAGAGCAGATGCACGGTGCGCGATGGCCGGCGAATAGTCAGGCTGCGATCAAAAGTGATCGTGGGCAGCACAGCCTGCACGGTGCTGAGCTCGGCGAGGTAGGCTTCGGCCTGACGGAGATGGTTGCCGAGGGCGGCGCGCTGTTCCGGACCCTGGGCCTTCTCCATCTCGGCCTTGAGTTTCTCAATCTCCCTGGGCACTTCGATCAGCGCATTCTTCATGCGAGGAATGCCGCGATGCTCCATGCTTTCGCGCGTCGCCTCCGACGAGATGATCTCGATCCCGGCGGGCCAGGCGCTGGGATACGCCTGATTCCCCTGGTAGTGGTCCCAGTGGAAATGCGTATTGACCACGAACCTGACCGGCTTGGGGCTGACAGTCTTGATCTGCTCGATCAGAGCGCGCGCCGCGGAGGGCTTGGAGTGAGTGTCCACCACCAGCAGGCCATCGTCGAGTTCGATGATCGCGGCATTGCAGTTGACCTTGGATTGCGGCCGCGCAATCGCCGCCCAAACGCCCGGCGTGACCGCCTCCAAATCGAAGAGCGGATCGGCGCCTCGGGAGCCAGGCGCGGCAAGCAATACCAAAACCACCAGGCATAACCAGCGCTTCATGCGCGTTCCTCCCTGCAGACCGCCGGAGGGTTGAAGGCAAGCCCGCGGGCAATCTAGCAAAGTAGAGCGCGATTCCGGATACGGATTTCTGACTTCCGGCCTATGAATTTGCCGTTCATGCTATATTGCGCGAACGGGCGATTGGCATGGGATTGCTGAAGCGAGGCATCTGGATTCTGGTCGCAGTGGGCGGGGCTGTGGCGCTGGGGATGATTGCCGCGGCGCGCGGCGAGCCGTTGAACGCCGTGTGGCTCATCGCCGCGGCGGCTTGTGTCTACGCACTGGCTTACCGCTTCTATAGCCGCTTCATCGCCCGGCGCGTCCTGGAGTTGAACAATCGCCGCGCCACGCCGGCGGAGAAGTTCGATGACGGCCGGGATTTCGTGCCCACGAACAAATGGGTGGTCTTTGGTCACCACTTCGCTGCCATCGCCGGCCCGGGCCCGCTGGTGGGCCCGATTCTTGCCGCCCAATTCGGGTATCTCCCCGGGACGTTGTGGATCGTCATCGGCGGCGTGCTGGGCGGCGCCGTGCAGGATTTCGTCACACTCTTCTTCTCCATTCGCCGCGACGGGAAGTCACTGGGGCAGATGGCCAAGGACGAGCTGAGTTCGCTCGGCGGCTACACCGCACTCTTCGCCGTGCTTTTCATCATGATCATCCTGATCGCCGTCATCGCGCTCGTGGTCGTGAACGCCCTCAAGGACAGTCCGTGGGGCGTCTTCACCATCGCCATGACCATCCCCATTGCCTTGTTCATGGGGGTCTATCTTCGCTCTCTCCGGCCCGGCCGGGTTTTCGAAACTTCCCTCATCGGCTTTGTGCTGGTATTCGCCGCGGTGGTTGGCGGCCGCTATGTGGCAGGGTCCGGTTGGGCCCCCTTCTTCACATACGGAGGTCCGACGCTCGCGTGGATGATCATCGCCTATGGCTTCGCGGCGTCGGTGCTGCCCGTCTGGATGCTGCTGGCGCCGCGCGATTACCTCAGCACGTTCGTCAAGCTGGGTGTTGTGCTGGCGCTGGCGGCGGGCATTCTGTGGGTGCAGCCCACCATGCTGCTGCCGCCGCTCACCCGGTTTGTGGACGGCACCGGCCCGATCTTTGCCGGGAAGATCTTCCCCTTCTGCTTCATCACCATCGCCTGCGGCGCCATTTCCGGCTTTCATTCGCTGATTGCGTCGGGCACGACGCCCAAGCTCATCATGCAGGAGGAGCACGCGCGCATGGTGGGCTACGGAAGCATGTTGCTGGAGTCATTTGTGGCCATCATGGCGATGGTGGCAGCGACCGTGTTGGAGCCAGGTATTTACTTTTCCATCAACAGCCCGGCGGGCATCGTCGGCGCGTTGCCGGCACAGGCAGTGCAGACGATCGCGGGTTGGGGGTTCCCCGTCACCGAAAGCGCCATGCACGACCTCGCGCAGAAGGTGGGAGAGTCAACGCTCTTCAACCGCACGGGCGGCGCCCCATCGCTGGCCGTGGGGATGGCGCACATCTTCTCGACGATACTGGGCGGCTCGGGCCTGATGGCCATCTGGTATCACTTCGCCATCATGTTCGAGGCGCTGTTCATCCTGACGGTGCTCGACGCCGGCACGCGGGTGGGGCGCTTCATGCTTCAGGATTTACTCGGCCATTTCTGGAAGCCGCTGGGGCGGACGAGCTGGTATCCCAGCGTGCTGCTCACCAGCGCCTTGATCGTAGGGGCCTGGGGATACTTCCTATACCAGGGCGTGGTGGATCCCCTGGGCGGGATCAACAGCCTGTGGCCGCTGTTTGGAATTTCCAACCAGTTGCTCGCCACCATTGCGCTGTGCGTGGCGACGACGATTCTGATCAAGATGAACAAACTGCGTTACATCTGGGTGACGCTCGTGCCGCTCGCCTGGCTGGTCACGGTCACCATGACGGCGAGCTATCAGAAGATTTTTCATTCGAACCCGCGTATCGGATTCCTGGCCCACGCGCGAATGCTATCCGATCCGTTGGCCGCGGGCCTGATGGAACCGGAGAAGCAGGCGGTCACGCTGCGATTAATCTTCAATGACCGGTTGGACGCGGTGGTCACCGCGGTGTTTGCCGCGCTCGCTTTGGTGATTCTTCTGGAATCCGCGCGACACTGGTGGGCTTACTTGTTGGGGCGTCGGCAGCCACAACTGCGCGAGGCGCCGATGCAAGTTTCGAAATTCGTTGCCGAGCCGGAGGGGTAGCTTGACAGGACTTCATGAAACTCTCACCTACGTAAAGCGATTCTGGAAGGCATGGCGCGAGATCCTGGGTGACGGAGCCTACGAGCGTTACAAGACGTTCGCCTGCTGCCGGGGTGAATCTCCCCTTTCTGCCCGGGAATTCTATCTGAGCCAGCTTCAAAGGAAATACACCAGGCCCACGCGCTGCTGCTAATCTACAGATTCCACGGGCCTTACGGTTGTCCAGCCAGAATTTAACCCCTGTCAAAAAATCCTTCAACCTGCCTGTCAGACCCGCCGATATCCGGTTACGAGCCGCGCAAGCGAGTCCGTGCCGTGCGACCCGATGCTGAAAGCCCAACGGGAGGCAGCCAAATTGAGAGGCAAATACACCCTTGCGTCCCCACCGCCTGGCCCATGGCGCCTGGATGGCTGCGCCACGCTGCTCCACCAGCGAACCTGCCGCGAGAAGATGTTCATGATGCTGGCTAGCCACCACCGGCGACTAGCGCCAGGCGTGAACGGACGTGGGATGGGGGTGGCGGGGCTCTTGGGAAGCCAGGTCGCTTGGGAGGAATTCGATCCGGGCCTGCTTTCGCTGCTTTCGCGCCCATGGAAACTGGAGGCCAATCTGAGGTCCCTGGACGCGGCCGGCATCGCGGGCATTTGCGCCCTGACGGATGGCGGCGGGCATGAGTCGCCCGCCACCGAGGACGCTCTGCTTGCCTGCTTTCAGCATTGTGTTCTGCAGGCGGCGCACCGCTTGCAGGCCGCTCCCGCCGGCGAGACGGTTTGTTTTGTCATGGACTGGGACGAGCCGCTCGCCTCGGCGGCGCTCTGGCATCTGGAGCATCTCCTCCACTTCGCGCCTCCTGCGGCCCGGGACCGTCTGGGCGCTCTGGGTTTTGAGAGCGCCCAGACCTTCCGGCCGTTGCAGTGGGCGCAATGGCTGGCCCGGCGCGCCTTGGACCTCTTCCCCGCCGCCCGTCCGCCCGGCGGCCCCCCGCTTCTGCCGGGATTAGACTTGTCCGTTCTGGATCCCAGCCGCTTCGTTGCGCAGCCGGCGAAGGCAACCTGAGAATCTGTTTCGCAAGGCTGCCTCCCCACCCTGGACCGCAGAGGCATCCGGCTGGGTTGCAGCCAAGTTGGCTGCGGTCCCGTGCTGGAGCGCGCCTCATGTCGAAGAATTACCGACCCACAAACAGGCCAGGTTATCTTCAGGGTCACTTGACTTGGAATCTTCAGAACTGAGACAGTTAAGGCGCGATTCAATCCTCGCAGTCATCTCACGAGTGGTTGAAGCAGTCCCCCGCTGGTGCAGGCAAGCTGGGGGGGTGGGTGCGCCGCCCGACCGGGTTGGAATCGGGTGCCGAACCGCATACTCTGAAGGGGTGGCATGCAGCATCCGGTGGCCAGCGTCCGATGGCTGACTTGACGTTCGAGCGATTCTTCGCGGAGCACCGAGTGCAGCTGGAGGAGATGTACCTTGCCTCTGGCGCGGAAGCGTGGTCCGTCCCCCTTGAAATTTTTTCTCGGGCTGTGTGGGAAGGCGTGAGCGTCCTGGTCTCGCAAGGTCAGGCCGATATCCCCAAACTTCTCGAAAAAATCCATTCGGTGGAGCTGGCGCTGGTGCTGGGCTGCGTGGCAGGGAACGAGCGCGCCTGGGAAACTTTCAGTTTCGGCTACCGCAGCGCCGTGTATGAAGCCGCTTGCGCCTTCACCTCCGATATGGCGATGGCGCGCGAACTGACCGACACGCTGACCTCCGAACTCTACGGATTTGAGACCAAAGACGGCGAGCGCCGGTCCAAACTGAATTACTATCACGGACGCAGCAGCCTGAAGACGTGGCTGCGGGCGGTGGTTTACCAGAAGTTCGTGGACGAGTACCGCCACCTGGTTCGTCAGGACCAGCTCGACGAGGAGATGCGCCATCCCGCGCCCGACCGGGCCGTTTCCTCCGCCGATGAAGAGAAATACGCGGGCTGGCTGGGCGAGGCGGTGCGTGTCACGTTGCGCGAAATAAGCCCGGACGAGCGGCTGGTTCTCAGTTACTATTACGTTCAACTGCTGACCCTCAAACAGATCGGGCGCATCACCGGCCAGCACGAGGCCACGGTGTCGCGCCATCTGGAGAGCCTGCGGAAGAAGATGCGCAAGAAGATCGAGGAGTACCTGCGCAAAGTGATCAAGCTTAGCGCCCTGGACGTGGAACGCTGCCTCAACTTCGAGGCGCGCGGCGCTTTGCTCGATTTGGACAAGGAATTGAAGCAGGAATAAGTCGCGCAAGAAGCCCGGGCGCGCACGTTCCAATCGTGAGAGGCAGGGAAGGCGGCGAGGAAGGCCGTACGTTCGGAGAAGCATGGTGAAGAAGCCACCGCAGGAAAGCGCGGACGACAAGCTGCTCGGCAAGGTGATTGCCGAAGAACTGCGCCAGCAGCTCGGCACCGCCGATTCCGACTGCCCGGAAACAGAAATCGTGGCGGCGTTCTACGACCGGTCGCTGAGCGATGCCGAGCGGCAGATGTGGGAGAAGCATTTCCTCAAATGCCTGCGCTGCCAGGAGTACCTGGCCGAGCTGGCGCGTCTGGCCGACGCCGATGAGCCGCTGCCCATCCTGGGGGACGAAAGTGAGGCGCAGGAGGAGCCCCCGGCCGGGTGGTTTCATCGGCTGGCCTGGGTGCTCCCCGTCATGGTGATTGCGCTCGCTTCGGCTTACTGGTATCGCGAGGATATCCATCGCTACCTGGACCGCGGTGAAGCGGTGGCGCTGAAATCTCAAGAGCCCGCTTTGCCCGTTCTCGAAAGCCGGCCCGACGCGGCCGCAAAAATCGAGCCGGAGCGCGCCAAGGGGGGAACGGATCTGGCGAAGGCTCCCGCGGAGAGGTTGGCGCGCCAAGCCAAAAAGGAAGCAATCCGCAACGCGCCTTCCGCTCCCGAGGCAGCGCCTGGCGCGGGGACGGGAGGCGGCATGGCGGCTCCCACGGCGCGGAGGGAAGTAGCGGATGCCGCCAAATCAGCGGAGTCCATGCCGCGACGCGACGAAGAGACGGGTTCACGCCGGGCCGAGATGCCGCCAGCGCCTGCCGCCGCTGGGATGGCCCCCAGAACCGTCGGCGAGCCCGTGGCCGGCATGGGGGAAGCTAAGGCCTCCGGCTTTGGCGCCCTCACGGTGAGCGGCGCGCAACAAAAAACCGTGGCGACGTGGCGCGTTGGTCGTCGCGGAACGATCCAGAAAGCGGATGGAGAAGGCGGCTGGACGCGCGTCGCTAGCGGCGTCGAGGACGATCTCTTCGATATCACCTTCGCGGGCTCGACGGGCTGGGTGGTCGGCCATGCCGGTCTCGTGCTGCGCTCGACCGACGGCGGAAAGACCTGGCAGCGAGTCTCCTCCCCCACCAGCGAAGACCTGGTCCGCGTCAGTTCGCTGGGCGCCGACCAAGCTTCCGTCTTCACGCGCTCGGGAAAAACCTATACTACCAGCGACGGTGGACAAAGCTGGAAATGAGCCCTGGGACCGCCGGCGTCCCGCCGGCAAGCCGGCAACATGCCAGCGGACCCAGGAAGAGCCGGAACGCCGGGAAAGTAGCGGTGTCCTACACCGCCTCCAGCACCAGCACCCAATCTCCCACCGTGGGCGTGAATGGAGCCTCCCAACTGCCGGAGGAGCCGGGAGTGATCCAGCCCAGAGGGTATTCCTTTCCCGTCGGGGGATGGAAGAAGAACGCCTGGTATTTCACGCCGGATTCGAGCCCCACGACCTTCAGCGTGTCCCAGATGTTGGGCACAAAGATCACGCGCACCTTGCCCGGGATGCCGGCCGCGTAGGGCCGCGCATACTCCTGCTTCGACCAGTGGGGTTCGACCCACTCCGGATGCGGCTCGAATTTCCACCACTCATAACGCATCAGCAGCGCTTTCGCCAGTCCGAGATGCTTCGAGCCGGGCAACTGGTAAGCTTCCTGCCAGGGCGTGTCGCCCCAGGAACGGCCGTGCGGCGACGGTCCATAGGGTTGCTCCGGCGTATTAACCTGCCAGATGCCGTTCGCGCCGTAGGTGTGTCCCGCCGCCCCGCTCAGCACCGCCGACCAGAACATGAACCGCTGCACTTCCTGCCGGCTGGCTTCCATGATGCCTTCGTAACAGACTTCGCCCACCAGCACGGGCTTGCGCGGCGTGCGCGCCACTTCCACGTTCACCTGGTCCACGTGGCCGGGGATAGCTTTGCGGTCGTCATGGCCGGTCTGGAGAAGTTCAAAATCGAGAACGCTCGGGTCTTCAACCTGGTCTGCGCCCTGGTGGCTGCGATGAATGGTGATGGGGTGACGATAGGCGTCAATGTTTCTCAACATCCGGCCCACGACCGTAAAGCCTTTCTTCTGCATGGCGACGTCTTCCTGAGGAGTCTTGGACAGGTAATACGGCATCAGCCCTTCCCCCGCCAGGCACCAGAAGACCGGCAGCGCCCCCCAGCGCGCCGCCAGATACCGCCAGTGCTGCTGGATCTTTTCGACACCCATCATCGGCAAGTAATAACCCCAGCAGCCGACAATGCACGGAACCAGCCCCCGCTCGACCAGGTGGAAGATGCGCGCGTCGGCCATGTCGTAATAATGCGGATTGATACGCGCAAAATTCTCTTCCCACATCTGACCCGCCTCGTTCGCGCCGCGCGGATCGAAGGCGGGCATGTCGGGGTAGGGCCCGGCGATGATTTGAATCACCGTAAACCCTTTTTGCAGCCGGTCCGTTGCCAGCGTCTGAAAATCCTGCGGCCAGCGCAGGCGCTTGCACAGTCCCATCCACCAGGTGTCCGCCAGCCAGAAGAAGGGCGTGCCGTCGGCGTGCTCGAAGGTGCGACCGTTCGCCGCCACCCGAATCATGCCGTGTTTCAAGAGCGGATTGTCGCCCGTGTAGGGCGCGACTTCGATTTCGCCGCGGCGATCATGCAGGTCGGGATTCTTCGGGTCATTAGCGATGGTCCGGAACGTGTAGCGGCCCGGCTGGGGTGGCGCAAAACGCACGCGCCAGGTCTGGCCGCCCGCCCAGAAAGCAGGCACGCGCCATTCGCGGCCGTCGGTGTCGGCGAAGACGGCGTCGAGCTCGACCTCGCGGAAGGGATCAGCGTAGGACTTTCCCGAAGCCACCGACCACTCCATGACGGAGCGCGCCGTGGCGAAGAGCTTCGGTGTCACCGGCGCCGGCGATCGCCGGCGCGTCATGGCCAAGACCTCCGGGGCCTGCTTCTCCTTGGCCGAAAGCAGCTCCGCCGCCGCGCCGCCCGCCGTGGCCGTACCCAGAAATTTCCTGCGCGACATTGGGTCCATGTTCTCTCCTATAGCGGCGGTCTCGGACCGCCGCCCCTGGATTCGGGCCGGATGGCGCTCAGAGAGCGCCGCTACAGAAGGCGGCAGCTTCCCGCGTTGTCCTCAAGCCCAGGGGGGAGCATCATAGCATTGGAGCGGGGGAGGCTGTTACAATCCGCTTCAGGATGTCAACTTACGCTCGCTGGAGCCAATGGATTCGCCGCAGCGGCTGGCTGCACGCCGGCGACCGCGTCGGTGTCGCGGTCTCGGGAGGCGCGGATTCGGTGCTCCTGCTGGAATTCATGACGCGGCTCGCGCCCGTCCTGGGGCTGGTTGTTTCCGCGGTGCATTTCAATCATCACCTGCGGGGCAAGGAATCGGACGAAGACGAGAAATTCGTCGAGAGACTCGCCGAGCGGCTCGGAGTTGAATTCATTCGCGGCGAAGCTGATGTGGCCCGGCGCGCACGGGAGAAGAAGAGAAACCTCGAGGCCACGGCGCGGGAAATGCGGTATCGGTTCTTCGCGTCGCTGGTGCGTTCGGGGCGGCTTGACAAGGTCGCCACGGCCCACACCGCCAACGATCAGGCCGAGACGGTGCTGCTGCGCCTGCTGCGCGGGGCCGGCGCGCAGGGTCAGGCGGGAATCTATCCGGTTCTGGATGGAATCATCCTTCGCCCGTTTCTGAATCTGACCCGCGCCGAAATTGAAGACGAGCTGGCGGCGCGCGGCCTGGAGGTCCGTCACGACTCGACCAACCTCGACGTGCGTTTCCGCCGCAACAAGATTCGCCACGAGCTTTTGCCGCAACTGGAGCGCGACTTTAATCCCCATCTGGTTTCGGCCCTGGCGGCTCTCGCCGATCGCGCGCGGGATGATGAAGAATATCTGAAGCAACAGGCGCAGGAACGGGCCGCGCCCTGGCGCGTGTGCGAGGCGGGGGAAGAAAAGTTTCCGGCCCGGGTGCTGGCCGAGCTGCCTCGCGCTCTGGGATTCCGGGTGATCCGGCAGATGATTCAGGGAGTGCGGGGACGCTTGGGGGAAATCACCTATGCACACCTCGAATCGGTCTTGCGGCTGGCGCGCGAGGCGCAGAGCGGCCAGCGGGCGATCCTGCCTGGTGGGTTCGAAGCCCGGCGAGAATTTGAATGGCTCATTGTCGGCGCCCGAGCCCCGCTGGCGCGGCCTGGAGGCTATTCCTATACTTTCCGGTGCCCAGCCGATATTTCCTTGCCGGATATCGGCCTTCGCTTGCGTTTCAAAATTGTTGCGGGGGAGAAAGTCCAACGGGCGTATAATGAAAAAGGAAGCGTGTACCTGGATGCCGCGCGCCTGGCGGACGAATTGGAATTGCGCAGTTGGCGGCCGGGGGATTGTTACATACCCGTGGGCGCACGCAAGCCGTTGAAGCTGAAGGAGCTTTTCCGTGCCCGCAAGATCGCCGCGCGCGCGCGACCGGTCTGGCCGGTGCTCGTTTCGAAGGGTGAAATCATTTGGGTGCGAGGTCTGGACGTAGCCCAATCCTGCGTGCCCGGAAGGAATTCAGAATCGCTGCTGGTGGTCCAAGAATCGCCTGGCACAACAGGCCAATCCAGCCAAGACTGAAAATGAAGAGACCGGCTCGCAAGACGACCAGGAAGAATCCCGCCACCCGGCCACGCACGGCAGACTTGGCGGTTAAACATAAAGTTCTGTTCTCCGAACAGAAGATTCGCGCCCGGGTCCGGGCCATGGCGGCGCAACTCAATCGCGAGCTGGGCCGGAAACCGCTGGCGGTCGTGGGCGTGCTGGAAAATTCTTTTATCTTCACCGCCGATCTGATCCGCGCGCTGAAGATGCCCGTGTATTGCAGCTTCGTGCGCTCCGAGATTCGCGATTCCACCGTGGGCGGCGTGGCCACGCGCGAGATCACCTACACGCCCTCGGTGAACGTGACCGGGCAGAACGTCCTGCTGGTGGAGGGGATCCTCCAGTCCGGCATGACCATGGACCATCTCTATCGCTACCTGACCGGCCAGGGGCCCGCTTCCCTGCGCACGATGGTGCTGGTGGAGAAAACGGACGAACGCAAAGTGGACTTGCCGCTCGACTATGTGGGGTTCCAGGCGACGGGGAAGTTTGTCGTTGGCTACGGACTGGGGCTGAACGGCAAGTACAAGAACCTGCCGTATATTGCGCAATTGGGGTGAGGGTGCGCGGCCCCAACTTCGAGGCCGCCGGAAGCATCCAAAAGCAAGGCGCTCGGCGCGCCTTCGCCGCGTCACAAAGGGGGAAGGGCATTGAACACTCTGGTTCGGAACATCATCTTCTGGGTATTGATGATCGTTTTCGCCCTGGTCATCTGGAAGGGCGTGATCTCGACCGCCGGCGGCGCCGTCCGGGATCTGACCTTCACCGACTTCACCAACGAGGTCGCCAAGGACAACGTCCGCGACGTGGAGATCGACGGCACCGATGCCGTCGGCTCGCTCAAGAAAGAAAACGCCAAGTTTCGGACCACCATTCCCAGCAACTATCCTGATCTTTTCAAGACGCTTCAGGAAAAGAACGTCAACGTCAAAATCAAGAACACCTCCGGGAATTCCTGGGTGTCCATGCTGGTGCAGGTGCTGCCCATCCTGATCCTGGTCGGCATCTGGATCTTCTTCATGCGCCAGATGCAGACCGGCGGCAACAAGGCGCTCTCGTTCGGCAAGAGCCGCGCCCGGCTGCTTTCCAGCCAGCAGAAGAAGGTGACCTTCAAGGATGTGGCCGGCGTCGAGGAGGCCAAGGAAGAACTGCAGGAAATCATCGAGTTCCTGCGCGAGCCGCAGAAATTCCAAAAGCTGGGCGGACGCATCCCCAAGGGCGTGCTGCTGGTCGGGCCGCCGGGCACGGGGAAGACGCTGCTGGCGCGCGCCATCGCGGGCGAAGCCAACGTGCCGTTCTTCTCCATCTCGGGCTCCGACTTCGTGGAAATGTTTGTAGGCGTGGGCGCCTCGCGCGTGCGCGACCTGTTCGAGCAAGGCAAGAAGAATGCCCCCTGCATCATCTTCATTGACGAAATTGACGCCGTGGGCCGCCATCGCGGCGCCGGCCTGGGCGGCGGCCACGACGAGCGCGAGCAGACCCTGAACCAGTTGCTCGTCGAGATGGATGGCTTCGAATCGAATGAAGGCGTCATTCTGATTGCTGCCACCAACCGGCCAGACGTGCTCGACCCGGCGTTGCTGCGGCCCGGCCGCTTCGACCGCCGTGTGGTCGTGTCGCGTCCTGACGTGGGCGGGCGCGAAGCCATTCTCAAGGTTCATACCAAGAAGATTCCGCTGGCCGAGGACGTGGATATTTCCGTCATCGCGCGCGGCACGCCCGGCTTTTCCGGCGCCGACCTGGCCAACCTGGTGAACGAGGCGGCGCTGCTGGCGGCCCGGCAGAACCGCAAGCAGGTGATGATGGCCGACTTCGAGGCCTCCAAGGACAAGGTCCTGATGGGCGCGGAGCGCAAGTCACTGATCCTGTCGGAAGAGGAAAAGAAGAACACCGCGTACCACGAAGCCGGACACGCGCTCGTCGCCTTCTTCGAGCCTCATGCCGACCCGCTGCACAAAGTGACCATCATTCCGCGCGGCATGGCGCTGGGCGTCACCATGCAGCTTCCCGTGGACGACAAACACACCTACACGCGGGATTACCTGGAATCGCAACTGGCCATCATGATGGGCGGGCGCGTGGCCGAGGAACTCTTCCTGAACCACATTACCACCGGCGCGGGCAACGACATTGAACAGGCCACGGCGCTGGCGCGGCGCATGGTGTGCGATTTCGGCATGTCTGATCTGGGACCGCTCGCCTTCGGGCGCAACCAGGGAGAAATCTTCCTGGGCCGCGATATCACCACCGCGCGCGACTTCAGCGAGGATACGGCCATCAAGATCGACCATGAAATCAAGCGCTTTGTGATGGAAGGATACCGGCGCGCGCAGAACCTGATCACCGCGCACCGCGACGCGGTTATGCGCATCGCCGAAGCGCTGCTTGAACGGGAAGTGCTCGACGGCGGGGATATCAAGTTGCTGATCGAAGGCAAGCCGCTGCCCGAACGGGCCAAGGCAGCCCCGCCCTCTGCGGGCGAGACCACGGAAGTGATCAAGCCCCAGACGGCTCCCGGCGTCCCGGGCCGCGAACGCCCGCAGCCGGCCTAGTGTGGGGCGTCGCAGATAACTATTCAATCGCGGGGCGCCGCGTAGCGGCGGCCGTCAGGCCGCCACCCGTACGTGTCGCCCTGAAAGGCGACGCCAGGTCCCGCTCGGCCGAAACCACGAAGGACATCCACCATTGTAAAGAACCGTTAGACGGACCACACTAGGAAGGGGTGAACTGTGTTGGGTGGATTGTGAAATAACCCTTTCACGCCCACTCCCTGTCCCTCCATCCGCCCGGACTTCGCTTTTCATCCCTGATCCCTTACACTTTCTCCTGCCATGAGATGCCGGATTTCCTTTGAACTTCAGCTGCGCGGTCGCACAACCCGCCTGGGCGAGCGAACGCTGATCATGGGGATCGTCAACGCCACGCCCGATTCGTTTTCGGACGGCGGAAAGTATCTCGATCCGGAGCACGCCATCGCGCACGGCCTGGAACTGGCAAGGCAGGGCGCCGACTGGATTGACGTGGGCGGGGAATCCACGCGGCCGGGGGCGGAACCGGTTGCCGCGGACGAAGAACTGCGCCGCGTGCTGCCTGTGGTGCGCGGGCTGCATCGCCGGCGGCCGTCACTGGTCATCTCCGTGGATACGACGAAAGCCGAAGTGGCGGAGGCCGCCGTGCGCGCCGGCGCGAGCATCATCAATGATGTCAGCGGGCTGCGTTTCGATCCGCGCCTCGCCGAAGTAGCGCGGCGATACCAGACGGCGTTGATCCTCATGCATTCCCGGCACAGACCACCGACGATGCAAAGGCTCCCCTTCGCCCGATCCGTGTGGCGATCCGTGCGGGCGGGTTTGCGACGCTCCATCCGACGCGCCCTCGCTGCGGGCGTGAGACGTTCCCAGCTGATCCTCGATCCCGGCCTGGGGTTTGGAAAATCCCGCGAACAGAACTTCGAAATCCTCGCCCATCTGGATCGCCTGCGGGAATTCCAGTTGCCCATTCTGGTGGGCACGTCACGCAAGTCGTTTGTGCGGGCCGTGGGAGCATGCGATGGCATGGCCCTGCCAATCGCCGATGCGGCGGCTGTCGTGGCCTCAATCCTTGGCGGGGCGCACATCGTGCGCGTGCACGACGTCCCTGCGCTGCTGCCTGCTATTCGCATGGCGGATGTGATTTTGGAAAAACGTCCGTAGTATCTTGTCATGAGTCCTTCGCTCGGCATGGGCTGGAGCTGTCGCGCAGAAACAAGCCGAGGTCTGAAGACCCAGGGCAAAGGCTGATGACTGAGGACTTAAAGAGAATTACATAATATAGTGACAATCAGAACAATTCGGCCTGTTTCC
>CAZHKT010000062.1:0-21306 GCA_964533045.1 uncultured Acidobacteriota bacterium | reverse complement strand
GAGCGGGCCGGTCGCTATCGTCTGCCGTTCGTTCGCGCCCGGCCCCCAGACCAGGCTCACCGTTACTTTCGCGCCCGTATCGCCCGCCAGCAAGACCGAACCGGTGTACTTTCGTCCTTTGCGCAACGGCAGCCCCGCCTGCCGGATACCGCGAGGCGTGGTCGCGTCAAGTCTGACTGCAGGCGCGTGTTCGCCCACGTAAGCGTTCTTCCGGTCCATGGTGACGACGTCCGCGCCGCCCACCGGCCGCCAGCGCATGAAATTCCGCTTGGTGTTTTTGGGAACCAGCACCTCGCTGGCATCGACCGGATAGAAGAATTTGCGATCGCTGAGCATTTCCGCCCAGAGACCCTTCTCGAAAAGATTGAAGAGAAGTTCGGTGAACTGCCCGTAAATGAAACGATGAATGGGGGCGCCGGTCTTGCTGGCATCCACAGTCGCCTGAATTCTTTCCGAGGGCGGCACCGCCCCCTGCACGGTCGCTGCCGCCGTGATGAGTGCCGCCATGAGGAACGTTATCATCCCTGTAGCTCTGCGCATGATGTCCTCCTTCCTGCCTGCTGGGATGAGCAGCATTCTAATGCCGCGGACGACGAATCGCAAAACCGCGACGCGGGGGCTGCGCGGGTTGCACCTGGCATCGGGCCAGCGGGAGGGTTCACGGCAGGGCCGAATCTCGACCTAAAGGCTGCGGGGGATACGGGGTTCCTGGAGGATGGATTCCCAAACCTTCAGCGTCTCCTCTAAGAAGACGCGGCGGGCTTCCGACGGTTGCCCGGAGCAGATCGCCTCGCAGATGGCGCGGTGCTGCCGGACGGCGGCGGCTCCTCGCTCGGTCGAGTACTTGTTCAGGGCGCCGAAAACGAACAGCTGAAAAACGATGGCTTCCAGGGCTTTCGTCAGATACGCGTTGCCCGCCAGCTCCCACACCTTGCGATGAAAGGCGATGTCCATCTCCGTAAACCGCGGGAGGTCCTGGCGCGCGATGGCCTCATCCATCTCCTTCACGATTTCGCGCAGTTCGGCCGCCGCCTGGGGAGTAAGATTCAAGGCCGCCTTCTCGACGGCCATGGATTCCAGCACATTTCGGACTTCGGCAATCTTCTGATGATCTTCGTGGCTGAGCTGGGTCACATAGGTGCCGCGATGCGGAGACTTGCGGACCAGGCCCTGATACTCCAGCTCCTTCATTGCTTCCCGGATCGTCGGCTGGCCGATCCCCAGGCTTCGGGCCATTTCCTGTTCGACCAGCCGGTCGCCCGGCTTGAGCCTGCCGGTCAGGATGCCCGCCCGGATCGATTGCGCCGCGGCTACCGGCGCACTCACTCGCGCAATAGGAGCAATTCTCCCGGGAGGGAAATCGGTGGAGTTCAGGTTGCCGATGCTCTTGGGTTCTTCACTCATAGTCGTCAAGTCCGGGCGATGGAGGGTTCAAACTGGCAGCGGTCGTGCGCTGCGCCAGCCATTTTCCTCATGGAATTCGGCGTTCCGACTGACGGGCACCCCCTCGGGAGCTCCCTATCATAATCGCGTTTTTGCGCTGACCGCCATAATTGTTTCAGGCGGGACAAGAAGGTAGAATCACCCTCGCTTTTCTGCATCAGTGATCTGGAAGGTCGCTGGCGGCGGGATGGGGCACGAGAATGGGGCGATGGGGGCGAACAAATGCTAAGCTGCCTCCGGTGAGGGAAACAGCGCGCATCCCGATTGAACCTCCGCTGCCATACTGAACAGGTCCCGACCTGGTCGGGACCATCGCAGAAGGACGATTCAGGGGTGGAAATTATGATTCCAGTTCGTCAGGCGGGGATTTGCGTTCTTCTCGCAGCAGCCGTCCTTGCCGGCCCAGGAGCGCGCGCGGAGGGTGAATCGGCTGCCGACCGCGCCATCCCCGGCATCGTCAGCAGTGCTGAGATCCGTCAGGAGCTCCTCGAAAAGCAGGCGCGCGTGCAGGCGTTCCTCCGGCAGCAGAATTTAGGCGGCGTGCTGCTCGCGCGCGTCAACAACTACTCCTGGCTGACGGCGGGACTGGGCGACAGTCACATTGTCATCACCTCCGAAGTCGGGGTGGTTTCTCTTCTCATCCTCCGCGACGGCCGCCGGTTTGCCATCGCCAGCCACGCCGAAATGCCGCGCGTCATGGCGGAAGACTTGGCGGGGTTGGGATACGAACCGCGCGAGTTCTTCTGGTATGAAGAGCACGCCCGGTCCAACCGGCGTCTCGAGATCATTCAAGAGCTGACGCAGGGTCTCGAAATAGGCTCGGATGTACCCCTGCCGGGGGCGCGGTCCATCGACGCGGCATTCGCCCCGCTCCGCTATGCGCTGACCGAATCGGAGATCAAGAAGTACCGCTGGTTAGGACGCAACACGATCGAAGCGCTGAAGACGGTCTGCCAAAATCTTCAGGTTGGCATGACCGAGCGACAAATCGAAGCCATGGCCTCCGATGAACTGATGCGCCGCGGCATTCGGCCCACGGTGCTGCTGATAGGCGCCGACGAGCGCCTGGATCGCTTTTTCCACCACACGCCCTCGGATCACAAATTAAAGAAGTTTATTTTCGTGAACGTCTGCGCCCGGCGCTGGGGGTTGGTCGTTTCGGTGGGCCGCTACGTCCACTTCAGCCCGCTGCCTGAGCACGTGAAACGGGAAATGCGCGCCTCGGCGGAGATTTGCGCGCGCTTGCAGGCGGGCTCGAAGCCCGGCGTGAAAGCCTCCGAATTGTTCGCGCAGGCCGAGAGATGGTACGCGGAGCACGGTTTCCCGGACGAATGGAAACCAATCCATATGGGGGGCGCGATCGGTTATGCCGAACGCGAGTGGGTGGGCCACCCGGCTTCGACAGAAATCATCCAGGACAATCAGGCGTTCGCGTGGAATCCGTTTGTCCGCGGCAAGCTTTCGTTCGACACCATCCTGGTGCGCGGCAACCGCATCGAGAATCTCACCGCGACGCCCGACTGGCCTTCCCTGACTATCCTCGTGAACGGCGTACCCTGGGTGATGCCCGACATGCTGGTTCGCTGAAACGCGATCCCCTGCGGCTGCGGCTTGCGGCTATTGGCTGGCGGAGCCGGCGGGCGGCGAGGCGCCGAAGATCTGCCGGAGCCTCTGATGACGATAGCGGAAGATGCGATCCAGGTCCGGGGCCACCAGCAAGCGGTTGATCAGCGCACCGCCCCGCACCGCGTAGCGGACGACGTCTTCCACCCCCGTGCCCTCATCCTGGGCCTCGAACCGGTGTTCGTGCACCCACAGGCGATACGGGCCCTGCCGTTGTTCATCGACGAAGCGAGATGGCGGCTCCCAGGCGCTGATTTCGCTCTGCCAGCGGATGGGCACACCCCGGATGCGCAGTCTGTAATCGATGAGCCTCCCCACCCGCATTTCAATGGGGCATGGAGTCAGAATCTCGAAGTCTAACCAGGACGGCGTAAGCTCCTGAAGATTCCTTGCATCGGCAAAGAACGGGAAGACCTGGCGGAGCGGACGCGGAAGCCAGATTCGAGTCTGAAAAGTGAAGACCTTCATGCACTCCGAGCCCTACCCCGCGCGGCGGTGACTCTCATTCCCGAGCCGGCGGGGGCGATGCCCGGGGCGTCGCAGAGCCGCGCCGTCTCCTTAAGCTTTCCGCGCCAGGTCGCTGACGATTTCAAGCGTGGCGTCAATTTCAGCTTCGCTGTTGTAGACGTGGCAAGAGTGGCGCACGCCCAGCGCGTCGCCCATCGAGCGGGTGCGGAGGCGGCGCCGCGCCCAGAGTTCGCCTTCCAGCTTGACCGACGGGACGCCCTCGACGCCGTACACCACCACCGCACCGGCCATCTCGGGATGCAGGGGCGAGCGAATCCGCGCGCCCGGAATCTGCTGCAAACCGTTGCGCAGCCGGTCAGCCAGGGCGCGGTTGCGCGCGTGCCAGCGCGCCGGGCCGACGCGGAAATAAAAATCGATCGCCGCGTCGAGTCCCACCTGGAGCGACTTGTTGCCCGTACCGTATTGCATGAAGCGGGTCAGTCCGTCCTGATGGTTGTCCCATTCGCTGCTGCACAGCGTGGTCCAGATTAGGTTCTGGCGGTCAGGCCGCACGTAAAACAATCCGCTGCCGGGCGGCGCGAGGAGCCACTTGTGCGGGCTGGAAAAGTAAGCGTCGCAGCCGAGATGGGCCAGGTCCACGGGAATCTGCCCCACCGCCTGCGCGCCGTCCACCACTGCCAGCGCGCCGCGTTCATGCGCGAGCGCCACGAGGCGCCGGATGGGCAGCACGGCCCCGCTGGCCGAAATGATGTGAGGCACCGCCAGAACCCGGGTTCGCGGTGTGAAGGCCGCGGCGAAGAGTTGCACCACTTCTTCCGGGTCGCGCGGCGGCACGGGAACGTGCACGCGCCGGATTACGATGCCGTCGCGCTTCTCGCGCAGCATCCAGCCGCAGGTTCCGCCCGGGTGCTCCTGATCGGTCTGAATCACCTCGTCCCCGCGCTGGAGGTCCAGTCCGTGCGCCACATAATTCATTCCGAAGGTGGCGTTCTGAGGAATGGCAATGTCACGCCCCGGGACGTTCACCACGCGGCCCAGCTTTTCGCGAAGCGGCAGCTCCGCCGAGTATCCGCTGATCCAGTTGGGCGTCCGCTCGGTATAATCCCAGCGCGTGACGGTGGCTTCCAGGGTGCGCATGTCTTCGATCACGCGCTCCAGGACAGCGCGGGGCATGGCGCCGATGGTGCCGGTGTTGAAGAACGCTTCGTCGCGGGGAAAGTAGAACTGGTCGCGGAGGCGGTCCCAGTAGTCAGGATCGCTCTCCTCAGGCCACGGCGCCGCCCCCGCGGCGTTCAGACGGTGTGAAAGGCCGGAAAGCAGCGTAGGAGCGATCAGCGTTCCGAGGAATTTCCGCCGTTTGACCATGCCGGTACTTCCATTCAGTCAATCAGGTCGGCGCGGCGGCAGACTTCCGCGTAGGCGGGAACGCCCGCCGAACCGCCCACCGCTTCGATCCCGAAGGCCGCGCAGGCGTTGCCCACGCGTGCCGCGCGCAGCACATCCTCGCCATGCGCCAGCGCCGCCATGAAGCCTGCATTCCAGCAGTCGCCCGCGCCCGTGGTGTCCACGGGCCGGGCGGGCGTAATGGGAATGCGATGGCGCTCCCGGCCCCTCGCCACCCAGCAGCCTTCGCGGCCGGTCTTGATGACGACCGTCTTCGCGCCGCGCGCCAGCAGTTCCGTGGCCAGCGCCTCCGGCGAGAGTCCCGGGTAGACCGCCATCAGATCGTCATAGCTGGGCGTGAAGTAATCACAATGAGGCAGCATGACTTCGAGCAACTCCCGCTTGGGGCCGTAGCCGTAACACTCATCAAGAAACGTCAGAACGCCTCGCTGCTGCGCTTCCGCCAGCAGCGCCGCCGCCGGCGGGCCGTCGAAAGCGGGGAGCACCCACAGGTCATTGTAGAGGAGAAAGTCGGTCGCCAGGACGCGGTCCAGGTTGAGTTCCTCCGGCTTGAAGGTCAGATTGGCGCCTGGCGTGTGGATGAAGGTTCTTTCGCTGTCGGCGTGAACACCCACGAAGGTAAACGGCGTGCTTTCCTGCTCCGACACGATGAAACCGGAAACATCCACGCCCGCCTTTTCCATCTCGCGGCGCACGAATTCGCCGTTCAAGTCCGCGCCCACCTTGCAGAAGGCTGCCACGGGCAGCCCCATCCGCCCGATCGCGGAGGCGGTATTGGCGGCTCCGCCACCCGGCAGAATGCGCGCCCACTCCGCCGTGATTTGGGTGGCGGACTTGGGAACGGGATAGTGATGGATCGGCCCATTCAGCAGGTCCACGACGACAATCCCGACACAGTGAATTCGCTTCATGGCTCAGACGCCGGCGGGCTTCATGCCCAGCAAGCTCTGCGGCGTTTCGTAGAGGATGGCCCGCGCCGCGCGCAGCGCATCTTGGCGCGAATACTGGCCCTGCTCGACTTTCGCCGCCAGCACCTGGGCCAGCTGCTTCAGCACCAACCGGATTTTCCCATAGGTCCACTCGATACAGTAAGCGTCGGAGAAGAATCCGACCTGCTTGTTCACCGGCAGCATGTCAAGCCGTTCCTCCATCACTTGCCGGATGACGGTGGGGAAGAAGTTGTGCCACCAGTAAGCGGCAAGGGAGAAGTTGGGCAGTTCGCGCGCCAGCGTGCAAAGCGACTGGTTCCACTGGCGGCTGGAGAGGAAGCATTGAAACCGGATCCGGGGATGACGGCCGATCATTTCGGCGAGTTGCGCAATGGTGCGGTGTCCCAGCCGGCTGGCGGTTTCAAAAGGCAGCGGCTCGGCGCCGAAACTGAATTGGAAAACGATCTCGTGGCCATGCGGTTCGAGCGCGGTCAGAAACGCTTCGTTGATGTAGGACGCGTAGGTGTCGCGCTCGCGCGGACCCGCTGAGTCGCGACGCTTCAAGGCGTCCGCCATTTCTGAATCGGAAACCACCCTGAAATTGATGTCGGTGGAGATATGCGTCGCCATGGAAAGCAATTGGTCATACGGTATGTTGTCCACGTAGTGGCGGAGCGCTTCATGGACGTCCTCGAGGCTGCGAATGACGCGCTCTGTCGTGGGGCGCCTGCCCGCCCCGATGGGCGTGGGACTCTCCGGCTTCTTCCCCCAGACGCGTTCGAGCTCATAGAGGGCGGTGTCGAATTCTCCCCACTGGCAGCGCGTAAAGAAAGCCCACTCCAGCGAGTATTGGAGAATGTCTTTGTCCGCGCCGGATTCCCGCCGTGCGTATTCGGTCCCGTAACGCCGGATGCCGGTCTTTTTCATCACTTCACGCTGCCAGGCGCGGTCGTCAGAGCGCTCGCGGATTTGCGCGTCAAGCTTCTTCCAGTTTTCCGGGGTCAGTTCCTCTTTCCAGCCAAACAGGTCTTCCAGCACCAGGCGCACGCCCCAAGCGATGGCCGTGTTGCGCGTGTAGGGCAAATACGGAATCGCCTCGGCGAGACGCGCATGGGCTTCTTCCTGGCTGGGCCAACCCGGATATTCGGTCAGCCGTCCGCCGCTCGGGCATCCGGCTGCATAGAGGTCGCTGATGGACATGTGGTAAAGGATGATGTCGTGCAATCCGCCGGCGCCCAGGTGGCCATCCACCAGATGAGTGTGGATGTCGAGCACCGGAACGGTCAGGAGCTCATTGAAGATGTCGTCTGCCAGGTGACTCGCCGTCATATCCGTCCTTTCGATGAAGCCTTGCCTGCCGCGCCGGTCAGGTGAATCCACTTTTCCAGGACGCCCTCGGCCGCCCTCAGCGCCGTCGCCTGCGCCAGCGGCACCCAGAGATTCCTGCCCGCCTGCCACTCGCTCAGGAGCGAGCCGCGCAGGGCATTCATGATGTCCGTCGCCACATTCACTTTCGCCATGCCCAGAGAGATGGCGCGGCGCAGATCTTCCGGCGGCGTCCCCGATCCCCCGTGCAGCACCAGCGGAATGCCGGCCGCGTCGCGCAATTTGGCCAGGCGGTCGAAGTCGAGCCGGGGCAGCGTGGTATAGCTGCCGTGCGCATTACCGATGGACACCGCCAGCGCGTCAATGCCGGTTCGACGAACGAACTCGGCGGCCATGGCGGGATCGGTCAGGGTTGATTCGTGCGATCCCTCCGCCGTCGTGTCGTCCACTTTCCCGATCAGACCGAGTTCGCCCTCAACCGTCACCCCCAGGGGCCGCGCGAGTTCGACGGTTCGGCGCATGCCGGCGATATTCTCTTCAAACGGACGCGCGGAGAAATCGAGCATCACCGATGAGTAGCCCGCCGCCAGACAGGCCTCGACGCGTTCCAGGGAATCTCCGTGATCCAGATGCAGCGCCGCCGTTGCCGGAATCAGGGAAGCCAGAGCCTGCGCCACGGCGCCCAATTCACGGGGGGTGGAGAATCCGAATTCCCAGGGCCCGCTCATCAGAATGACAGGCGCTTCCAGTCGGACCGCCGTGCGCAAGACCAACTCCATGGAATCGGAGTTCCAGACGCAGAAGGAAGGAACAGCGTAGCCTTGCCGATAAGCCTCGTTCACCAATTCCGCCATAGGCCGGAAGAGGCTTTTCCTGGCGCCGGTCCTTGCCGTCAATGTGTGGCTCATCGCCCTCCAAAACCAGGGAGTGCCCTGGCGCAATTCCCGCCGGGCCGCGCATGGCGATGGCCCGAGGGCGAACCTTCGTGCCGTCCCATTCGCGCTTTCGGCTTGCGCGATTATACCTTCTCTGGAGCATCCTGTCGCGTCCCTGAAAGCGCCTACGCACGAAGAGCTTGACATTCAGATGAATCAATTTATAGTAGCTTCGCGTATTTCCAGAAGGTTCAAACCAAAACAATGGCATCCAGAACGGGTAAAAGTCGGCGAGGCGGTCCCCGGCGCCGGGAGCAGATCTGCGAGATCGTCCTTGAGCGCGGATACGTGGATGTGACTGAACTCGGTCATCTGCTGAAGGCAAACGTGGCCACCATTCGGCGCGACCTGGCGAAGCTGGAAGCTGAGGGCGCGGTGCGGCGGGTTCATGGTGGAGCCTATGCTCAGGCCGCCCATGTCGGTGTGGAAGTGGATTTCGGCCTGCGCATGAATTTCCATACCGAGGCGAAGCGCCGCCTGGCCAAGGTGGCGGCGGGGCTGATTGAGAACGGCGACACGGTCTATCTCGATGCCGGCTCGACGGCGCTGATGGTGGCCGAAGAGCTGGTGGATCGGCACTCTCTGGTCGTGGTTACCAACTCGCTTGCCGTCGCCGACGCGCTCCGGTCCGCCAAGGGGATCAGCCTCTTCGTCGTCGGTGGCCGTTATCTGCCCCATACTCGGGGCCTGATCGGACCCATGGCGGAAGAGGCGATTCGGTCCTTCCGGTTCCGGAAGATGATCCTTGCCACAGCAGGAATTGACTTCCGCAACCGGGCCTTGACCATGTCTGCTTTGGAAGAGATCCCGATTAAACGCGCCGCCATGGCCCAGAGCGAGAAAGTTGTGCTGGTTGCCGACCACAGCAAGTTTGGAAAGCCTTCGCTGATCAGTATGATCCCGCTGAACGATGTCCACACGGTAGTGACCGATTCTCCGCCCCCCGCCGACTGCCTGGAAGTGTTGCAAGCGCTTTCAATAGAAGTCCTGGTTGCGAACCCATAGAGCCTGCTTCCCTTTGCCACAAGGCTGAGGGGGTCCTCATATAGCGTTCATCTTCGGTCATTTGACCTTCGTCCCAGGCCACAAATAATGTGTAAACGAGCACTCTCTTTGCGTGATTTGTAAAAAAATCGCGCAAGGGATTGACCTTTCGCGCAGATTGCCCTATCCTAGCACCTTCGATTTCTGCACTTTAGTGTCTGCTCATTGCTGCAAACTGGAGATGGGATGTCCGGGGAAGAGCTGATCAGTCTGGATCTCGATGCGCGCGAAAGCGTTATCCGTCGAAGGGTGTACGATGAGGCAGAATTTTGGGCCGCTCCCCCGGCGGACCCCGAAGCACTGATCGCCACCTACTTCTTGAAGTCCAGGGCCGGTTCGCTTGCGGAAGCGGGGAAGTCCATCTCCTATCACATGAGCACGGGAGTGAAGTCGGCACCAGCCGGCTCGCTCCTCGAGCGCTGCACGGGCAAGGTCATCGGAGTCCTCGCCTGGGACGACTCTCAGCGAGTCGGGCTCGTCCGCGTCACCTTCCCTGCCAAGCTCCTCCAGCACGCCGACGGCAAGTATTACACCACGGATTTTCTCCACCTCCTGGGGGGCGAAGGCGTCTTCGGTCTCTGGGAGTTTGCCGAGGCCAAGCTGGTGGATGTCAAGATTCCTGCCAACATTCTCAGCACATTTCCGGGCCCCGCTTACGGCGCCGAGGGCGTTCGCGCGCTTACGCAGTGGCCGAAGGGGGAACCCGCCTTCGGTACCATTCTGAAACCAACGGCCGGAATCACGCCGGAGGAAATCGGCGCCATTGTTGAGGGCGTCGCCGGCGAGCCCCTCTTCATGTTCATCAAGGAAGACGAAAACCTGCTTCCCCATTTGGATTACTGCCCGGTGGTGGAACGGACGCGCAAGGCGCTCGCCGCGATCGAACGCGTTCGGCCTGAGCGGGGCGGACGGGGGTTGATCTATGCCCCCCATTTGACCTCACCCCCGCATCAGTTCAAAGACACGGTCATGAGGGTTCTGGAGACCGGAGTCACCGGCATCATGTTCAGCGAACAGTACACCAATGGCGCGGTGCGCGCGGTGCGCGAGTGGACGAAGGACTTTGACCCTCCGCCGGTGATTTACGGGCACAACGGCGGCATCTCCTGCCGAACCAATTTCATCTGGCGCGAAGTTCTGGACTTTTTCGCACGTTTGGATGGCGTCGATTTTCGGCAGACGGCGCTGCTCACACCTTCCCTGCCCCTGCTGCGGCCGCAGGGATTGGAATGGCGGAAGTGCGAGGAAGCGCTGACGCGACCCGCCGGCCACATCAAACCCGTCATGATCTCCCGCGCCGGCGGATTGGATCAGGGCAATATTATTCTGAATTTGAGAGACGCCTCGGAGCACCTGCCGGCGGACGGCGTGCTCTACCTGGCGGGTTCGGCCATCAACTCCTACCAAGGCTCGAACGGCAGGACTGACGCGAAGACGGGCGCGCGCGCCATGCGCGAGGCAGTTGAGCTGTGGAAGACCGGCGAAGTTCCCGACGGCGCTCAAGACATCCAGAGTCACGTGCAGGCACTGTATGCGGTGGCCAGCCAGAGAAACATGCGCGCCTTAATGGGCGCGCTCGAGCAGCGCTACGGACTCCCTCACCTTTCCAAGGCAGGTGCAACCCGATGAATCATGAAGCCAACCTCAAGGCCTATGCGAGCGCCATCCAGGAGATCGCCGGCAAGCTGCCCTGGGATGCCATTACCAGGGCCGTGGAGGAGCTCTGGCGCTGCTGCCGCGAGGGCAAGAAGATCCTGACCATGGGCAATGGCGGGCACTCGAACACGGCCGCCCACATGATCAACGACCTGGCCAAGCACACGGTGAGCTCCGATGACAAGACCCAGGTGGTGGCCCACCATCTCCGCTTCCGCACCCTGTGCCTCAACGACAGCGTTTCGTTTGTCACCGGCATCGGCAACGATATGGGCTTCGACCACATCTTCAGCGAGCAGGTGGCCAACTGGGCCGAGCCGGGCGACGTGGTGATCGGCATCTCCGGCAGCGGCAATTCCCCCAACATTCTGAACGCTTTCGCGGAGGCCAAGAAGCGCGGCGCCATCACCATCTGCTACAGCGGGTTCGAGGGCGGAAAGGCCAAAGCCATCGCCGACATCAGCATCATCGTGCCCTGCCACAAGATGGTGCAGGTGGAAGACTTCCATCTGATGATCAACCACATGATCGCCGACGAACTGAAGCGCCTCGTCCAGCAGCGGCAGGAAATCCAGGGCTGATTCCGAAGGGATACCATGAGCGCGAGACCTTCCCATCTGGAGCGGCAAACCCGTCTCCAACTTTTCCGGCAGATGCTGCGCATCCGCCGCTTTGAGGAGAAAACGCACGAGCTTTACAAAGCGGGCTCGCTCACCGGCATGTCACCTCACCTCTGCATCGGCGAGGAAGCCTCCGCCGTGGGCGTGATTTCCGTGCTGAGGGAAGACGACTACATCCTTTCCACCCATCGCGGCCACGGTCATTGCCTGGCCAAAGGCGCGGAGATGGGCAAGATGTACGCGGAACTTTTCGGCAAGGAAACCGGTTACTGTCGCGGGCGGGGCGGCTCGATGCACATCGCCGACGTCACCAAAGGGAATCTGGGCGCCAACGGCATTGTGGGAGCCGGCTGCCCGATTGCGCTGGGCGCGGGATTCACCATTCGCCGCAACCAGACGGATCAGGTGGTGGTCTGCTTCTTCGGCGACGCCGCCACCAACCAGGGAACTTTTCACGAAGCAGCCAACATGTCCAAGGCCTTCAACCTCCCCATTCTCTGGGTGTGCGAGAACAATCTCTACGGACTATCCACTCCCATCGAGAAAGTTGCCGCCACCCCGACGCTTTCCGACCGCGCCAAAGGCTACAACATGCCCGGCGTGACCGTTAATGGGATGGATGTTGAGGCGGTGCGCGCCGCGGCGGAAGAAGCGGTGCAGCGCGCCCGTTCGGGCGGCGGCCCGACGTTTCTTGAAGTGAAAACCTACCGCTATTTTGGCCACGGCGCCTCGGACCATCGCCCCTATCGCACGCGCGAAGAGGAGCAGGAGTGGTGGCAGCGCGATCCGGTGGCCAGCTACGGCGCCCGTCTGGTGGCCGAAGGTACGGCCACCCGCGACGAGCTTGCGCAAATCGAAACGGAGGTCGCCCAGGAGGTCGAGGCCGGTTTGGCCTTCGCTCTCGCCAGTCCCGAGCCCAAGGCGGAAGAATCCACACTCTATGTCTACGCTGAAAACTGAAGTAGTTGAGAAAACCTACCGGGAAGCCATTGCGGAGGCGATGGCAGAGGAAATGCGCCGTGACCCGCGCGTGGTGCTGATTGGCGAGGACGTCGGCAAGTTCGGCGGCGCCATGGGCGCCAGCAAAGGGCTCTATGATGAATTCGGCCCCGATCGGGTGATTGACACGCCCATCAGCGAGGCCGCCATTATCGGCTCCGGGCTGGGCATGGCCCTGACCGGGCAGCGTCCCATCGCCGAATTGATGTTTGTGGATTTCTCCGGCGTCTGCATGGATCAAATTCTCAATCAGGTCGCCAAGGTTCGTTACATGCTGGGCGGCCAGGTGAAGGTGCCGCTGGTCATTCGCACCCAGGGCGGCGGCGGCAAAGGCTACGCGGCGCAGCACTCGCAGAGCCTGGAGGCGTGGTTCACCCACGTGCCTGGTCTGAAAGTCGTCATGCCCGCCACGCCGCGCGACGCCAAGGGATTGCTCAAGTCCGCCATCCGCGACGACAATCCGGTGATGTTTATCGAACACAAGCTGCTTTACAACGCCAAAGGGCCGGTGCCTTGCGATCCGGAGTTTCTGATTCCGCTGGGGGTGGCGGAGGTCAAGCGCGAAGGAACTGATGTGACGCTGGTGTCCCATTCGAGGCAGGTGTTGCACTTCCTGGAGGCCGCCGTGGAACTGGCCCGGCATGGCATCGAAGCTGAAGTCATCGATCTGCGCACGCTGCGGCCCATGGACTTTGCCGCCATCGCCGAAAGCGTGAAGAAGACGGCGCGGCTGGTGACGGTGGAAGAGGGCTACCCGCAATGCGGCATCGGCGCGGAGGTGGTCTCGCGGGTCTGCGAAACCTGCATGGATTACCTGGATATGCCTCCGATCCGAATTGCGGCGAAGGACACGCCGATTCCCTTCTCCAAAGTGCTGGAGGAGGTGACGCTGCCCTCCGCAAAACGCATCGTGGAAACAGTCCTCGCCGCGCGAAAATGGAGTTGAGGTAGCGGCGGCCTTCAGGCCGCCAGAGGGTGAATGCAGGGGGCGGGCTGAAGCCTGCCGCTACGAGGATCGTCGAATGCCATTAACACGCGTCATCATGCCGAAGACCGGCGCCGATATGGAGCAGGGGCGCATCGTCGCCTGGAAGAAGAAGGAGGGCGAGCGCGTCTCGAAAGGCGAAGTCCTGCTGGAAATTGAAACCGACAAAGCCAACATGGAGGTGGAAGCGCCGGCATCGGGCGTGGTCGTCAAGCTGTATTTCCCGGAAGGCGCCAACGTTCCCGCGACCCGCCTGATTGCCGCCATCGGTGAAGGGAGCGAAACGGCGGAAGAGCTCGCAGGGCTTGCCACGGCGGGCGAGGCGGCCGCGGCGAAAGCCGAGCCGCCGGCCGCCCCCGTTCTCACCTCGCCGGCCGCGTCCAGGCCGGCCGCGGGCGGCAAGGTCGCCGCATCTCCGCTGGCGCGCAGGCTGGCCCAGGAAATGGGAATTGACCTGGCCGCCGTGCCAGGTTCCGGGCCGGGAGGCAGGATCGAAAAGGAAGACGTCCTCAAAGCAGCGGAATCCGTGCAGCCCGCCCTGCTGGCGGGCGTTGCGCGCGTGCCTCACACTCCCATGCGGCGAGCCATCGCGCGCCACGTCACGCGCAGCCTGCAGGAAATCCCCCATTTCAGCGTCACCATGGTCATGGATATGACGGTCGCGCTGCGGAAAAAGGGTGAATTGCAGTCCGCAGGCAAGGATGCGTCGCTCAACGACCTTCTGATTTTCGCCGTGTCGCGCGTGCTGCCTTCCCATCCCAGCCTGAATGCCGAATTCCAGCCCGAGGCCCTTCTGGTTCATCAAGAGGTCAATATCGGATTCGCGGTGGGAGCCGAGGACGGCCTCTACATTCCGGTGGTACGATCCGCCAGCCAGTTGAGCATCGAGCAGATTGCCGCAGAAACGCGCCGGCTGACCGACCGGGTCACGGCCAAGACGATCCAGGAACAGGACCTCCGTGGCGGAACCTTTACGATATCGAACCTGGGGATGTGGGGAGTGGAATCTTTCACGGCCATTATTTCGCCGCCGCAGGCCGCGATCCTCTCGGTGGGCGAAGTGCGTGAGAAGGCCGTGCGCGGCGCCGAAGGAATCCTCGCCTGGCGTCCGGAGATGGCGGCGACGGTGACGGTGGATCACCGCGCCGTGGACGGCCTGGCTGCGGCGAAGTTTCTGGCGGCGCTTCGCGATTCCCTCAAATCCCTGTAGCGACGCCCTTCCGGGTGGTCCCTCAGCGGGCGGCTACGACGGTACCCTGCCGCCGCGTCCCGGAAAGAAGCCCGCTACCGCCGGGCCGCGGTGTTGTGGCACCGTGAGGCCGACAGCCCCGGCGCTCCCGCGGGGCCCGGTGCGGCCCTACAGCCTGTCCGGTGCCAGTTCGGCGTAGGCCTGCTTCACCATGCCCGCCAGTTGCCCCTCCGGGTGAATTCCGCACACATCACGCAACGCCGCATCCAGGCCCGAATTTCGGATGATTTCCTGAACCTTCTGCGCTGCCGGATCGCCGGGCGGATCGTAGCGCAGGCCGGCCGCAATCGCCCGCGCCAGAGCCTGGGGGTTGCCACCCTCCTCGATGGCAAGCATGGCGGGTCCGACCAGGCGGTCGTTGCGCGCCAGTTTGCGAATCGGGTCGCGGGCATTCCGTTCAATGGGATCCACGATTTCACGCTTTTGATACTTGGCGATGGCTGCGGCGGCGAATTGCCGCTGGTCTTCCGGGTCGAACCCGAACCTTTTGACAATGGCCGCGCTGGCTTCCTTGGCTGCCGCTTCCGCGACGGCGATCAGTTCGGGGTCATTTGCCGCGTCGCTCAGGAGTTCGTAGCCTTTCAGATATCCCAGGTAACAGAAAACGGCATTGATGGCGTTGTAGGTGAACAGCTTGCGGGTGAGGCTGGCCTGAAATTTCTCCTTCGGCGCCAGGCCCAGGATTTCCGGGACGGGCCCGACAAAAGCTTCCTTGTTGGCCGGCATCTCCCACATATCCTGCGCTTTGAGGCTGAGAGGATCCTCGGCTTTCATTTCTGGCGTCGGCTCAATAGAGGAGCGAAGCACCATCGTCTCGACAAACCCGACCTTCTGCTTGAGCCAATCCAGTTCCGGCCCTCCCAGTTGCTCGGAGACCAGCTGGCGCAGCCAGGCCGCCGGCTGGAAATAGTTTTCGCAAAGGATGAAATTCAGCGGGTCCTGCCGCCCGGCCTTTACGCTCCGCCGGATGCCGGCCGCGATGAGAGTCGCAATCTGGGGCAGATTGGGCCCGCCAATCGAGATAAAGACGACGGAGGCCAGCGCCAGCTTCGCGGCCACGGCGTCGGTTTCATCCGCCGCCAAGACTTCAAAGTCCTTGATGACAATATCCTTCTCCGGAGCACCCAGGATATGGACCGTGTATCGTTTCCTCTCGCGCAGCAACGCCACCAGCTCGGGTGATTTCTCGACAAACACGATGCGATACCCGGAAAGCGTCAAAAGGTGTGCGATGAAAGCCCGCGCAATCTTGCCCGCGCCGAATATGACTGCATTTTTGACTGGCATGCCTGCTTGCTACCCCCGCCGGATGGAATGAAGAGCCGCAAAGGAATCCTTGAGCGCCGGGTAAAGCCGTCGGTAAGCCCCGAAGAGGGCGTCGTAGAGGGCGGCGTGCTCGGTGTGCGGGTGGAACACGTCACCCCGTTGAACCATGGTGCCGGCAGCCTCTTCACAATCCCTGTAAGCGCCCGCGCCGACCGCTGCCAGGATGGCAGCTCCCAGGATCCCCGCTTGCGGGTTCGCTGTCGTGGCAACGGCTCTGCCCAGAATGTCCGCCTTGATCTGGTTCCAGAGCTGCGCCCGCGCCGCGCCGCCCGATACAACCACGGGGCCGGAAATGTTCGCGGCGTGCCGCGCGACCAGCTCCGAGATCTGGCGCAAGCTGAACGCCACACCTTCAAGCACGGCTCGCGCCATGTGAGCCGCCCGATGCGCCGTGTGGAGACCGACAAAAGCTCCTGCCGCTTTGGGATCCCAGATGGGGGAGCGCTCTCCTTCCAGATAGGGCAGGAAGAGCAGAGCGTTTGCCCCCGGATCGGCCATCTCGGACTGCTCCAGCAGCCCTTCGGCCGTGGTCCCAAGGATCTTCTCCAACCAGGCCAGCGACCCGGCGCCGGAAGACGTGACCCCGTAGAACAACTGCTTCCCGGGCAAATAGGGAGCGCAGATCAGTTCCGGAGCCGTAAACATCTGAGCCGTGACGACACCGAGATGCTCGCTGGTTCCGGTAACATTGAATGCTTCTCCCGGATTGACGGCGCCGCTCCCCAAGACGCAGGCATTCAAATCATTCCAGCCGGCCACCACTGGCAATCCCTCGGGGAGCCCCGTCTCCTGGGCGGCCGCAGGGGTAACCGTTCCAATGACTTGATGTGGGGCAAAGAGTGACGGAATCAAGTCCTTGCGGAGACCCAGGTCGGAGAGGACATCCGAGGCAACCCCTCCGCGGGAGAAGTCCACCAACCCGCGGAAACTGGAGGCGTCGCTCGCAAATTCGCCTGTCAGGCGAAAATTGACGTAGTCTTTGGCCTGGAGAACGCGGTGGGCCGAGTCCAGCGTCTGCGGCTCGTGTTTTTTCAGCCAAAGAAACTTGGGGAGGGGCCACGTCGCGGCCGGCGGGAGATCAATTCCCATTCGCTCCGCCAGCACCGGCCGGGGGAAGCGGCGGTAGAGTTCATCCAGTTCGTCGAGAGCCCGGAGATCTTGGAAACCTATGGCAGGCCGGAGAACCATTCCGGCCGACGTCACAAAGGTCAGGCTGGAAATGTGGCCTGATGCGCCAATTGCAGCTATCTCATTCGGGCGATTAGTCTGCACGATTTCGCGCAATGTTTCGCACGTGGCCTGCCACCAGCTCTCGGGATCCTGCTCCTTGAACCCCGGGCGCGGCTCGGATGTAACCGTTGGGCGAAAGGCATGGGCCAGAGGGAGACCATCCAGGGAGAAGAGCCCGATCTTCAGGGAAGATGAACCGACATCGATTGCTAAGACAGATTTCATCGCAAGCCTCACCATCCAAGGAACCACCTACCATACTAAACCGAAAAGTGCTTGGCAGGCACCAAAAACGGACACTGGGACGCCCTAACGCTCCCTAAGATCCTCATCCTACGTCTATTATAGAGTCAGATAAATCATGACAGGTGCGCGATGCGGCAAATTATGTTTTGAAAAATTGAAAATAGCGCACTAATGTTTACATATAGGCCATAATTGAATGATTTTTAGCGCAATAAAACGCGCAATTTTGCTTGACAAGCGGATTGGTGGGTAATAGGATTTTAGCGCATTCGAAGCGTTAAGGTACTAACGGCCTGAAGTTGGAAGAGACTCCCCCAAGGAGCGGACTTCAGAACCGAGCAATTCAATAGCCTGTCTCTACCCATCCCCGATCGGCGGGTTGCCTCCTGTGTCGGATATGTAGGTCGGAGCAGCAATGCAAACGCATCAAAGGAGACAAACATGAAGAACCGGTCACTCTTCGACGCGCTCAAGTGCGTCCTGGTAGGATTGCTTTTAGTCTCTCCGGTTTACGCACAAAGCGACCGCGGAACCATTACCGGCACGATCACAGACCCTTCGGGAGCCGTCGTGCCGGCGGCTACCGTCACTGCTGAAAACTTAGCCAATGGATGGAAAACGGCGGTTACATCCTCGAGCGCGGGTGTCTACACCATCCCTCAATTGGCGGCCGGGAATTACAAGGTCACCATTGAGAAGCAGGGATTCAAGACTTCCGTGGAAGCCAAGGTCCCGCTGCTCGTTGGCCAGACGATCCGCATGGATTTCACACTGCAACTCGGGCAGGCATCCGAAACCGTCGACGTGCAAGCTGCGGCTCCGCTCTTGAAGGTTGAGACGACGGAGCTGGGTGCTGCGCTCAGCAACAAGGACATCACGGACTTACCGCTGGCCATGGAGAATGAAGCTCGCAGCCCCATGAGTTTCGTGGCCCTGGTTCCGGGCGTGACCGGAGCTCAGAGCGGGGGCGGCTACGGCAATAACACAACAGGCAAAACATTCGCCACCAGCATCAACGGCGGCCAGACGTTTGCTCATGAAGTGCAGATTGACGGCGCCACCATTCAGATGACCAACGTGTCCGGAGACTTCCGGAACATCACCTTCCCGCAGGAAGCGGTGGCTGAATTCAAGCTGGAAACCAACAACTTTTCGGCCGAGTACGGGCGCACGGCGGGCGGAATTGTTTCCTTCACCACGAGGTCAGGCACCAATGAGTACCATGGAAGTCTCTTCGAATTCCTCCGCAACGATGCCTTGGACGCCAGGACCTTCTTCAATCGGACCGGCACTGGCGCTCCGGCCAAGCGGCCCGTTCACCGACAGAATGAGTTCGGCGGCACGATCGGCGGCCCCATCCGGCTGCCCGGATACGACGGCCGGAACAAGAGCCACTTCTTCTTCTACTACGACGGATTCCGCTACCGCGCCGGCAGCCAGGCGACTCCTGCCACGGTGCCGACGGCGGCCCAGCGAAATGGCGATTTCAGGGATATTCTCGGCGCGCAAATTGGAACCGACGCCATGAACCGGCCGATTTACGAACGTGGAATTTACAAACCGACTAACACCGTGAACCGCGATCCGTTCCTCGGCTGCGACCCTATCAACAACCCGCAACCCAACGTCATTTGCCAGGATCCAAACAGCGCAGAGTACATGCCGTTCAGCACCGTGGCGAAGAACGTGCTGCAATACGTGCCAACACCCATCTTCAATACCACGACCTCCAATTACGTTTCCACGTTCCAAACAGCCACCTGGGACACGGACCGGTGGGGACTGAAGATCGATCACGCGATCAACGACTCGCATCGAATCAACAGCTGGTTCAGCTGGGCTCGCGACAAAGGAGTGCTGCCCTGGGCGGTTTCGCCATTCCCGCGTCCCATCAGCACCGACTGGTACGAGGCCAAGCCGGACCGTTTCTTCCGTTTCAATTACGACTGGGTCATCCGTCCCAATCTCGTTCACCATTTCGGCTTCGGGTTTAACCGAAGCAACACCAACTTCATCAGTCTGGAGACCTTCGAAAACTCCGCCACCAACTGGCCCCAGAAGCTCGGGTTGTCCGGAACAGAAGAAGTGCCCGGCTTCCCGCAGTTCTCCGTGGCCGGTTATAACACCTGGGGAACCGGCGGCGGCTACAACCAGAACATCGAGAACGGCTTTGTGGTGGTGGACAACTTGACCTGGACCAAGGGTCGCCACACCATCAAGTTCGGGATCGATTTCCGTCGCAACCAGGAGAACGAACGCTTTACCGGTCAGGGCAACGGGAACTTTAATTTCGGAACCCTGGA
The DNA here is from genome assembly GCA_964533045.1 of uncultured Acidobacteriota bacterium. GTDB lineage: Bacteria > Acidobacteriota > Terriglobia > UBA7540 > UBA7540 > JACQNR01. The sequence goes on along the minus strand of CAZHKT010000062.1, from coordinate 1,520 downwards.
AACCGGGCTGCCCGGATTCGGCCAGACCGGCAACGGTTTTGCCAGCTTCCTGCTCGGGCAGGTGAACAGCGCCACGGTGCTGATCAACAACAACGTGCTGGGCTGGCGCTATCAGTATTACAGCGGCTTCGTCCAGGACAGTTTCAAGATCTCACCGAAGCTAACCCTGACCTACGGTATCCGCTATGAAGTCCCCATGCCGCGGGCCGAGGTCCATGACCGCCTGACCAACTTCGATCCAACACTTACCAATCCGGGGGCGGGCGGAAGACCGGGCGCGCTGGCCTATGCCGGCACTGGGGCGGGCCGGACCGGCAAGCGGCGCTTCCAGGATCCTGACATGCGGGAGTGGGGCCCCCGCTTTGGTCTCGCCTACCAAATGAACGAGAAGACCGTCATTCGTGGGGGATACGGGCTCTACTATACGCCGGGCGGATCGGTGCTCGACAACGGCGAGCGCATCTTCCAGGCGATCGGTTACTTCGCCTACTACACCCGCTCATCCACCGACAACGGCCTGACGCCGGCATTCCACCTGGATGGCGGCTACCCGCCCGTAGCCAACCGTCCTCCCATCATTGATCCCGCCTACATCAATGGATCGACCGCTTACTGGATGGCTCCCGGCACCCAACGGGTTCCCTACGTCCAGAACTGGAACCTGACGATTCAACGGCAGCTGGGCAACAACACCGTGCTCGAGGCGGCCTATGCCGGCGCCAAGGGCACCCGGCTGGGCAGCAACCTGACGATTCCCAACCAGGTCGATCCCAAATGGCTGTCGCTTGGCGCCGAACTCAATTCCGACATCAGCTGCTTGGGAAACAACACCTGCCCGAACGCTATCGCGGCGGGTGTCACGTCGCCGTACGCGGGATTTACGGGCTCGATCGCCCAGGCGCTTCGGCCCTTCCCGCAGTACGTCAACATCCGCAACAACTTCGAGAACGCCGGCTCTTCCAAGTACCATTCGCTCCAGATGAAGTTTGAACGGCGCTTCTCGGATGGCTTCAACTTCCTGGTGGCTTATACCCTTTCCAAGTCGCTCGACAATTCGGGTTCCGCTTTCGGGAACACCTTTGCGGCGGCGGCCCAGGACTCTTTCAACCGTAAGGCTGAAATGTCCATCAGTGACAACGACGTTCCCCACGTGCTGGTGATGAGCTACACCTACCAGCTCCCCTTTGGTCCGGGCAAGCGCTATGCCAACAAGGGCGGAGTGGTCGGCAAGATCATCGGCGACTGGCAGGTGTCGGGCATTCACTCTTACACGAGCGGACCAGTGCTCCAGGGAATCATGACCCGCAACACTCTGCCCATTCACGTCCCGGGCGCAGGGCAGCGGGTTCGTGCCAACGTCACCGGGGCGCCGGTCCGATCATCCGTCAGCCCGGGCGATTTCGATCCTGCGACTGACCTCTGGCTGAATCCGGCGGCGTTTTCAAACCCCGCGCCTTACACCTTCGGCAACGGGCCTCGAACCTATCCCCAAGGACGCGGCTTCGCATTCCTGAATGAGG
>CAZHKT010000061.1:0-21779 GCA_964533045.1 uncultured Acidobacteriota bacterium | reverse complement strand
CACCGACCTTTACCGGCTGACCGGCAAGAAGGATTACCTCGACATGGCGAATTGGATCGTCGCCGAATGGGACAAGCCGGGTGCCGGACTCTATCTGCGGCTGGCTCTGGCCGGGAAAGAAATGTACGAATTCCCTGGCAACCGCTGGGAAAGCCTGCACGATTTTCAGGGCATGGCCGATATGTACTTCCTAACTGGTGACCCCAAGTACCGTCAGGCCTTCACCCACATCTGGTACAGCATCCTCAAGGGTGACCGGCATAACACGGGAGGATTCACATCGGGCGAGCGGACGACGGGAAATCCCTACGACAAAGGCGCCATCGAAACCTGCTGCACCGTCGCCTGGATCGACATGAGCATCGATATGCTTCGCCTGACGGGGAACTCGCTCGTCGCCGACGAACTGGAGCTCTCTATGTTCAACGGGGCCGTGGGCGGGCAGAATCCCGTGGGAAACTGGTGGACTTACAACACGCCCATGGACGGCACCAAGGAGGCCTCGGCCCACACCATCAATTTCCAGTGCCGTCCGGGAAGCCCGGAACTCAACTGCTGCTCGGTCAACGCGCCGCGCGGCCTGGGTCTGGTCACCGAATGGGCTCTGATGCGTTCCTCGGGCGGGCTGGTCCTGAACTACTTCGGGCCGGCTACGATGACGGCCACCACGCCCTCGGGGCAAAGCATCACATTCGACCAGAAGACGGATTACCCCCTGTCCGGGATGGTTCGCATCGACGTGTCGCTGGCGCGGCCGGAGAAATTTGAGCTCAAGCTGCGCGTGCCCGCGTGGTCGGCTGCGACGCGCATTGCCGTGAACGGCGAAGTCATTTCCGGCGTGAAAGCCGGAACGTATCAGACGGTGTGGCGCGAGTGGAAATCAGGCGACACTGTCACGCTCGATCTCGACATGTCGCTGCACTACTGGGCGGGAGAGCGGGAGTACGACGGCAAAACCTCCATTTACCGGGGCCCGATCCTGCTCGCCTTCGACCCGGTCTATAACTCGATGGACCCCGAGGATATCCCCGAACTCGACGCCGCCACGCTCAAGCCGGAATCCACCTCGACAAACCGACGGTACCAACCCTGGGTGCTGCTGAAAGTGAAGTCCGTGGATGGAAAGGACGTCGTCCTCTGCGATTTCGCCACCGCCGGCGCCTACGGCAACTTCTACAAGTCGTGGCTGCCCATCCGCGGCGTCCAGCCGGCGGTTTTCGACCCGACCCGGCCGGTCTGGGCCAACCGGCCATGATGCGTTCGAACGGCGCCGCGAGCGCTCTTCAACCAGCCCCAGAGGTGGCTCGGACCGGCCCAGAACCATCTCTTTTGAGGCTATTGAATTGGGGCGATTGTGGACCTTGCGGCTCAGCGAATGTGGTGCGTCTAACGGTTCTTTACAATGGCGGATGTCCTTCGTGGTTTCGGCCGAGCGGGACGTAGCATCGCCCTTCAGGGCGACACATACGGTTGGCGGCCTGAAGGCCCCCGCTACGAGGTGCCCCGCGAGGGAATAGTTTTCTGCAACGCGCCACACTAGTTGCAGGGGTTTCGCGGGGGAGGTTTTTGGGCAGGCTAGGGCAGGCCTGTTGCGCTGTCCCCCCTGCCGATGCTGAGTTCTTTATGAGATCGCGGCCCAAGATTGTCCCTGAGCACGCAGAGAGGCAACTTTAGAAACATCCACGGCGATTCGGGGCCTTCCGAGTCGCCTTCCGCGGCTTCTCGCTAGGGCAAGCCCTGACCGTACACGGTCCCGAATCAACTCCGTTTCAAACTCCGCGATACTGGCGAAGATTCCCAATACCAGACGCCCCTTGGGTGTAGACGTATCCACGCCCTCGTGCAGACTGACCAAGTTGGCGTACCCCCCAAAAACTGTACCAGTGTAAAAGAGAGTTCTCCCGGGGTAAAAACCCAAGAGGAGGACCGAAGAAGATGAGGCAGAGCCGATTTACGGAGGAGCAGATCATTGGGGTGCTGAAGGAAGCGGAAGCTGGGATGAAGGCGGCGGATGTTTGCCGGAAGCATGGGATCAGCGACGCGACGTATTACAAGTGGAAGGCGAAGTACGGGGGCCTGGAGGTGAGCGAAGCGCGGCGGCTGCGGCAGTTGGAAGACGACAACCGTCGGCTGAAGCACCTCGTGGCCGAGCAGGTGCTGGACCTCTAGGCGTTGAGAGGGGTGCTGGCAAAAAAGTTCTGACGCCCGCGGCCGGCCGGGAGGCGGTGGGCGTGATGCAGGGTGAATACCGGAGGAGCGAGCGGCGGGCCTGCCAGTTGGCGGGAGTGGGCCGGTCGAGTTGCCGTTATCGGGCACAACGGCGCGACGATCCTGAGTTGCGGGAGCGGCTGCGCGAGCTGGCCGGGGAGCGGCGGAGCGGCAGAGCGGCAGCCCTTCGCGACGCCGAGCCGGCCCAATGAGCGATGGTCAATGGATTTTGTCTCGGATGCTTTGACCGATGGGCGCGGGTTTCGGAGCTTGAACATCGTGGATGGTTACCACCGGGAGTGCCTGGTGGCAGAAGGGGACACGTCCCTGACCGGTGCCCGGGTCGTGCGTGTGCTGAAACGATTGCGCGAGCGGCGCGGCTTGCCGGAGGTGGTGGCGGCCGACAACGTCCTAACTTAGAAATCAAACTGTTCTGGAATCGGTGATTGAACATCGTGCTCTCCCTGCTGGTCATGAGCCAGCGAACTTGAAGCCTTGGGCCAGGCGGCTTCCACCGGCTGAAGGATGGAGCTTTGACCCTAGTGACACGCTGACGTAGAGGCGACCTTCAGGTCGCCATAAGGTGCCGCGATCTTCGGGTCGCCACAAGGAGCCGCGACAGGAGGCGTGCCTTCCCTGTCCTTCAAACAAAGTCCGCTGCAGGCGGAAGATCCGAGCATTATCTCCGCGGTCGGAATCGCCTCGACGGCCCGCAGCGAAGGGATTCTTCCGCCTGGTATGGTCTCTTCCGGGAAGCGACGGTAATCGGTTTCGGTTTTGATGACCGCGTAAACCACCCGAGCCATCTTGGCAGCCACGGCAGTGTAGGCCTACCGTCGCCGGTGGGGGTCGAGCGGATCGCGCCGGATATAGTCTTGAAACTTCTGGCAGAAACTGTTCTGTCGGGCTCGTCCGGCAATGGTTCCCGCCATCCAGAAGGCGTAGCGGAGGCGGGCGTTGCCGCGCTTGGAAAGCTTGGTGGTCCCGCGAAACTGTCCGGACTGTTCGGTCGAGAGATCCATGTACTTAGCTGAAGATCTCCGGACACGGGGGCTTTCTGGTGGTGGGAGATATTCGGCTAAGTATACCGAAGACTTTCAGCTTTCCAGTTCCGAAACCGCCTTCGGCATCACCGATGTGCATAGCGGCTCCGACCAAACCGCCCTCGACAGCAGCCCTTACACTTCTTGGTAGCCACGTCGCCCACCGCGCCATGCGGTTCAATGCTCGAGGCCTCGTCCAGACTTACAATCAGATGGGACATGGGGTGCCGTCTGAAACGGCAAGAAGCAAACCCCACCAGGCAGATCACGAAATGCACTCAATGCAATCCCGCCTTATCAGCCCGGGTGGCAGTGACGTCGACAAAATCATCTTACAGCGCTGTAGACGAAAAAGCAGAAATCGCGCTCAAGTGCTTAAAAGGATTGGTGGACCTGGGGAGGATCGAACTCCCGACCCCCTGGTTGCAAACCAGGTGCTCTCCCAGCTGAGCTACAGGCCCGAGTGAGGTCACAGCATCATAATAGTGAGTGGGAAAGCGGTGCGCGTCAAGGCCGACGCGCGCGGCAAGCTATTTGTACCAGCCTTTGTGCAGGCCGCGGTCCACGTGCTCCTTGAATCTCTTATGGACCTTTTCCACGGTGTTGTTCAGTGCCTGGGCCACAGGAGCCAGCGACGCCGTGGCCATGAATCCGATCAGCGCGATAAGCAGCGCGTATTCCATCAAATCCTGACCGATGTCTTCGCCCCAGAAGCTGGGGAACTTCCCGCTTCGCGGCTCCGACGCGCGCTTCCTGGCACCAAACCTCCACATAGGGAACCCCTAGATGCTATGCAACTGTTACCACCAAACACTGAAGAAGACAAGTCCTTTTGAAGGGGCTTATCCCTTTCATCACCAGGGAGCTATAACGGAGTTTCCACCCCTCGAATCGGAGTCCAAGGCGTGGCAGCGCGCTGCAAATCAAGGGGGAGTCGAGGGTGGCGGGGCCTTGGCCGAAGTGGCAGGGATGCTGGCGGCAAAATCCACACGCCCCTGAAACCTCTCTGCGGGCTATTTCGTCTAGAATGTTTGAATCTTCCCCCCTCGTTCAAAGCAGGCGCCCGGCACGTGGGTTCGCCGGAGGCGGAGGGGGAATTCATCCCGGAGGTCATTCCGTTGGAGAGTACCAAGCCGTTCTTCCGTTTGGTGTTGGTTGCCGTGGTGGCCTTGCTGGGTGGGGCGCTGGCACCCCTGGTAGCCCAGCAACCCGCGGCGGGGCAAGGCGTGCGGCAGTTAGGGACGGTGAAGGCGATCACGAGCAACACGATTCTGCTTGCCTCTGATGCCGACGCGGAGGTCGACGTCGGGTTGCAGGAAACGACCCGTCTGTTGCGCATCGAGCCGGGCCAGACTGACCTGAAGATGGCGGTGCCGATGGATTTCCGCGAGATCCAAGTGGGCGACCGCCTGCTGGTTCGCGGCAAGCCCTCGGACAATGGCAAGACCATTGCCGCCACGATGGTGGTGGCCATCAAGAAAGAAGCGATCGAGCAAAAGCAGGCGCGCGAACGCGAGGACTGGCAGAAGCGCGGCCTGGGCGGCCTGGTGAAATCGGTGGACCCGGCCACCCGCTCGATCACGATCACGACGACGGCGCTGGCGGGCAGCAGGCCGGTGGTGGTTCATCTGACGGAGGGAACGATTCTGCGCCGCTACGCGCCCCATTCAGTTCGTTTCAGCGACTCCCGGATTGGCCAGTTTGAGGAGATCCGGCCTGGCGACCAATTCCGCGGACGCGGCGCGCGCAGCGCCGACGGATCCGAGTTCACCGCCGAGGAAATCATCACCGGCTCGTTTCGGAACATCGCAGGGACGATTGCGTCGGTCGATGCGTCCGCGAGTACCATGACAGTTTTCGACGTTATCTCCAAGCAGGCGGTCGTCGTGCGGCTGACGCCGGAAACGTCGTTACACGTGCTCCCCCCTGCGATGGCCGAGGCCATTGCCATGCGAATCCGAGGCACGACGGCGGGCGGGAACAATGGAACGCCGCCCCCGGGCGCCAGCGGACAGCGTCCGCAGCCGGCGGGGCCGCCCTCCGGAGCGTTTCCGGGACCTCCGCCGGCCGGCTGGCAGGGTCGCGGCCCCGGCGGCGGTGTCCCGCCACCCGGTGCAGGAAGAGGCCCCCTTCCCGGGCACCCTGCGGGTAACGGACCTCAGGACTTCCAGAGCATGATTGCCCGCCTCCCCGAAGCAAAGCTGGCGGAATTCCCCAAGGGCGATGCCGTCATGATCGTGGCCACACCTGGCGAGGGCGCTAGCGAGGCGGTCGCGATTAACGTAGTCGGAGGAGTTGACCCGCTGCTGCGTGCCGCGCCCGAAGGGAGCCAGGAGATGATGCTTTCCTCCTGGAGTCTGGGTGGAGGCGGACCTGAAGGTGGCGGCCCCGGCGCCCCAGAGGGCGGTGGCCAGCCGGCGCCGGCTAGCAGCAATCCCTAAGACGGGAAGGTGCAAGTTCGAAGTCTTGATCGAGGAAGGAGCGGAATGGGTATTCGACGAATGGTGGCAATCTTGGTTCTTTGGGGTGGGATCACGGGCCTCGCCCCTCTGGCGGCGCAAACGACCCTGGGCACACTGCGCGTGCTGGTGCTCGATCCCTCGGGCGCGGCGGTTGTGGACGCCGTCGTCCTGCTGAAGTCGGCCACGGGCGAGGTGTCCGCCACCCAGGAGAACCGCAACGGTCTCTACGAGCTCAAGAACCTCAAGCCGGGACTTTATACGGTGCAGGCGACGGCTGCAGGATTCGCACCCTTCGAGAAGCCGAATGTCGAAGTGGCGGGGGGCAAGGTCTCCCAGATTGAAGCCCACCTCCAACTGGAAGTCCAGCAGGAAGAAGTGAAGGTCGAGGGCGAGGCTCCGAATGTCAATGTCGGTGCCTCCAGCAACGTGAGCACGCTAGTCATCAAAGGGGAAGACCTGGAAGCCCTATCCGACGATCCGGAGGAGCTGGCGTCGGACCTGCAAGCCCTGGCAGGACCCGCAGCCGGCCCCAGCGGCGGACAGATCTACATTGACGGTTTCTCCGACGGGCGGCTGCCGCCCAAGTCAGCCATCCGCGAGATCCGCGTCAATCAAAATCCCTTTTCCGCGCAATATACTGAGCTGGGCTACGGCCGGACGGAGATCTTCACCAAACCCGGCGCGGACACATTCCACGGCAGCCTGGGAGCCAATTTCAACCACGCCGAGTTGAACTCGCGGAATCCGTTTGTCACCAGCCAGCCGCCCTATCACTCGGAGCGGATCAACGCCGACCTGGGCGGTCCACTGAGCAAGAAGGCCTCCTTCTTCTTCAACTTCGAGCGCCGCCGTTTTACCGATACGTCCATCATCAACGCGTTCGTGCTCGACTCCAACCTGAACCCGGTTCCCTTCACGGACGCCATCCGCAACCCCCGCACCCGGACCGAGGTGTCTCCGCGCGTGGATTTTCAGCTCACCCCCAGCAACACTCTCACTCTTCGCTACGAGGCCGAAATCAATAACGAAGAGAACAATGGCATCGGCCAGTTCGCCCTTCCCTCACAGGCCATCAATGAGAGGGAGCGGGAGCACGCGTTTACCGTGGCTGACACCCAAATTTTCGGCTCGCATGTGGTCAACGAGACCCGCTACCGCTATCAATACCAGACGACGGAGGACGCCGCCCTGAACTTCGATCCCACTCTCCGCGTCCTGAGTGCCTTCACGGGCGGCGGCAACAACGACGGAACGTCCCGTCTGGTCCACGGCCACCACGAATTGATGAACTACACGTCCATCGCGCACGGCAAGCACCTCATCAAGCTGGGAGGCCGCCTGCGGGTGATCAACGATTCCAATGATTCCAACTCGGATTTTAACGGCACGTTCACCTTCAGCTCCCTTGATACCTATCGCATCACCGAGCTCGGGCTTCGGCAGGGTCTGACGCCCGCCGAGATTCGCGCCGCAGGCGGCGGCGCAAGTCAGTTCCTCATCGTGACGGGAAACCCGCGCACCAACATTAATTTCACCGACGCGGGGCTTTACCTGGAGGATGACTGGCGGATTCGCAGCAACGTCTCGCTGAGCGCGGGTTTGCGTTACGAAACCCAGAATGTCATCAAAGATCACGCGGATTTCGCGCCGCGCCTTGGCCTGGCCTGGGGCATCGGCAAAGGGGCGACGGGCCAGCCCAAAATGGTGGTGCGGGCGGGCTTCGGCGTCTTTTACGACCGCTTCGGACGCAGCCTGATCATGCGCGCGCAGCGTCTGAACGGCCTCAATCTGCAGCAGTTTGTAATCCCCCAACCGGACTTCTATCCCAATATTCCGGACCTGGCGACGCTCTCGGCCAGCCTGGTGCAGCCCACCGTTTATCGCATTGACCCCCTACTGACTTCGCCCTACCTGATGCAGTCGGCGGTGAGCCTGGAACGGCAGTTCTCCAGGGCCGTGACGGCATCGGTGACCTACGTGAACACGCAGGGCCGCGGGCAGCTCCTGACGCGCAATATCAATGCCCCGCTTCCGGGCACCTACGACCCCGCCAACTCGGCGAGCGGCGTCCGCCCCTTCGGCAACATCGGGAACATCTACGAGTACGAAGCCGCGGGCTTCTACAAGCAAAATCAGCTGATTACCAACTTCAATGTTCGCGGCCTGAAATGGGTCTCCTTTTTCGGCAACTATACCCTGAACTACGCAAAGGGAAACACGGCGGGGGCGGGGACTTTTCCAGTCAACCAGTACGACCTGAGCCAGAGCTACGGCCGCAGCCAGTTTGACGTCCGCCATCGCGTCTTCCTAGGGGGCACGTTCAATCTGCCGCGCAACATTCGTTTCAATCCCTTCATCGTGACCAGTTCCGGCATGCCGTTTGACTTTACCCTGGGCCAGGATTTGAACGGCGACTCGATTTTCAACGACCGGCCGGGGCTGCCGGTGAACCCTGCCTCTCCCACCGTGGTTCAGACCCCTTGGGGCGCGTTTGACACCGCTCCGGCAGCCGGACAGAACCTCGTTGCTCCCAACTACGGAACGGGGCCGGGGATGTTCATGCTGAACCTGCGCCTGAGCAAAGTCTTCGGTTTTGGGAAGGCGGCAGAAAGAAGCTCGGGCGGAGGCGCCAGCGGTCCGGGCGGCGGGCCACGCCGCGGCGGGCCTCCGGGCGGCGGCTTGGGCGGACGCGGCTTGAGCGGAGGCGGCGGACCCGGCATGTGGGGCGACACCGCCACCAACCGGCGCTATAACCTAACCCTGAGTGTCTTCGCGCGCAACCTGTTCAACATCGTGAACCTGGCGCCGCCGGTCGGAAACCTCAGTTCGCCGTTCTTCGGCCAGTCCACCTCCATTGCCGGCGGGCCTTTCTTTGCCCAGTCGGCCAATCGCCGGATCGTCTTCCAGGCGACATTCAGCTTCTGACGCCGGCGTGTCGCGTCGCTCCGCGATATCTCCTTGATTCCCTCCGGAATTCGAGTATCGTAGGCAGGCCATGGCGGGAAGAAACGACCTCCCGCCATGCGCCGCTGAGTCGATCCCGGCGGTCAGAGAGCGCCGCTTCAGCACCTTCATCATGGACAGTCCCATCGTTGCCTTCCTGCTGGTCATCCTGGGCGGAGTGCTGCAAGGCAGCTTCGTCCTTCCCATGAAGCTTACCCCCCAGTGGAAATGGGAAAACACCTGGCTGGTGTATTCGGTGTCAGGGCTGGTGATCGCGCCGTGGATCTTTGCCGTCCTCACCGTGCCTCAGCCGCTGGAGGCGCTGACCAGGGCTGAGCCGCGTTCTCTGCTTGCCGCCACCGTCTTCGGCGCGGGATGGGGCATTGGGTCGGTGCTCTTCGGACTGGGCGTCGCCCGGGTGGGCGCCTCCCTGGCGTTCGCCATCATCCTGGGTATGACCTCGGCCATCGGGGCGCTGGCTCCCATGCTGATTCTTCATCCCGAAGACCTCTCCTCGCCGCAGGGCCGCATGGTCTTGCTGGGCATGGTCATTGTGCTGGTCGGGATCACGCTGACGGCGCAAGCCGGCCGCCTCAAGGAGGCCGCGCTTCAAAGCGGATCGAGCGGCACCATCGCCGGGGCCTTTCTGCCCGGCCTGATCATTTGCCTCTTCTCCGGCTTGACCTCGCCCATGCTGAACTTCGCCCTGACATTCGGAGCCGACATCGCCAGGCGTGCCGAAGAACTGGGCGCTTCGGCGGCCACGGCCAACAATGCCATCTGGGCGCCGGCGGTCACGGCGGGAGCGATCGTCAACATCCTCTACTGCCTCTGGTTGCTCGCCCGCAACCGGAGCGCCGGGCACTTCGCCAGGGGCGGATGGCACTACTGGCCTCTGGCCATCGCGATGGGCGCGATGTGGATGGGCGGCATCGCCGCTTACGGCATGGGCACCGCCCAACTGGGCCGTCTGGGAGCATCGCTCGGCTGGCCGCTCTTCATGTCCACCATTATCGTGACGGCCAACGTCTGGGGAGCCGTGACCCGCGAATGGAAGGGCGCCGGGGGCAAAGCGGTGGGATGGATGATCGCCTCCCTCGTTGTGCTCTTTGCGGCCATCGCCGTCTTCGGCTACAGCAGCACGCTTCCGCAGACCGGCCCCTGACTTCCGCAATGCTGCATTGACTTTCACTCCGGCCGGTGGTAAGCATTCGCCCTGAGCGGGCGAATCGCAGCCCCTCGTCGAGGTGCAGGATGGCGGCCGTTAACAAGACGCGCGTGGCAATCGGTGTGGTGACCGGCGGGCTGGTCTGGAGTGTGTGGAGCATGGTCGTCAATGTAGTGTTCTTGGGCGCCCATTACGCCGCGGCTCAGGCTTCCGGACAACTGCTCAAGGAAGCCCGGTACCCCCTCTTTCTGGTGTACTGGTTTCTGGGGTTGTTTATCTTTACGTACATTCTGACGTGGATCTATCTCTCCCTGCGCGAGACGCTCGGCCCCGGACCCAAGACGGCGCTGCGCGTGGGGTTCCTGGTCGGCTTTGCCATTGCATTCCCGATCAACCTTTCGGTGGCGGCGTGGGTTCCCATCGAGCGGGCCTTCCCGCTCTGGTGGATGATCGATATGTGGGTCGGATCCGTTCTCGCCACGTTGGTTTCCGCGGCGCTCTACAAGGAAGCTTAGGATCTCGCCCGCGGCCCGCCGAGCGCCTCAATTCGCCGGCTTGGAGCGCAGCGCGGCGATCACCTTGGCGCGTTCCGTGGTCAGATACGTCGTAATCTGTTGGATGGCAGCTTCGTTCTCGTCGGGCGCGGCATCCACCCTGTAACCGAAGTCATTCCCGCCGGCGGCAGCGCGTATCAGGGCGATGGCGCCCGCCCGCAGATTGGGATCCGCATCGCGCAGGGCGCGGGTGAAGAGTCTTTGGCCGTTATCCAGACCTCCCACAACTTCAATGGGAGGTCCGGCGGTCAGGCGTTGGATCACCTGGTCGGGCGCGAGCGCGCTGCCCTCGGTGAATCGCCAAGTGCCGATACGCGTGGCATTCATTGAAAGATTGGCCTCGCGAGTGGCTCCCATCTTCTGCTGAAAGGCGAAGGCCGATTCGGCGGATTCTTTCTCGCCGTCTTTGGGGGCGGACTGCCGCGCCAGGGCGATCGATTCATCCAACATGCGGGCCATGGCGCCCAGACCTTCGCTCGACCCCAGCACGATCAAAACGGTCGCGGGCGCGACGCGGCGCGTGGGCTCGGCGGATAGCAGCAGCGGCGTCAGGCGCGGAATCGCCTGCTCCTTGAGGGGGACAAACGCCGACAGCAACTCCGCCGTGGGTCGGGGATTCGAGAGCTGCTGGAGGAGATAATCCAGGTCGCCCTTGCGGGCCGGGTCCAGCTTGGGCGCGAACTCCACTTTCCCCTTGCGCAGCGCGTCGGTTTCCACTTCCACCGCCGGCTTCTGGCCTTCCTGAGCTTTGCGCTCCTTCTCCTTGCGCGCCAGGTCCGCCAGCGATTGCGCGGCGGCGCACGGCGCCAGCAGCGCCAGAGCGAGTATCCATGCCAGTGTGATTCTCATTCGAGCCTCCTGCACAACGGTCGCGGCGAGTTCATTTCGCCGCTCCGGCGGCGTCAAGCCGTCTTTACGCCGGACCCTTCCAGATCCAGCGCACCAGCAGTCCCAATCCGGCGACGAGCTTCAATCCATCCAGAACGGTGAAGGCACCGTGCAGCAATCCGAAGCGCGACATTTCGGGTGGCGCGGGGTGGCGCGGCACGAAGTCGATGCGCCGGCCGAGTTCGATGATCTCCGGCGTCACATAAAACGTCAGCGGAAGCGCAATGGCGACCATCGCCCCCACGATGAGGAGCGCCGTGGTGTCCCGCGGCGTCTGCCTCGCGAGCAGCGCCAGCAGAAGAATTCCCAGCACCACCTGTGCCCAGCCGTAGGCGCGGAAATAGGTGCGATTGATCTCGGAGGCGGCGTGGCGCAGCACCAGCCGCGTCTGGTCGGCCGTGAGCGCCCGCGTCGTTTCCGTCAACGGCGGGCTCGGCCCTTCCAGCACGCGCCGCACCGTCCCAAAACTCCCCGTGGCGGCGAACCACATGCACAGGCTCATCATGACCCACGCAGCCAGAATCGCGAGTTCAAGCAACCGGATTCGCTCCATATCTTTGCCCACGATGGACGACGGACGCGGAACGATGACCTCCGCAAGCTATCGGGAAAGCGAAAACGCCGATCCTTCGCTTCGCTCAGGATAAATTCGCCGGGACGTTGTTGTCGTTCATCGTTCATCTTTCCGAGATCATTGTTGCTTTCCCTCACGCGATGGGCGTCGCCGTCTTGCGCGGCGGATTGAAGAACGGTAATTCGACGACCTGGGCCCCGACGCGGTGCCGGAACGCCTCGACAGTGTATTCCATTTCGAGTCGCGTGCCGAGACGGGCGTAACCGGCCTCGACGCTGGCGAGGGCAATCATCTTCTTCAGCGTCGGCGACCAGGTGGTGGTCGTCGCCCGGCCGATCTGGCCGGCGGCACCGTACACCGGCACGGCCACGCGGGAAGCGGTCGAGGGTGCGGCCGGAGCCAGATCGAAGCGCTCATAGATGCGCTCCACCTCCGTCCAGTCAATTTCGAGACCGACCAGCCGCCGCGGCGGGCCGCCGGCCCGCTGTTCGGCGGCGAGCGCCGCCCGCCCGACAAAGTGCTCTTTGTCGAAGTGCACCATGCGGCCAAATCCCAGTTCCAGGGGGGAATACTTCTGGGATGGCATCAGCGCCTTCTTGCTGCTGAAATAGTCCACTTCGATCAGCAGCAGCCCCGCTTCGACGCGCGCCACGTCGAGCGCCAGCATCCCGGCGGGCTGGACGTCATATTCCTTCCCGCCCGCCATGATGGCGTCCCAGACCATCACCCCATCGTCCCAAGGCATCCAGATTTCGTAGCCCAGGTCGCCGGTGTAGCCGGTGCGCGAGATATCCACCGGAATGCCCGCAATCGAGCCATGCGTCACGCGAAAGTATTTGAGGTTTTCAACAGGGGCCTCGGCAATCTTCCTCAGCAAGCGCCCCGAGGTCGGGCCTTGCAGGGCGAGCGCCGCCACTTTCTCGGAAATGTCCTCGACCTCCACCTCGAGCCCCACCGCGTTCTGGCGGAACCAGCGCAGGTTGGGGTCGGCCGCGGTCCAGCGGTAGGTGTTCTCGGCCAGCCGCGTGAGGGTGCCGTCATCAATCACCTTGCCTTCTTCGTCGCACCAGCAGCAGTAGATCACCTGATCCACCGCCACCTTACCGATGTCGCGCGTGATAATCCGATTCACGAGCCGGGTCGCGTCCCTGCCGGTGATCCTGTACTTGAAAAGGGGGGAGACATCGATCAGGGCCGCGGCGTTGCGGATGGCGTTGTATTCGTGCTCGTGATGCCTCTCGTAGACGCTGACCGTGTAGTAACCCGACCACTCGCGATAGCTCAGGCTGTGGCAGAGCGGAAACGTCCGTTCGTGAAACGCGGTCCCAATGGGCAAGGGCCCCTCCTGCCGTCCGGTGTTGCGGGAGATGTTAGCGAATCGCAGAACGGCGTGCAATCGGGAATGCTTGCGTCCTGGGAACGCGGCCGTCCCTTCTGCGGGCAGGCAAGATGCCTGCGCTCCCAGTCCGTTCTCTGCTGACAAACGCTTAAACCATCGGTAGAATGGGCCTCGCTTGCCGGGCCTGCGTCGGCTGCAGCCCAACCCATGAGTGCAAAATACGACGCCATCATCATCGGAGGCGGTCACAACGGACTGGTGAACGCTGCGTATTTGGCGCGCGCGGGCAAGAAGGTTCTGGTACTCGAGCGCCGCTACGTTCTGGGTGGCGCCGCCGTCACCGAGGAGATCATTCCCGGCTTCAAATTCTCCGTCTGCTCCTATGTCGTTTCGCTGCTGCGGCCCGAGATCATCCGCGAGCTCGATCTGCCGCGCCACGGGCTGGAGATTCTGCCTCTGGATGGGACGTTCACGCCCATGCCGAACGGCGATTACCTCTGGCGCGTGAACGATCACGCCCAGACGCGACGCGAGATTGCGCGCCACTCGCGCCTGGACGCCGAGGCTTACGACGAATACGGCCAGGCCATGGCGCGCATGGCCAAGGTCGTGAAGCCCATCCTGGGCATGGTGCCGCCCGATCCCATCCAGCTGCGCTACCGCGACCTGAGCCAGCTTCTCTTTCTCGGGCGGCGATTCCAGAAATTGCCCGGCGGAGAAAAGTACAATCTGGTCCAGCTCATGACCATGAGCGCGGCGGACTTCCTCGACCAGTGGTTCGAGACCGACGTGCTCAAGGCCACCATGTCCGCCTCCGGCATCATCGGAACCTTTCTCGGCGTGCGCTCGCCCGGGACCGCCTACGTGCTGCTCCATCATTACATGGGCGAAATTGACGGCGCGTTCCGCTCCTGGGGATTCTCGCGCGGCGGTACGGGAGGCATTTCGAGCGCCATCGCCAGCGCCGCGCGTGAGGCCGGAGCCGAGATTCGCACCGAAGCGCCCATCGTCAAGATCCTGGTCAAGAACGGCCAGGCGCGCGGCGTGGTGCTCGCGAACGGCGACGAGATTTTCGCCGATGTGATTTCCTCCAGCGTCGATCCCCATCTTACCTTTCTCAAGATGATCGAGCCGGGCCACTTGCCGGATGAGTTCCTGGAAGAAGTCCGCCGCTATAAATTCCGCGGCTCGTCGGGGAAGGTGAACCTGGCGCTCGACGCCCTTCCCGATTTCAAATGCCTGCCCGGCCCGGGCGCTCATCTGCGCGGCGCGATTTCGATTTCTCCCGCTGTGGATTACATGGAGCGCGCTTACGACGATGCCAAGTACGGTGACTACTCGCGCCGGCCGTACATTGATATGGTGATTCCCACGCTCACCGACCCGTCCGTCGCGCCGCCGGGAAAACATATCCTTTCGTGCTTCGTTCAGTACGCGCCCTACAAGCTGCGCGAAGGCACCTGGGACGAGAAGCGCGAGGCCTTCGGCGACAACGTGATCGAGACCGTGGCCGAGTATGCGCCCAACCTCAAGGACATCATCATCGGGCGCCAGGTAGTGACCCCCCTCGACCTGGAACGCGAATTCGGGCTGACCGAAGGCAACATCTTTCAAGGCGAATTGACGCTCGAGCAATTGTTCTTTCTGCGGCCCGTGCCCGGCTGGGCGCAGTACCGCACCCCCATCAAGAACCTGTACCTGTGCGGCTCCGCGACGCACCCCGGCGGCGGCATTATGGGCGCTCCGGGACGCCTGGCGGCGCTGGAGATTCTCAAAGATTGGAAGGGATAGGAAGCAAGAAGTATGGCCAAGGCCCATGACATCGTCATTGCCGGGGGCGGGCACAACGGCCTGGTTACGGCCTTCTATCTGGCCAAGGCCGGCCTGATACCGCTGGTGCTTGAACGCCGCACCACGGCGGGCGGGGCGGCGGCCACCGATGAATTCCATCCGGGCTTCCGCTGCTCGACCCTCGCTCACTCCGCCGGACCGCTTGCGCCGGAAATCGTGCGTGACATGCAGCTCGTGCGACACGGCCTGGAGATGATTCAACCGCCGGTGCGTTGCTTTGCGCCCGCGCCTGATGGTCGCGCCCTGGTGCTCTCCGACGACGTTGCGAAGTCGGCCGAGTCGATTGCGCCGTTCTCGAAGCAGGACGCCGCAAAGTATCCTGAGTTTCTGCAAACGCTGGCGCGCATCGCGGAAGTCGTCGGTCGCGTGCTGCGCCAGACTCCTCCTGAAATCAACCAGCCGAGTTCGGGCGACCTGTGGAACATGATTAAGACCGGCAAGGCCATGCGCGGCCTGGGACGGCAAGACATGTTCCGACTCCTGCGGTGGGGCCCGATGGCGGTCGCCGACCTGGTGGGCGAATGGTTCGAGGACGAACTGCTGCGCGCCGCCATCGCCGCGCGAGGAATATTCGGCGCGCACCTGGGCCCGTGGTCGGCCGGTTCGAGCGCCGTGCTGCTGCTGGGCGCCGCTGCCGATCCGCACCCCGCTGGAAGCGTCGCGTTCGTGAAAGGGGGGCTGGGCGCGCTTGCAAGTGCGATGGCCGCGGCCGCGCGGGCCGCGGGCGCCGAGATTCGCACCGGCGCGGAGGTCGAACAGATCCTCGTTAAGGACGGCCGCGCCACAGGAGTCGTTCTCAGAGGCGGCGAAGAAATCACCGCAAAGACCGTCATCTCCAACGCCGATCCGCGTCGCACCTTGCTCGGTTTGATCGATCCGGTGCATCTCGAGCCCAGCTTCCTTAGCCGCATGAACAACTTCCGCGCCGTCGGATCGCTCGCCAAGCTGAATCTGGCGCTCGCGGGACTTCCCGAATTCGACGCTCTCGGGAAGGGCGCCGATGCGCGGGCGCTGTCGGGTCGCATCCACATTGGTCCAGAGATCGATTACCTCGAGCGAGCCTTCGACGCGGCGAAGTATGGCCGGTGTTCGGCCGCCCCCGTGCTCGACATCGCCATCCCCACCCTCACCGACCCCTTCCTCGCGCCGCGCGACAGGCACGTCATGTCGATCTACGCCCAATTCGCTCCCTACAAGCTGCGGGACGGAGACTGGTCCTCGCAGCGCGACGCCTTTGCCGACGCCGTGATCAAGACGCTCGCGGCTTATGCCCCCGGCCTGCCCGATCTGATACTCCACCGGCAGGTCATCACGCCACTCGACATGGAAAGGGAGTACGGCCTGACTGGCGGCCACATCTTCCACGGTGAACTGGCGCTCGACCAGATCTTCACCATGCGCCCCCTGCTCGGCTGGGCGCGCTACCGGACACCCATCGAGGGACTCTTCCTCTGCGGCTCGGGGACCCACCCCGGCAACGGCCTGACCGGCCTTTCGGGCGCCAACGCCGCCCGGGAAATCCTCAAGGTTCTGAAGAAGGGGAAATAGCCCGAGTTTCAACCCCTGGCTGATTCAACTTCCAACGAGCCATGTTATTGATTCTAAAGGACATCCTGGCTTCGTTTCGGCAATTTTGTGTTTCAAGATAGCCTGGCACCGGTCCCCCCGTCCCGTTGGGAACTAGGCGTTCCTCCGCCTGTTCGGGGACTGGGGTAGAGACGCACCGCTAGCGAGGTCAGCAACTATCCTCCTTTGTTTTCAACAGCATCCTGGGTTCGTTCCGACGGTTCTGTCATTGCTCGCCCCGACAGCCGACATCCCAGGACCCACCACCGAATATAGGCTACAAATATAGCATACCTCATGCAGCTGGTCAAGGCCCCCGAGGGAGAAGAAGCTCCGCTTGCGCCACGAGGCCAGGATGCTTCACAATGTCCAGCGATGAACACGCATGGAATCATAGGGTTGAAACGGGCGGGAGGCGCTGTGGTTCTGCTGGCCCTGCTGCTCGCTGGCGGGGCGGCCGGCGCGGCCGACACCGTTTACGACGAGCGCGCCAATGCCGGAAAGGACATCGCGGCGGCGATTAAGGAGGCCGCGCGTACGCGGAAGCGAGTCGTGGTGGTATTCGGCGCCAACTGGTGCAAGGACTGCCGTGCGCTCGACACGCAGATGCACCAAGGGGAGCTGGCTGCGCTCGTCGAAAAGCACTTCGTAGTCGTGAAGGTGGACGTGGGGCGGATGGACAAGAACGCGGACGTGGCGGCGAAATACGGCGTGCCGGTGGAAAATGGCATCCCCGCCGTGGCGATCCTCGACCCCAGGGGAAAGTTGCTCTACGCGCAGGACCAGGGCCAGTTCGCCAGTGCCCGTAGCCTCTCCGCCGAAAGCATTCGAGCCTTTTTCGAACAGTGGAAATAGGGGTGGGCCCCCGACCTGCACGCCGTAGCTCAATACGGCCAGGGCGGCTTCTGCCCGTAGGTCACGAAGCACGATCCGTCCAGGCACAGCATTGGATCGTTGGTCTTAGGGTGGTTTCGCTTTTCAAGCTGATAAGTGACCTGCCCCTGCTGCTGTGAGCTGACGTGGACTTGGGACCCCTCGACTTGCCAGGTGCCGCGGTCCGAGGACTGTGACGCCGTTCCGCCGAAGGCGTTGCTGTTGCTCGATTCGCCGCTGTATTCGTAAGTTCCGTCGGGGTTCAGGACAAAGCAGTTGTTCGAGGACGAGCTGACCTGGCCCGAATTGCTGACATTGATCCAGCACCACTTCCCGACCATATCGGGCGGGTTGCCGCCACCACCCAGTCCTCCGGCTCTCTTGCCCCCGGCACCCCCGCCCGCGCGCGTATAGACGACCGGCTGGCCTTGCACCATGACGGTCATCGTGTTGCCGCTCAAGGTGTAAGGAAACGGCATCTGCCCGTCGGAGGCGACAAACGTTATGGTGGAGCCGTCGTCTAGGTAGTGGTATCGCTGGCCGTTCAGGATGGCCGAGCCATCGGCGTTCAGTTGAAGCGTCATGCCCTGCTGATTCCGCCAGCTTCCCACCAATGCGCCGCCTCCGGTCGCTCCCCGAGATCCGTCGCCAGAGCCTGCGGCGCCGCCGCTGACGCCGCGCGGGGCCTGACCCGGGAGCTCGTCTCCTTCTTCCCCTTCATCGTATCCTTCGTCATCACCGGTCGCACCGTCACTCGAGCCGCCTTGAGAGGAAGGCGTTTGACCGCCATCGTCGAGTCCCGATCCCCCGCTTACCTTGCGAAAAGTCAAGGCCGCTCCGGAAGTCGAATCGGTCAGCGTCATCGAATCGGGTCCGATTCGCGCCGGGTACGGGATCGGCTTGCCGTTGGGGCCGGTGAGCGTGAGAACGCCTTGGCTGAACACCCAGCGAACGCTTCCGGATCCGAACGTCCCTGAACCGTCCGGATTCAGCACGAGCGCAATGACGCCTTGTTCGGTATCCGTCTCCCAGCGGCCCACGGGGCCGGCTCCCGGCCGCGATTTCGCTCCGCCCATGGGCAATCCAGCCGGCCGACCGCCCGAAGGCGGCGCGGAGGGAACGTCGGCCAGCGGATTGGCGGGAGCCGCCGGCGCGTCAGACCCGGAACGAGTGAATTGCAGCGGCTGTTTGAGGTCGGGACTGCTCACGGTCAGGCTGTTGCCCGCCAGCACGATGCTGTAGGAATAAGTCGCCCCGCCCTGAAAGGTGAGGCTCAGGGTCGAGCCGCTGACCTTCCACTGAAGCTCCTTGCCGTTGAATTCGCCCGAGCCGTCGGCATTGAGGATCAGGACAGAGTTACTGTGGTGGCTCCTGGTTTCCCAGACGCCCGTGATATTCTTGGCCGACAGCGCTCGCTGCGGGGCGGCAGCCAGAACGGAGGCCGTCAAAACAAGTGCTGAACAAACGAACGTCCACGGCAATCCTCGTCGCGGCATCACAGATCCTCCTTGCATCAAGCCATCAAGTGACCGAAATCACCTCAACCGCCAAAGAAGCGCATTTTCCGCGCACGGACGGGCGAAGTCAAGCTGGGATGGTGGGCGCATGCACGCCCAGCATCCCGATTATTCGCCGACGCGGCGCTGGAAGATTTCGATGTAGCAGTTGACCAGAGAGACAGCAGCGGGGGTGACGCCCGGGATGCGGGCGGCCTGGCCGAGCGTCACAGGGCGGACTCGGGTAAGTTTTTCCTTCATTTCGCGCGACAGGCCGGAAACCTTCAGATAATCGAAGCCGTCCGGGATGCGGCGCTGCTCGGCGCGCTTCATGCGCTCGATCTGGCGCTCCTGCTGCTGCAAGTAGCCTTCGTATTTGAAGTCGGTCTCGACGCGGCGCGCCTCTTCGCGGCTTAGAGTAGTGCCCAGGCCGGCATCTGCCGGGCTCAAGCCCGGCGCAATACCTGTGGCGGCGGTGTCCCCACCGCCGCCTCGCCGGTCAGCGACCGTCGCTACAGTGCGCAAGCCTTCACTCACCCACTCCATCAGGTCCTCGATGGTAACTTCCGAACGCTTCAGCAGCTGCGCGCCGGTGAGCGGACCCGAAGACGGCAGCCGGCCATCCTGTAACATCCCCAGCTTGGCGTAAACCACCTGGCCCACGCGCGAGGCGGGGTCGAGCGTGGTTTCCAGCAGGAACTTGGTCGCGGCGGAAATGCGCTTTTTCTTCTCCAGGAACGCCTCGTAGTCCTTCGGGCGAATCGTTCCGACCTCGTAACCGATGGGCGTCAGGCGCTCGTCGGCGTTGTCGATGCGCAGGTGCAGGCGGAACTCGGCACGCGAGGTGAACATCCGGTAGGGTTCATCCACGCCTTTGCTGACCAAATCGTCAATTAATATCCCCGTGTACCCCTGCGTGCGGCCAATCGTCACCTGCTCCTTGCCCTGCACGCGCCGCGCCGCGTTGATGCCCGCCATCAAGCCCTGGCAGGCGGCCTCTTCGTAACCTGTTGTCCCGTTAATCTGCCCGGCGAGGAAGAGATTCTGAATCTTTTTGGTCTCCAGCCACGGATAAAGCTCGGTGGGTTGCACCATGTCGTATTCGATGGCGTAACCGGGTCGGATCATCTCAGCGCGCTCCAGGCCCGGAATCGAACGCACCATGGCCATCTGCACGTCAATCGGCATCGAGGTGGACATGCCGTTGACGTAAATCTCGTGCGTGTCCATGCCCTCCGGTTCTAGGAAGAGCTGATGGTGCGGCTTGTCGGGAAACTTGACGATCTTGTCTTCGATCGACGGGCAATAGCGCGGCCCGATGCTCTGGATCTGGCCGGAATAGAGCGGCGCGCGGTGCTTGTTTTCCGCGATGATGCGATGCGTCTCGGCGGTCGTGTAGGTGATCCAGCAGACGCGCTGCGGCCGCGTGATGGCCCTGGTGCGGAAACTGAAGGGCGTGGGGATCGGGTCGCCCGCCTGTTCCTTGAATTGCGAGAAGTCAATGGTGCGCGCGTCGAGTCGCGGCGGCGTGCCGGTCTTCAAGCGTCCCACGTCAAATCCCAGCCGCCTCAAGGCTTCGCCCAGCATCACCGCCGGCGGCTCGCCCGAGCGGCCCGCCGGATAAGTATTCTCGCCGCAGTGAATCAGGCCATTCAAGAAAGTTCCCGTGGTGACGATCACCGCGCCCGCTTCCACCGTGCGGCCGTCTCGGAGCAGAATTCCCTTCACCCGAAGCTGCGGCCCTGGGACTGCAGGCGTCTCGCCTGCCGCGGGCGGGACGCCCGCGCTCCCCAGCACCAAATCCACCACCTCCGCCTGCTTGATGCGCAGGTTGGGCTCTTGCTCAAGCACCTGGCGCATCTTGACCCGATATTCTTTCTTGTCAGCCTGGGCGCGCGGCGACCAGACAGCCGGGCCGCGGCTGGTGTTGAGCAATCGAAACTGAATTCCCACCGCGTCAATCACCTCGCCCATGATGCCGCCCAGCGCATCCACTTCGCGCACCAGATGGCCCTTGGCAATGCCTCCGATAGCCGGATTGCACGACATCTGGCAAATCAGGTCGAGGTTGATGGTGTAGAGCGCGGTCTTGAGGCCCATGCGCGCCGCCGCCATCGCGGCCTCGACCCCGGCGTGCCCCGCACCCACTACCACCACGTCGTATTTTTCGCTAAAACCTGAAACCATGTCCGGGATTTCCACGGAAAGGCAGAAGTCTATTCTAGCAAGCCGACCCGCCCTGTGCTAACCCGCGAAGACTTTCCTCAGGAGGACTTTCCAGCGTGTCCACGCTTGCTCGCGAGCTTTGCGATTGGCCTCGGTGGCGCTGGGTTCTTCGCCCGAGCGCATGAAGCCGTGGCCCGCGCCATCGTAAGTGACGGGATCGTAAGTCTTGCCCGCTTCCATCATCAGCGCCGCGGAAGTCGGGATCGTGGTGTTGACGCGCGCGTCGTCGCCACCGTAGAAGCCGAAGACGGGCGCCTTGATTCGCGCGATAGCTTCTTTGCTGTCGGGGCCGGTGCCGTAGAAGACGAAGGCCGCGGCGATGTCGGCGCGATTCGTGGCAAAGCGAAACGTCTGCGAGCCGCCCCAGCAGAAACCGGCCACGGCGACCTGGCCCGTCGCCGCAGGGAGTTTCATCACATAATCAACGACGGCGTTCAAGTCGGCGGTCACCTGGTCGGGCGGAAGCTTGCCGATGCCTTCGCGCGCGGCGTCGCTCGAGGGATAGTCGCTCGTCTTGCCTCCGCCCGGCGCAGTGCCGGAGAGCAGGTCGGGCGCGATGGCGATGTAACCCGCTTCGGCCAATTGATC
>CAZHKT010000060.1:0-21810 GCA_964533045.1 uncultured Acidobacteriota bacterium | reverse complement strand
TGGAGTTCTCGTCGAGGAACTGGTAGGAATAGACGCGCGCCTTGTCAATCAGGCGGGGCACCACATTCTTGCCGAAATCGTGGCTGGAGGAGGAATCCTCCGCGTCCTCGAGCAGCGACCGGATCAGCGTGTCGCGGTTGAAGACGTAAATGCCCATCGAAACCAGCACCTTGCCCGGGTGATCCGGCGAAGGCTTCGGATTCTGGGGCTTCTCCTCCCAGCCGATCAGGCGGTGCGTCTTGTCCACTTCGCACACGCCGAAACGCGACGCTTCGGAGATATCGAACTCGATGGTGCCGATGGTCAGGTCCGCGCCCGTCTCAATGTGCTGCTGAATCATGAGCTGGTAATTCATCTTGTAGACGTGGTCGCCGGAGAGAATCAGCACGTATTTGCAGGGCTCGCTGCCGATGGAGTAGAGATTCTGGAAGATGGCGTCGGCGGTGCCGCGATACCAGAACTCGCCCACGCGCATCTGGGGCGGCAGCACCTGGATGAATTCGCCCAGTTCGCTGGGCAGAACGGACCACCCCTCGCGGATGTGGCGGTTGAGGGAAAGCGCCTTGTACTGGGTGATGACGAAAACCCGGCGTAGATCGGAATTGATGCAA
The DNA here is from genome assembly GCA_964533045.1 of uncultured Acidobacteriota bacterium. Taxonomy (GTDB): domain Bacteria; phylum Acidobacteriota; class Terriglobia; order UBA7540; family UBA7540; genus JACQNR01. The sequence continues at coordinate 21,199 of CAZHKT010000060.1, read as the reverse complement.
TTGGAGAGCGAGAGGTCAATGATGCGGTAGATGCCGCCGAAGGGGACCGCCGGCTTGGCGCGGTCGCGGGTGAGCGGCATCAGGCGTTCCCCCGCTCCTCCCGCCAAGATGCAAACGAGCGTATCGCGGGTTGCCGTGTGGTAGTTCATGGCGTCACCACCCTCCGCGCCGGAGCGCGCCACTTTGGCGGCGGGATCTTCGGGGATTCTTATTATAACAACGCTTTTCGGAACCCCAACCCTTTCCCTGCGCCCGTTCCCTTCCGCCGCCCCGTCTCCGAACGGCGGTCCGGGCTGCTCCGCCGCCTTTCCGCCGTCTCACGACCCGGGAAGAAAGAAAAAGAAGACCGCCAAAACGGCGTACACGCTCAGCAACTGAAGGCCTTCGAACCAGTTGGTTTCCCCGTCCTGACCGATCAGGGTCACGATCCCGACCGAAAAGATCACGGCCGCAATCTCGAGCGGATGAAAGACGAGCGACATGGGATGCGGCATCCACTGCGAGGCCACCACCAGCAGCGGCGCCACGAACAACGCCACCTGCGTGCTGGAACCCACCGCGATCCCCAGCGCCAGGTCCATCTGATCCTTGCGCGCCGCCAGGATGGCCGTCGAATGCTCGGCCGCATTCCCCACAATGGCCACGATCACCAGTCCGACAAACAGCTCGGTCCAGCCCAGCGATCGAGTGACGAATTCAAGCTGGCCCACCAGGATTTCGCTGGCCACCACGATCAGCAGGGTCGCCCCCGCCAGCACCCCGACCGAGGTGGCGCGCCCCAGGTGGGGCACATGATGGTGCTCGCCGCCGCGGAAGACGTCCTTGTGGGTGCGAAACGCGAAGATCAGACTGGCAAAGTAGCTGAGCAGCAGGACCACCGCGGTCCAGAAGCTGAGCCGCTCGATGAGGTCGCCCTGTTCCTCCAGCTTGCCGAAGACCGCCAGCTCGAAGATGGCCGGCATCACCAGCGCCACCACCGCCAGAAAGAGCATCGAGGTGTTCGCGCCGACGGCAGTGCGGTTGAATTCCTGCTTCGCCCGTCCCATGCCGCCGATCAGCACCGCCGCGCCAAAAACCAGCAGCAGGTTTCCGATGATGCTGCCCGTGATGGAAGCCTTGACGACTTCCGTATGGCCGCTGCGTAGCGCTAGGAAGGCGATTATCAGTTCGGCGGCATTGCCCAGGGTGGCGTTCAGGAAACCGCCGAGCCCGGAGCCGACGTGCCCCGCCAGCTCTTCGGTCGCCTCCCCCAGAAGGCTGGCCAGCGGCACCAGGGACAAAGCAGCGACCCCAAAGACGGCGACCGGATGCTGGTGCAGAACCTTCAGCGCGACCGCCCCGGGGAGCAGGAACAGGATCGAAATCCGCCAGCCCCCCAGGGCCCAGCGTAAAACCTTCCACCAGGATTGATCGTCCGCCATTCGTTGAGACCTCGATTTATGGACCTGAAGCCACCCCGAGAGGGCTGCATCCTATGCCGCCCCAGCGGCGAAGTCAAGCTGAACCTTCCCTGGTTGAAAGAACCTGTTTCCTTTGTTTTCAACAACATCGTGGCTTCGTTCCCCCAGTTTTGATGAGTCTGATTTCTCGCGGCATGCTCAGACAGCGGCGGCCCTGCCTCGGTCTTCGGCGGGGGCGAAGCTCCGCTTCGCCCCGAACGCGAGCCGAGCCTGACTGCCGTCGGGCAGGCTGGGGGCTAAACAGGGCGCAAGCAGAGCCTTCCGGCAGGCAGGGTTCCGCATTCCAAAGGGCGGCCAGCAGGGCCGCCCCTACCCCTGAATCCCAGCCTCGGAGCCCTTCATCCTTTCTTTGCAACAAGCTCGTGGCTTCGTTCGAAAACATCTACGCCATTCCACGCCGGGCCGCCGGGCGGGGAGAACCGTTGCTCCGCGGGGCCGCCCCGGCCCGGAACACTAACACATGTAGCCTATTCTGTCAAGCCGGAAGGTCGGTGCGCCCGCCCTACTTGGTCGCCGGGGCGGGCTCGGTGGCCGGTTTCTTCTTCTTGAAGAGCCCGCTCAGACCCTGTACCAGCGCGGCGGGGTCCTGGGGTTGCTGGGGGGCCTGGCCCTCCTGGGTGGTCTGCTTCTGCCCGCCCAGCAGGCCTTGAATGCCCGTCAGCTGCTGTTGGGACCCCAGGGACTTGAGCCTGAACTGGGGACTGGACAGGCTGCCGCCCACGGTGAAGGGGAAAACCAGCTTGCCGTCCTCATAGGTGGCGCCGGTCAGCCCGCCCATCAGGTTGGTCAGGGGATTCTGGGCGGCGGCCAGCCGGGCAATACCCTCATAGGCCAGGCTGCCATCGCCGGCCAGGGTCAGGGCGCCGAGTCCGTCAATGTTCATGCCGGTGCCGACGACCGCAATCTTCTCGCTAGTGATCTTCCCGTCGGCGATATTGAGGTCGGCGGTGATGGATTCGAACGCGGCGGGATCGCCCGAGGCCATGCCCAGTTGACCCAGCCTGGCAATCGCCATGAGATTCCGATTGATTTGAAGCTTGGGCAGACGCCCCTTCTTGACGCTGACGTTGCCGCTGCCGCGGATGCCGGCCAGCGGGTCGGGGGATTGGACGACGACGCCGTTCAGTTTGATGTCGCCGTCCAGCGTGCCGGTCATCTGCCCCTTGCCGTCGGGGAAGGTGTCGAGCAGCTTCTCCATGTCCACGCCTTTCAGGCGCGCGTTGAGCGTATAGCGCGGGCTCTGGCCGGCCAGATGGAGTGAGATGGCGCCCGCGGCGTGGCCGCCGTAAAGCTTGAAATTCAGATCATCGAGAAAAACTTGCTTGGGAAAGAGCCGCAGCTTGGTCTTGACCGCGGTGGCCCGGTAGGCACCGAAGCTGAGCGAATCGGCTGACAGCGTGCCTTCGGCGGCGGGCTTGCCGGCGGGCGCGGCGGCGTAAAGGGCCGTGGCCGTCAGCCATGGCAGCGCGAAGCCGGCGGGCGGCCGAAGCGCGGACGAGGTGGCCGTTTCGGAAATGAAGGCGTTGATGTCCACGTCGTGCAGGTCAAGATCCATGCCGCGCCCGCTGAAGAAGGCTGGCTGCGCGCGGCCGGAACTGGACAGATTTGCGGCCGCCACCTCGGCATCCCGCGCGGTCACGCGCCCCACCGTTCCCAGCGTGAAGGAGGATGGGCCTTCCGCCTCGGGCTTGGGATTCGTCTTCGCCCCGGGCGGGTTCTCGAAGTTCCACTTGCCGCGCGCGTCGGAATAGAGCCGGATCACGGGCTTGTCCACTTCCAGCGCCAGGATGATCACCTTCTTATCCCAGAGGGCGGCGCGATCGACCTCGACGTAGATGCGGTCGGTCTGGAGCAGGTAACCCTCGGGAAAGCCCGGAGGATTGCCGAGCGCGAAGTTGTCCACGCGAATCGAGAGCTGGGGGAAGACGGTCAAGGTGAGCTTGCCGATCTCAGCGGGCTTGCCGGTGGCTTCCTTGATTTGCGCGATCACCTGCGGACGGTAGCGGTCAACGTCAATCAGCAGCGGGATCGCCACCGCCAGCCCGATCATAACGACTACGATGAAGATAAGTATGCCGAGCCCAATCTTTTTGCCCCTAGACATAGCGCCGCCTCCGTCCGAATGTCTTGATTGAGCCTATTCTAGCGCCGAATCGGACGGATTGTCGGCAAACTGACACATCGAAATGGCGCAGGGCTATGAACCGAAACCCGGCGCCTGCTGGGAGGGCGGAAATAGCATCGGGCGATGGGGTGGTCTAGATGGGAACTGCAGCTTGCAGGGGGGGATTGGCGCTATGACTTTTCGCTCTCCTTGCATTCACGGCACACCCGTGTCCAAGGCACGGCTTCCAGGCGGGCCCTGGAAATCGGCTGGCCACAAGCCTGGCACCGGCCGAAGAGGTTCTTATTGATGCGCTCCAGGGCCTCCTCGATGGCGCGCAGCAAATGACTCTCGGTCTGGCGCAGGCGGATTCGAACGGTATTCTCGGCCTCGGCCGTCGCTTTGTCGAGCACGTCGGCGGGGGCGTCTCCGGCTTCCCGCGCGGGAGAGACACTGCCCGTGCTGCCGGCCATCAGCTCGTGCTGCTTCTCCAGCAGCAGACGCTTGTAATGAGCAACCATTCGAGCTTCCATGGCGCCTCCATTCTACCCCGCCTGCCATACCGTGTCTCTCCAAATCGCTGCCGTAGCGTGGCGGCGGGTTCATCCCCTCCGTTGCCGCACTCCCGGCTGGGCAGCCGGAAGCCGCCGCGACTCGGCGAAGCTGGGACAAACTTCGCCCGCCCGCGGACACGCGAAGCCATCGCCTAGGGGGAAACCTTGCGTTTCAGGATGGCGGTGAAGTACTCGAAGAAAGGTTTTTGGGGCGGGGCTGCCTGGAGTGTAACCAGCAGTTCACCCACATCGGTGCGCTGGATGATACGGCGGAAGAGCCAGCCGGGCGGCGGCTGTTCGCCGCCTTCCGGATGAAAGGTGACGGTACCGGCGTCGATGGTGGTGCGATAGCGCGTCATGAAACCGGCGTCGGAAAAGATGCGCAGGATGAATCCCATTTTGGCGGCGTCCGGCGTCAGGATGCCCAGCCAGGTCTCCCGGTATTCGGGAATCTCGGGCGTGGCGGCGAGTTTTTCTTCTCCGCGGAAGACAAGGTAGCGCTCTCCCAGATCGAGCGTGACGGAAAGACTGATCTCGCCCGCCGGACTCTTGCCGGTCGTCTTACCCGCCCAGTCGCCTTGCAGCCATTCCACTTCGGAGAAGTCAGGCCGCGGCGGAAGCGGGATGCGGTGCAGGACAGGCGGTTTATCCTTCGCCGCCGCGCCGACGGCCGCGCCACACAAAGTGAGCAAGACGAAGAGGCTTCGCATGGGACTTCAAGAAGTTCCCTTCTCCCGGCCATCATATACGAACCCGAGGTGCGTCCGCTCGTGATAAAAAACTTGCGCGGCGGCCAGGCGGCTGGCGTGCAGCAGGGCGCGCAGCTCCTCGCCGGTGTAGGCGGCCCGCACGGAATCGGTGTAAAGCTTCTTCATCAGGCCGGTGTAGTGGCGCCCGTACCAGCGAACGTGCCAGGGATAAACCAGCCGTCCGGGGCGGCGCAAGTCTCGCAACAGAACGACACCGCCGCGCTTTACCACCCGCGCCATTTCGTTAAAAAAGGGCAAGGGATCCGGCAGGTGGTGCAACACGGAATTGGAAAGGACAAAATCAAAGGTGGCACCGGCGAAGGGCAGCTTCTTGGCGTCGCCGGCGAGGAAGCGCGCCCGCTGAGCCAGCGATTGCGCTTGGGCTGCGGCGCGGGCCGCGCGCACCATGCTGGAGGAATAATCCAGCCCGATGACCTGCGCCTCGGGCCAGCGCCGGGCAATTTTCAGAGCGATATTGCCGGGCCCGCAGCCGACATCCAGCAGGCGGCCACCCACGAATTGCAGCCGCGCGATCTGGTCAATCAGCGTGTTGTCGATGGCATCCAGGTAGCGCTGCGCCGCCGCCGAAGCGTAGACCTCCGCCTCCTCGGCACTTTCCATCACCTCCGGTTCGGGGACGCGCGGCAGGGTAAGCCAGCTCATAGAGCGATCCCAAGAAGGGCGCGCGGCGGAGGGACCTACACGCGCGGGGCGGCGCCCTTGCTGTGGATGATCTGCACCAGCAGGCGCAGCATGTCGGAGGTGGTGACGATTCCTACCAGTTCGCCGTTCTCCACCACCGGCAGGCAGCCAAAGCGGCGTGAGTAGAGGATCTGTGCGGCCTCAAACACCGGCTGGTCCGCCCTGACCGTCACCGGGTCCTTGCTCATGGCGCGGGTGACCGGCGTGGTTTCCAGCACGCGATTGTATTCCTCCTGGCCCACGCCGGTCAGCAGGGAGGGTGAATGCTGGCGGATGTCGTGTTCGGTGACGATGCCCACCAGTCGCTTGCCGTGCAGCACGGGAAGATGGCGGAAGGAGGAACGAACGAACACCATGCGGGCGTCCAGCAACGTGTCGGTATCTTGCAGGGTCGTCACATCGGTGGTCATGAAGTCGCGTACCAACATGGGGCCTCCCGTTTTCTCAGCCGGCGACTAAGGCTTCTCCTCCGCCGCTTTGTCGCGCCCGCTCCAGCGGTCTGGCGGGAAGTTCACCTCCCAGAATTCGTCGTCATCCTGAATTTCGAATCCGAGCTCGATACCCTGGGGGGTGACTTGACTGGAAGTCCACACCACCTTGGCGTGAGCGGAACGGCCCTTTTCGCGTATATGGATTTCCAGCGCGTCACCCACCTGATAGTTTTCCCGCGTCCGCACCATGGCGCCATGCTTGCTGATGGTGACGGTCTCGACGCGCTCCCAGGCGGGCTCCTCCGAGGCGCGCAAAGCGTTGATCAGCAGAGGCAGCCGCAGCAGAATGCGGGTGCTGCGCCGCCGCGGTCGTGCGTTCTGACCGTTCTCGCCCATTGCCGGCCTGAAATTCTCCGCCGCGCCTCAATTTGGCACCCTGGCGGCGCGGAATTGCGTTACATTAGGGGCGGCGCGGTGAAGCAGTCCGCCAGCCCGCCGGCGCGCAAAGCGGTGACCCACGCTTTGCGCGCAGCCAGCTCAAACGGGCGAATCATATCATAATGCGCCCCATCGCGGATGGCCTCACTGCCCCGCCGGGCCGCGCCGCCGGTCTAACCCTTTCCCCAGATCGGGTTTCCGACCGGTCGGAAGATGTTGCATTCTAACAAAACGTTGTGGCAGTATCATGCCAGCAATAGACCACAACCGAGTTAGCCACTACCGCCCCCGCAGGGGGGATGAAATGTTGCTGCAGGACCGGGAGAGCCGGGGCCATTGGCCTACCCCAGAAACGCTCCGGCTCCTTGCCGGTCAGGAAAGGCTGACGCCGGGCGCCCAATTCGGGGCCTGTCTCAATCCTCAAAAAAGGGGACTTCCGCATGCTCGTTGACATCAGTCAGGAGACCGATCCCGGTGATCCGGTCCTGGAACTGCCCTGGGCCGACCCGGACAATCCGTCCAGTGCCTACACTGACGTGAAACGCCGGCCCGAGGCCGCATTGGAGCTGGCGGAGTGCCGCCGTTTTCCCGCCCTGGGGTCGTTCTTGACGCGAGTCAATGCCGCCGCCCTGCCCTTCCGCACCGCCAAGTGCGACGCCTGGGCTACCAGCGAATTGGACTTGGAGGAGCGGATCGCGCACGGCCTTCCGCACAAGATCGGCGGCTACGTGGACCTGCTCATTGATCGCGCCGACCTGAACGCCCACGCCGAACCCTACCAGAAACTGGGCGCGCTCCTCGCTCAGCTGCTGAAAGAAAACACGGCGCACGCCCAGATCGAGATCTTCATCCGGCGCTGCATCTTCACGCTGGAGAACCGCTCCGGGTATTACGCGACGGTGTTCGTGCACGGCTACGGCGCAACCCCGCAGGAAGCCGAGAAGGAGTGGAATAGCGCGATGGCGTCGCTGGCGGAAGCGCTCGCCGCCGCCAGCCGCGAGTTGGGCTGGGGCGGCATGCGGAGCGCGCCGCATCATTCGTAATTGGGTATCATACAGAGAGTAAACTTTCGAGCCGCCCTTTTCTGCAACTATTGTCAAGGTGCGGCCGATATGTTATAAAGCGAGGGCCGGAAGTCAACCCGGACTCGAGGCCGCTGCCGGAGGCTCCCCGCCGGGCAAGCGGCACATTGGGGACCGATCCAGTGAGTTTCATCAACTTCGCCGCCCGCGAAATCAACTGCAAAATCGTCTATTACGGGGCCGGCCTGGGCGGCAAGACCACCAACCTGCAATGGATTTTCGACCAAACGCTCGGCAAAAAGGGCGGCAAGATGATTTCGCTCGCCACCGAGACCGACCGCACCCTGTTCTTTGATTTCCTGCCCCTCGATCTCGGCACGGTGCGCGGCTTCAAGACGCGCTTTCACCTCTACACCGTCCCCGGCCAGGTCTTCTACGACGCCAGCCGCAAGCTGATCCTGCGCGGCGTGGACGGCGTCATCTTCGTCGCCGACTCCCAGGAAGAGCGCATGGACGCCAACTTCGAAGCGCTCGAGAACCTGAACGAGAACCTGAAAGAGCACGGCTACGACTTCATGAAGATTCCCTACGTTCTTCAGCTCAACAAGCGCGACCTGCCCAGCGCCCTGCCCGTGGACGAACTCAAGAAAGCCCTCTGCAAGAAAGATGAACCGGTTTTCGAGGCCGTCGCCTACAAAGGCATCGGCGTCTTCGAAACGTTGAAGGAAGCCGGCCGCCTCGTCCTCGCCGAACTCAAGAAGGGCTGAGCTTCCTCTTCGACGTCAATCCAAACAAAACAGGGAAGAATCCTTGTGGTCCTAACGGGCGTGCTGGGCGCGGGCCAGTTCGAAGAAATGGTGCCCCATGATGGCCAGGGAGAAGACCCTGCCCCAGCGCCGGCGATGCCGGCGGGCGGCGCGCAGGAGATACTTCCAGTATTCCCAGCGGTAATTGCTCCGCAGCCCCTGACGCCAGAGGGAGCGCCCAACGGCCAGCAACTCGGCGAAAGCCACCGGCGTCCGGGCCGAAGCTCCCAACTGGGCGAGGCAAGCTAAGGCGCGCTCGAAATACTCGCGCGGGCTGTAAATGGTCTGCACGACTCGACGGTAGCCCGCCAGCAGCTCCTGGGCGTCCATCTTGGGGATGAAGTCCAGTTCCGCCAGCGTGTTGTTTCCCAGGCTCTGCCTCAGCAACCGGCCTTCGGCCTTCAGGCGCCGCCACAGTTGCGTATGGGGCAGCGCCGTCAGCAGGCCCACCATGGAGAGCGGAATCGCCGCTTCCCGGATGAACTGAATCTGGCGGTCAAAGACGTCGGGCGGATCATTGTCGAATCCCACGATGAATCCCGCCATCACTTCGATGCCGTGCCCCTGAATCCGCCGCACGCTCTCCAGCAGGTCGCCCCGCATATTCTGGAACTTCGTGGCTTCCTTCAGACTGGCCGCCACCGGGGTCTCAATGCCCAGAAAAACGCTGACAAAGCCGGCGGCGCGCATCCCCCGCATCAACTCCTCGTCATCGGCCAGGTTCAGCGAAGCTTCGGTGAGCAAAGAAAATGGAAAGCGGCGGGCACGCATCCACTCCGCCAGGGGGGGCAGCAGAGCCTTCACGCTCGTCTTGTTGCCAATGAAATTGTCGTCCACCAGGAACACGCGCCCGCGCCAGCCCAGGTCGTAGAGCTGGTCGAGTTCCGCCAAGACCTGCGCGGGAGCTTTAGTGCGCGGCCTGCGCCCGTAGATTTCGATGATGTCGCAAAACTCGCAGGTGAAGGGGCAGCCGCGCGAAAACTGCACGGCCATCGAACTGTAGCGCTTCAGATCGGCCAGCTGGAACAGCGGCGGCGGGGTCGATTTCAAATCGGGAAGCGTCTCTTTCTTGTAAAACGGCCGGACATCGCCGCGCTCGAGATCCCGGATGAGATCCGGCATGATCTCCTCGGCCTCGCCCTCCACCTGGTAGTCCGCCTCCGCCACTGAGGGGTCCTGCGAGCTTACGATCGGCCCGCCCACCACGGTTCGCTTGCCGTGCGCCTTGGCGCGCGCGATCTGATCCCGCAGGGACGGACCCTGCACCAGCATGGCGCTCAGAAACACCACGTCTGCCCATTCGAGGTCGGCGTCGTTCAACGGCCGGACGTTGAGGTCGACGAGCCGCTTCTCCCAGCTGGCGGGCAGCATGGCCGCCACCGTCAGCAATCCCAGCGGCGGATACGCTGACCGCTTGCCGAGAAATCGCAGGGCGTGCTTGAAACTCCAGAATGTGTCCGGAAATTCGGGATAAACCAGCAAGACCTTCATCGGGTCCCTTCTCGGTGCGAAGGACGAGTTGCGTTTCTGCTGCTCCGCTCGGCGGCGCTCGAAAAGGAGAGCCTTCGGCCCGTCAGCGGTTGCGCCTGGGTACTGGAAGCCTGAGTCTAACACCCGGCCGCCGCACGCGCCAGAGAATTGAGCGCGCCGCTGGTACGCCAGCCGCAAGGCTTGAAATGGGCGCCACCAACAGACCCAACCGCTTGCAATCAGGCCTGACCTGCGCTATATTCAGGGTCCTATGGTTCGGGCTTACGCCAGCTTTTTCGGCTTTAGCTACCGCTACTGGGGTTTTACCCGGTAGCGGCACAGTGGCGTTGGCCTGACTCGTAAGGATTACGAAACGCTGAAAGCAGAGCCAGCCCACTCAGATTGAGTGGGCTTTTTTGTTGTAGCGCCGGGCTTTCGAGTCAGTGGAATAACCGCTGGATGTAGCGGCGGGCTTCCAGCCCGCCACAGCTATGATTAGCATGATGACGACCTGAAGGTCGCCGCTACGCGGTCTTTCGGTGAGTGATCACCCAGCCTCCTGAGCCCGGCACCTGCCGCCCTGAAGGGCCGTATTCACGCGGCGGTCAGAGACCGCCGCTACAGAAGAAGAGAGGCCAGCCATGATTATTTCAATGCGAAAACATGCCAGCAAAGAGGAAATAGACCATGTCTGCGACCGCATCCGCGAGTTCGGGTTCAAGGTGCACTCGATCGTCGGGGACGAGCGCGTGGTGATCGGGGCGGTGGGCGTGGGTGACGTGACGCCCTGCCTGGAGATGCTGGAGGCGACGCCCGGCGTTGAAAGCGCCGTGCGGATCTCCGCGCCCTACAAGTTTGTCAGCCGCGAGTTCCAGAGCGCGCCGACGCGCATCCGGGTCAACGGCACGGAAGTCGGCGGCGAAGAATTCATCGTCATGGCGGGGCCGTGCTCGGTGGAAAACGAAAAGCAGATCATGGAAACGGCCGAGGCGGTGGCTGCGGCCGGCGCCAGGATCCTGCGCGGCGGCGCCTTCAAGCCGCGCACCTCGCCCTACGAGTTTCAGGGCCTGGAGCTCGAGGGCCTCAAACTGCTGGCCAAGGCGCGCGAGGCCACCGGGCTCTCCGTCGTCACCGAAGTGCTGAGCGAGAAGGACGTCGCCATGGTCGCCGAGTACGCCAACATCATGCAGGTGGGCGCCCGCAACATGCAGAACTATGCGCTGCTGAAAGCCCTTGGCAAGTGCGGCCGTCCCGTGCTGCTCAAGCGCGGCATGAGCTCAACAATCAAGGAATTGCTGATGTCGGCGGAATATGTCCTCTCGCACGGGAACCCCAACATCATGCTCTGCGAGCGGGGCATCCGCACCTTCGAAACCGCCACGCGCAACACCTGCGATATCGCCGCGGTGAGCGTGCTGCATGAACTCACGCATCTGCCCGTCATCCTCGATCCCAGCCATGCCACTGGCAAGCGCAGCCTGGTGCCGTCGCTGGCCCGAGCCGGAGTCGCCATCGGGGCCGACGGACTGATCGTCGAGGTTCATCCCAATCCGGAAAAAGCCTTCAGTGATGGCGCCCAGTCTCTGACGCTCGAAGGCTTCCGCGACATGATGCGCGACCTCAAGCCGTACGTCGAACTGTGGAAGAAATCCCGCACCGCCCCTCTCGTCGCTGCAGCCCGAGGTTAAAGGGACCGCGTCAACCCTTCGATTCGCTGCCAGCGGGGGTCGGGACGCAAGGGCGCCTCGGGGGATCCCGAAGGGGCTGCTTCACAGGCCGCGAGGGGAAAGCCGCGCGCCCGGCGCGCCGGCTCGCTACCGTCCTTCCACCAGTTGCTGGTAAAGGGCCCGGTCGAATTCCTCCAGGCCAAAAATCCCGTTCAACTGGCTGGTCGAAACCCAAGGCAGCCAAAGCCGGTGCAGGCCGAAGCCGCGCCGGGGGGCCAGTCCCCAGTGTTCCTGCTGCCAGCCGGAGGCGGGAAGGTCATACGGACGGCCGGGCAGCGCCACCATGCTCTTCGTGCTGTGCAAAAGGACGCGCGCCACGTCGAGGTAGTGCGAGTCTTTGGCGAGCGAGTACAGGCGCGCATATTCATCCACGTCGAAGCTCATGTACTCATCCACCAGCGAGTGGCCGGAGGAGATCAGCTGCAGCCCCACAGTCGAAACTCCGCGCTTCCACTCCAGTTTGGCGTTATCGTCGTCCGCGGCCATGGGAATGTTCCAGATGTAGATCCAGGTCTCAGAGTAATTCGCGGCGCGCACGGCGCGGTCGATCCATGGGCGGTCGTGCGTGGCCTCGTAGAGCGCGAGATAGGCTTCGAGGGAAAGCGTGCCAGCCTCCTTGTCGATGACATCCGGGTTGTCAATCGTCCCGCCCACGAAAACGCCGTTCGATCCGCCGAAGCCCCAGACGAAATCGCCGGCGCGAACCGCGGCTTGCCGGTACTTGGCGTCACCCGTCGCTTCCGCCAGCAGCACCAGTAGCGGCACGGCGTTGTAACTGGAGTTGGGCGAAGCATCCACCACTTCCCCCGTGCCTGGCTTCCAGGAACGCGGAAAGCCTCCCTCAGCGTTTTGCTGCGTCATCAGCCAGTCGCCGAACTCCTTCGCCCAGCGCAGCCAGTCCGGATGCTCGCGCCCCCTCTTGCGCTCGCGCAGATAAGCCTTGAGCAAAACCTTGACGTCATCGCCGAAGGAGCGCAGGTAGATCCGATGGTGTTCGGGAATCGCCATCACCGGCTCGCCCGTGTCAAGGTGGAAGCCTTCACCCACGGGCGGCGCCATCTTGAGCGGTAAGAACGAATGGATGATGGCCAGCGCCTGCTGGCGGAGCTTCTTCCCCCGTTCGCCGGGGTCGCGGTCGGATTCCATCAGCATGAAGTTGGCCGCCTCGAGATTCTTGCCGGTGAATCCCATCACCGCCTTGCGGTCGCGACGCGTAATCTTCTCGCCTTCCCAGAAGACCGCGTTGGGAATTCCCGTGCGCCCGGCCACTGTTTCCACCTGGCTGGCCAGCATGTCCACGATGTGGCGCCGCACGGCGTTGATGTCGTGCATTAGAACAGGCGGCTTCAGCGTCTGCCACGCCCAGCGCCAGGCGTTCGCGTAGTAGTCCGGAAACGACTCGCCTTGCGCCAGACGGAAAGCGACCTCGTAGTTCTGGACCAAACCGTCCTTCAGGGGGTGATAGCGCAGCCGCCATTGATGAACCTGTCCGTCCTGAAAAGGCCAGATGGGGCCACGATAGGTGAATTCACCTTCATTGCCGGGAAACCAGTAGCCGATCGACATTCGTCCGCCCGCATCTTCGGATCCGAGCGCGCCGAACTGCATGCGCTCGTCGATAATCAGCTTGGGATCGGTATCCTGCGCGTCGGCGGAAATGGTGTCGCCCCGGGGCGCGGGATTCAGCACGGTCAGGGAGCTGCCGTCCTTGAAGCGGACGCCGTACATCGGCGCGGGCAGGCGATCCTCGCGAATGCGAACCGTCCCCTTGCCGTGGCGATAGACGGCCGCGCCGCCCAGCGCCGTCTCGCGCAGACCCTTGGTCGAACCATAGATATTCCCCGGCGCGAAAATATCAACTTCAGAGCGTGGGGCCGCCCCGTCTGTCACCAGCGTGATAGACGATACGAATCCGCCCGGCCCGTTCCCGGAAACCGTGGCCTGGCGTGAGAGGCGCAGCACGTTTTTGTCAATCGTCCATTGGTCCGCCACCGCGACCGAGGCGCCGCCGGGCAACGTCACCTTCGCCGCGCCGCGAAATCCGCCCGCCGTCATCTCCAGCGATTTGTAACCGGCGCGGACCGAGCTGCCGGCGCTCAGCTCAATCTGCACGGGCCAGGGCTGGCGCGCGGACGCCAGGCCGACGTGCTCGACCGCCAGGCCCCAATTGCCATCCGGATTGGGTGCGCCCATGACCTGCGCGCCGTCCGCCAGAGGCCCGAGCGTCACGAGGCGAGCCTTTTTCTGCGCTGCGGAGACCGGCCGGAATTCGCAGGGCATGTAAATGATTTCAAACAGGACGATCAACACAATGGAAATCTTCTTCAACATTTGAGGGACCTCCACCAAACGTGGGAGCCTGGTGCGACCCCAAAGATGGGCCACAGACGGAGGCGCCCTTGTCGGCGCGGGGCAATGGGGAACGAGTGCTGAACGGGCTCAGCATAGCGCCACGAACACTCGGTGGCAAGCGAGTCGCAGCGCTACTTTTTCAGGTGACCCTGAATCGATGCCAACACCTCGCCGAACATGGCGCGCGTCAGCCGGCCGGTCTGGGTATTCTGCTGGCTGGGATGATAAGACGCAAACAGGTGCGGCAGCCCGCCCGGTAGTTCGTAGCTCGCTCCGTGTGTGAATCGCAGGGAGGATTTGCGGGGGAAGCCGGGCGTGTCAGCAACCAGTCCGAGATAGGCATCAAAAGCGATCTTGCCCAGCGCCAGCACGGCGCGGACCCGCCGCAGCAAGCGCAACTCTTCCTCGAGGAATGGCCGGCAATTCCGCAGTTCTTGCGGCAGCGGACGGTTCCCCGGCGGCGCGCAACGCGCCGAAGCGGTGATGTAGCAATTGACGAGGCGCAGGCCGTCACCGCAACGGACGGAAGTGGGCTGGCTGGCAAAACCGGCTTCGTAGAGGGCACGGTAAAGGAATTCGCCGGAGCGGTCGCCAGTGAACATGCGCCCGGTGCGATTCGCGCCGTGCGCCGCGGGCGCGAGGCCTAGAATCAGAAGCTCCGCGTTCCGATCCCCGAAGCCCGGCACGGGCTTGCCCCAATACTCCTCGTGGCGGTACATGCGCCGCTTTTCGCGCGCCACTTGGCGGCAGTGCGCGATCAGGCGCGGGCAGCGCGTGCAGCCGACGATTCGTTCCTGGAGCCTTTGCAGGGCGTCAAGGGGCGGGGGCATGGGAGGACGATGCAACAAGCATGGGAATCAGCACTCGAGGTCGGCGCGGGTAATCCTCAGTTTGTCGCGTGGCGCGAGGATGGTCAGCGCCAGCCGGTCCGACCGAATCAACTCGCGCGCCACGCTCTGAACCTGCTCCGCGGTCACGGCGTCCACCCCCGCGGCGATTTCATCGATGCTCACGTGGCGACCGAAGTAGGCTTCCTGCCGCGCCAGATGCGACATGCGGCTCGAGGTCGATTCCAGGCTGAGCAGCAGGCTGCCCTTCAGGTAATCCTTGGCATGCTGCAACTCTTCTGCGGTCAGCAAGGTCTCCTTCATGCGCCGAAGCTCCGCCACGATCAACTGGACGACTTCCCGCGCCTTTTCCGTGGCTGTTCCCGCATAGATACTGAGACAGCCGACGTCATGAAAGGCACTGAGCCCCGACAGAACGGCGTAGGCCAATCCGCGCTTCTCCCGAATGTTCTGAAAGAGCCGCGAACTGATCCCTCCGCCCAGGACCGAGTTCAGGACATAGGCAGGAAAGCGCCGCTCGTGCGTCTGGTGAAATGCCGGAGCGCCGAGACAAATATGCGCCTGTTCCAGGTCCTTCTTGGTGTGAATCATGATGTGGGGATTGGCCACCGGCACGCGGCTGCGCGGCGCCGGGCGCCCGGGCGGCGCGGCTCCGAAGAATTGGTGCGCGAGGTCGGCCATCTGGCAGTGGCTCAGGTTTCCGGCCGCCGCCAGAATCAGATTGCTGGGAACGTAGTACCGTCGGAAGTAGCGGACGATCTCCTGCCGGGTAAAATGGCCGACCGTTTGCCGGGTTCCCAGAATCGGCCGCCCCAGGGCGTGCCCCCGCCAGTACGTCTGCGTGAACTTCTCCTGCACCAGGTCGTCGGGCATGTCCTCGACCATCTTGATTTCTTCCTGGATGACCTGGCGCTCCTTGTCAATGTCCGCCGGGTCGAAGCGCGGATGGCAGACCAGGTCGCCCAGGATGTCGAAGGCGCGCGGCAGGTGCTCGTCCAGCGCCTTGATGGAAAAACTGGTCGCTTCCTTGGCGGTGAAGGCGTCCAGATTCCCGCCGATAGCGTCCGCGGCGCGAGCAATCTCCTCCGCCGAGCGGCGCCTGGTCCCCTTGAAGAGCATGTGCTCGATAAAGTGTGAAATGCCGTTTTCGTCTTCGCGCTCCTGCCGGGAGCCAGTGCGCAGCCAGATGCCCACCGAGACCGAGCGGACCGAGGTCATCTGCTCGGTGATGAGCGTCAGCCCGTTCGGCAGCACTTCTTTCGTCACCAGTTCTTTCATGGAATTCCCGGGAGTTTCTGTTGCCCGCGGGCGCGATCCGACCCCGTTCTAAGTCTGATTGGTCTGGGATACTTTCAGCCTGAATTATCTTTGTATCACAAGCGCTCGGAAAAGACTACGAAAGCCACTGCTCCGCCTGCGAGTGGCGCCGTCCGCCGCAGAGGCATCTCGCCGCCAGGGGGGAGGTCCGGTCGCCGCCACGATGCCGGGCGGCGCCACGACCAATCCAGCTATCATCCTTGACGCGCCTGCAGCGGGATGGGTAGAATGTAAAATTGCGTTTCAATCCTGAAGGAGAACTATGAAGCCAGGGATTCATCCGAATTATCGCGAGATTACGGTGGCCTGCGCGTGCGGCAACACCTTCAAGACCCGCTCCACATACAAAAGCGACGTGCTGCACCTGGAAATCTGTTCGCGCTGCCATCCATTCTTTACCGGCAAGCAGAAGCTGATCGACAGCGCGGGACGCGTGGAGCGCTTCCAGCGCAAGTACGCGGGCTTCAAGAAGCCCGGCGCCGCGGCGGAAGCAAAGCAGGGCTGAAGGCTGAAGCACAAGGGATGAAGATCCGTGCGCGGCAGTTTTCATACTTCATCGTCTCTAATTCCCGACAAGTTCTCCTGAATTCCGGAACCGATGCCCGATTCTTCGAACGCCGCCGCGGACTTCTATCTTACCCGGCCCCGGGTTTACCTGGTGGGCCGCCAGTCGGTGGTGCACGAAGGCGTTCACCGCTTTCTGGCCGAGGAAGGGTTGCTCTTCACCACCGACACGGAAGCTGCCTCCGAAGTCCTGAGCGAAATTGCCGGACGAACCTGCTACATGTCCTTCGGCAAGGGCCGCAAAAGCAATAAGGAATACCTGGAGAACATCCTGAGTTCCAAACATGGCAGCGTGCTGGAACATGCCGTGTGGTGCCTGCTCATCACCGGCGTGAGCCGGGCCTTGACGCATGAACTGGTGCGGCATCGCGCCGGATTCGGCTACTCCCAGCTTTCGCAGCGCTACGTCGACGAAAGCAACGCCCGCTACGTGGTGCCGCCGCTTTTCCAGGAAAATCCTGCGTTGCGGGTCAGATTCGAAGAGACCATCGAGTATTTGCGGAAGGCGTACGTGGAGTTGGCCGAGGCCGCCGCGGCACACGTCCAGCAAAAGTATCCCGATCTTCCGCCGCGCGACCGGCGCAAGTGGGCCCGTCAGGCGGCGCGAGCCATCTTGCCCAACGCCTGCGAGACCAAGATCTTCGTCACGGGCAACGCCCGCTCCTGGCGGCATTTCCTGGAGATGCGCGGGAGCATCCACGCTGACACCGAGATCCGCCTGCTGGCGGTGGAGGTCTTCAAAATCCTCAAGCAGGAAAGCCCCAACATCTTCCAGGATATCGAGCTCGTCGACGAGCCCGACGGCATGCCGTCGCTCCGCATCCTTCACTCCAAGGTATAGGCAGCATCGTGGCGAGAAGCCTCTCCTTAGGTAATTCATCGTGCAAGAATACTCGATGTATTCAAGCCGGCTAGTACCTTCGCGTAATTGACCCCGGTCACGTTCCCTTGCAAACTGAGCGCCTGTTGTTTTGAGGGCTACGTCAAATCACTGGGTCGAAATTCAAAAACTCTAATCGGCGACTGCTGGAGCGCCCCTGAGGGGTGTCGCGTCTGCTGGGCAGTTGCGGAGGCGGATGATCGTGAGAAGGCTGCAGAAGTTCGTGCTGGTGGTGTGTCTTACACTATGGGGCGGTCTGTCGCGGGCACAGGACCCGACAGGAACGATCGAAGGCCACGTATATGATCCGTCGGGCGCGGTCATTCCCGGGGCGATCGTCAAGGTCACCCATACTTCGACGGGAGTGAGCCACACGCAGGTCACGGAAGGCTCCGGGACGTTTGCCTTTCCCTTCCTGCCGGTCGGCGCCTACGAACTGACGGCGGAGGCCAGGGGTTTCGCCGCATACAAGCGGCGCCCGCTCCATTTGAGTATCAACGAGCGCGTACGCGCGGACGTGACTATGGCGGTGGCCGCGGCGCGCGGATTCGTAGAAGTCGGGGCGGCCGCGCCGCTGGTCGACACCAGCACCAATGTACTGGGCAAAGTGGTTACGGAACGCGAGATCCTCGACCTGCCACTGAATGGCCGTAACTTCACGCAACTGGGTTTGCTCCAGGTCGGCGTCGTGCCCCTCACCCAGGGCGTGATCACTGCCGGCGGCTCGCTGCGCACCGGCCAGGCCTACGCGGTTAACGGGCAGCGACCGGAATCGAACAACTACCTGCTCGACGGCGCGCGCATCGTCAACAAGGTGGACGGCGCTTTCGCGCTGCGCATTCCGGTGGACGCCATCACGGAGTTCCGCATTCTGACGCACACCGCACCGCCCGAATACGGCAGCACCAGCGGCGCCACGACCAGTGTGGTCACGCGCTCCGGCTCCAATCAGTTGCACGGAAGCGCCTACGAATTCCTCCGCAACGATGTGTTTGACGCCCGCAACTTCTTCTCGGAAGATGTTGAGCCGCTCAAGCAGAACCAGTTCGGCGGCACAATCGGCGGCCCGATTCAACCGAACAAGACGTTCTTTTTCGGATACTACGAAGGCTTCCGAAACCGCCAGGGAATTACGCGGCGCGCCACCGTTCCCACGCCGGAACAGCGAGTGGGCGACTTTTCCCAACTGCCTTATCCCGTGTTCCGCTTCAACTTCAACACTTTCCAGATGGAGCCGGTTACCGGGCCGGTGCCCATCCATCCCATCTCGGCGGAGATCCTGAAGTTCTACCCGCTGGGGAACGTCACCCCCACGCTCTTCCGCACGACGCAGGTCATGACGGCGGACAGCGATCAGTTTGGAGTGCGGCTCGACCACCAGTTCAGCGACGCCGACAACCTCTCGGCGCGCTACAGCTTCGGAACCGGATCCAGCGTGAATCCGCTCTCCATCAAGGGTTCGGAACTTCCCGGCTTCCCCGTGGGTGACGACCTTACCACCCAATCGTTTACGATTTCGGAGACGCATTCCTTCTCGGCACGCACGCTCAACACTCTGCGCTTCTCCTACTTCCGCCACGCCTTTCTCTTTGACCAGCGGTTCAACCACACGAGCCCTCGCGACCTCGGCTTCCAGTACGACACGACACTGCCGGAGGCGGAAGGCCCGCCATTTTTCATCGTGAACGGCTACTCCAGCGTGGGAAATCCCATCACCGGCCCGCGTGACACCGTGCAGAATTCCTTTGAGATCAGCGACTCCATCGCGCATGTGCAGGGTCATCACACCCTGAAATTCGGAGGAGAGTTCCGGCGGCACCAGATCAACGCGGTTCAAGGAATCGCCTCCAACGGATTCTTTGTTTTCGCGCCCTTTCCCTACACCGACCCGTTTGCGAATTTCCTTTCGGGAAGCCCGGTCGTGTTCTTCCAGGTGGGCGGCGAGCTGCAGCGCTACCTGCGCACATGGGAAATCGGGGGGTTCGCCCAGGACGAATGGCGCGTCAACAGCCGCCTGACACTGAACCTCGGCCTCCGCTACGAGGTCAGCACGCCCTACGCCGAAACCCACGAGCGGCTGAACGCCTTCGCGCCCGGCCAGCAATCCAGCGTCTTTCCCCAGGCTCCCGCCGGGCTGTTGTTCCCCGGGGATCCCGGCGTTACCAACCGCATCTCTCCGATCTACAAGAAGGGTTGGATGCCGCGTGTCGGGTTCGCCTACGACCCGACCGGCACCGGGAAGCTCTCCCTTCGAGCGGGTTACGGAATCTTTTACGACCCCTTTGCCAACGGCGTGGGCGGGCCCCTGCAAGCGGCCTTGAGCGCGCTTCCATGGACGCAGGCCCGCCAGGTGCCAGGGCCCTTCCTGAATTACGCGGATCCGCTGAACGGTCAGGGCTTCGACATCACAACCTTCCCCAAGCCCATGACCGTTCTGACCAACGAGCAGGACATGAAGCCGCCGTATTCGCAGAATTGGAACTTCACCATCCAGCGGTCGCTGGGCGAATGGGGGCTCCTGGATGTCCGCTATGTGGGGACGACGGGAACGCATTTGCCGCGCTTTGTGGAAGCCAATCCGGCCGTCTTCGGGCCGGGCGCCACCCCGGACAACGCCGATCAGCGGCGCATTCATGCGGGGTGTCCCACCCCTCCGCAGACCGGGCCCTGCGGTTTTGCTTCCGTCGGGCTGCTCACCAATTCCACCACTTCCACCTATCACGCGGGGCAGCTCAGCATTTCCAAGCGATTCACCAACGGCTTTGGATTTCTGACCTCCTATACCTTCTCCAAGACGCTCGACTACGTTTCCAGCCTGAACCTGTCGGGCTCGGCGCCGCGCCTGGTGGCCGGCGAGAATGACGTGGCCCAGAATCCCTTTGACCTCGCCGCCGAGCACGGCCCGTCGCTGTTCGACGCGCGGCACCGCCTCTCCATCAGCACGATGTATGAACTCCCGAGGCTCGCCTCCGCCGCGCGCGCCGCCCGCGCCCTCTTCGGCGGATGGGAAATCAGCGCCATCACACTGATTTCTTCCGCCACGCCATTCACCGTCTACGACAGTGCCAACGTCGCGATGCAAGGGTCGCACCCGGAAATCTCCGGCTTCTCCTCCGGCCGTCCCGATTTGATCGGAGACCCGAACATTGCCCCGCGCAGTCCGGACCGGTGGATCACGACGCATGCCTTCCGCCGTCTGGACATCGCCACCGAAGCCGGACAATTCGGCAACGCCGGTCGCAACATTGCCCGTGGTCCCGGTTACGCGACCCTGGATGTCGGTCTGAGCAAAACCTTCATGTTGGGCGAGGTGACGCGCCTGCAGTTCCGTGCCGAGTCGTTCAACATCACCAACAATGCGAACTTCGGGCTGCCGGTCAATGATCTCAACTCTCCCAACTTCGGAACCATTCTGGAGAGCGGCCCTCCGCGTCTGATGCAGTTCGCCTTGAAGATCATGTTCTAGTGTGGTGCGTCTAACGGTTCTTTACCATGGCGGATGTCCTTCGTGGTTTCGGCCCAGCGGGACGTGGCGCCGCCCGCCACGGCGACACGGACGGGCGGCGGCCTGAAGGCCGCCGCTACAAGCTGCCCCGCGATGGAATCGTTATCCGCGACGTACCACACGAGCGGAGGGGATTGAACCATGGACCCAATGTTTCTTCCTGACGTGGAGAACCATCCCGACCCGAAGAGCGCGTACCAGAAGATGATCGAGCAGATGAAGGCGCTGGGCGCTCCGGTGTCCCAGATCTTCTATCTGTTCGCCTTCAAG
>CAZHKT010000059.1:21319-22148 GCA_964533045.1 uncultured Acidobacteriota bacterium | reverse complement strand
CGCCTGCCGTCACAGGCAGATGGCAGGACCCGCAATTCGCGCGCCCCGCGGCGTGGACAAACTTCCCCTCCACCTTGTCAGGGTGGCAACTTAGGCAGGTTTCCCGCTTGGGCTCTTCCAAGCCAAGATACGGATGTTCGGTGGCACTTTGCGCCGCACTCTCGCGATTTAGCAGAGGCCACAGCAGGGCGCAAAAGGCTGTTGCGATATTATACATTGTTCGACTTGTTTGATAGCTGGTTGCCATATCCCACTGGCCTGCGGGACTTCGCCCTGTCCCCCCCTTCGGTAGCAATAGTCGCTCCAATCCCGCATACCATTTGTTGCGAAAATTTTCACCAGTCAATTGGGAGCTGGCATGTTGTGGCATCCCTCGTGCTGAAAACCACTATAGCGCCGTTGGAAAAATAACATGCTGATCTGTAAATACTTACTCAAGGAGATGTAGTGGCCATCGAAGAGCAACCAACTTTGCATTGATTTTCGTCAAAAAAATGGTGCGTTTGAACCTCTCGACGTGCATTTCAAGCCATTCGGAGGGAGCAATTTCGGGTGTATTTCATCACGAAGACACCAGTGAAAGCCATTCGGCCACGGGCTTTTGTAAACGGAAAGTGAGATTATACCACAGGGGAGCGTTAAAAAACGCACATCGATTGGCTGGTCGGATTGCCATGCGTAGTAGTCGGGCTGGATGGGCAGACCTGTCTGTGAACCAAGGTGTGTGTGGGCTGTAGATTTTCTCTACTAGCCGTATGGTGGGACCGGGGGCCGAGAAACTCCGGCGTTCCCTTGTTTTCGCCGACAGGGGAGTTCGCTGAAGTGATTC
>CAZHKT010000059.1:0-21309 GCA_964533045.1 uncultured Acidobacteriota bacterium | reverse complement strand
GATTCCCACTCCGCGCTGCGGAAGAGTGCCATGAGTTTCGATTACGGAATAGGCTATCGAGTTCTGATCGCAGATGCCGATGCGAGCTCAGGACGATTGTTTCAAAAGGCACTCGAGGAGCGAGGCCTCATCGGGGCGTGGGCACGGGACGCAAATGAAGCGTCTCAATTGGCGCGGCAGAACCCCGATGTTTTCATTGCCTTCGTGGATTCCCAAATCCCTCCTTCGGGCGGCCTGGCCCTGATGCAGCAGTTGCGCCAGATGGACCCGAATTTGACAGTCATCCTCATGTCGGCGAACATTACCCTGGCCAGTGCCTTGGAAGCGACCAAGCAGGGCGCCGCAGATTTCATCCTGAAGCCCTTCGAGCCGGGACCGGTCGCGGAAAAGGTGCGCCTCTATGGGGAGCTTTTTCAGGGGGAGGAGGTGCCCGCGGGCACCGGACCCATTCGGCGGTTCGAGGAATTCATTTTTCGCTCCAGGGCCATGGGAGAAGTGGTCGAGGCGGCCCGCCGGGTTGCTCAAAGCGACGTCCCGGTGCTTCTGGTGGGCGAGCGCGGTGTTGGCAAGGATCTCGTAGCCCGCGCCATGCAGTCGGCGGGGGCGAGGGCGGCGGGGCCATTCTTGCGGGTGGACTGTTCTTCGGAAATGCCCGATTTCCCCCCTCGCGACCCGGCATTCACGCAGGGTGGCCTGCGCCGACTTTGTGAAGCCACCGCCAACGGAACGCTCTTCTTGAGCGAGGTCGGCGATCTGCCGCACAACCTTCAGGAAAGCCTGACCGCCACGCTCTCGGCGTGTTCACCCGTGCACGCAGGCGGCGCGCGAATCATTGCCTCATCCAGCCACTCCCTCGAGGAATTGCGCGCGCGCCGGTTGCGTCCGGAACTGTTCTCGCGCGTCGCCGAGGTGGTGATCCAGGTTCCCCCGCTTCGCGAGCGGCCGGAAGACATTGCGCCGCTTGTGCGATATTTCCTGGCCCGCCTGAGTCGTCGCTACAACCATGCATTTGCGCTGAGCTGGTCGGCTTTTGATTTCCTGCTGCGATGCTCGCTTCCGGGCAACGTGCGCGAGTTGGAATGTATCCTGGAACGAGTCGCGGCGCGCACGCTCCAGAGGCCGAGTCGTCTGACCTATGGTGACTTGTGCCCCCTGCTGAAGGAGGAGAGCCTCCCTCCGCCCAAGGTGATTTTGGAGGAGCAGCCGCTGAATCTGAATCTAGTGGAGCAGCAGGCCATCGAACGAGCGCTCTGGTTCGCCAAGGGCAACCGCACGCGCGCTGCGGCATTGCTCGGCATCGATCGCACCACGCTTCATTCCAAGATCCGGCGTCTCGGCAAAGAACCGGCCACGAACTGATCTGCCCGCCGCCCGTCACCGGCGGTTCCTCACGCTCCGTGTGACCCCTCTGCGCCGTGCAGGAGGCCGCTCGCCCCGTCCCACCCCCCGCACCTCGCATGTCCGGAAGGTGAGCCCCGCGCTGGAGCGCACCGGAACATCCGGCCTTCCCCCGCCCGTCCCGCGAATTCCGTTTGAAAGCGGGGGCGCACTCGGCATAGGATGGGCGGGCGAAACCCGCCGGGATTCGAATGACCGAAAGGGAGCGGGCATGGCCCGCCGCAGGCTGAGCGGCTTCCAAGGTGACAATGGCGCGATTTGCGAAGCATTGGATGGTGCAGGTGGCATTCTGCGGGGGCTTGCTGGAGATGCTATCGGCCCAGGGTGCGCAAATGGTCAGCAAGCCGGTGATCAGTAAACCGGCGCCGGTCACCATGGCCGAGCTGGCGAAGCGGAAGACCGCCGGGGTCACCGTGACGGAGGTAACCGATTACGTTTTCGGCGGGTACAAGGGTGAGTTCCCTTCTCCGCCGCACGCCGACCACAACGCCAAACGCGCCTTCGTGGTGACCTGGGAATATTTCCCCTACCGCTTTGTCTTTGCGCATGAGGGCAGTTATTGCCCGTGGTTTGAATTGCCTTCGGGCGCCGGTTTTTGCTATCAGTTTTTCGAAGGCAACGAAGGCTGGGCCGAACTCTTCAACGATTTCGGGCGAAAGGAACGCAACAGCTTCGTGGACATTCTGGAACGCGGCCCGGGCCGCGTCGGGGTGCGCTGGACCTATTTCGGCGTCAACATGCAATCGGGCGAAGCGGCGTTTCGCGGAACAGAGGACTTCTGGGCCTACCCCAACGGCCTGGTGCTGCGGCGGCAATCCTACGAATCGCTGATTCCCGACAAGACCATCGGCTACGCGCGGGAGCCGATTGAAATGATCGGCATGGCGCCCGTCGGCAAACTCTGGAGCGACGTGCTGTCGAGCACGGCATCCGCCGGCGAGCGCCACGCCCTGGCCGTACTCGATCCATTTTCCGAAAAACGGTACGACGTCTTCTGGACCCCCGCGCCGGACGCGAAGCAGATTTGGAAGGGCACGGCGCGCCGCACGGGCTGTTCATGGAAGGAAGTGGACGACGCCGCGGGCGTGGCCCTGATCGTCCCCATGAAGGACGGCGCGCCGTTTTGCATCTTCGGCGATGCCTCCGGCTTCGGCCACGACTTCACGCGCATCAAGGAGCACAGCTTCAACGACACGGGGGGCTGGGGCTGGATCTCCAGTTCCTGGGACCATTGGCCCATCGGCTGGCTCAACAGTCAGGCCCACGAAGTGGACACCGAATCGCTGAAGGTCTACCCCAATCATTTTTCGCCCGCCGGAATGGACTTCTGGTCGCTGCCGAATGAAGACTCAGCCAATCGCTCCTTCTATAGCTTGATTGGAATTGCAGGCGGCGATTTCGAGGAAATCCGCCGCATCGCCCGCCAATGGCTGGAGAAGGGTGAAAAGGGAATTGCCGATTCGATGAGCGGCGCAGACCTGCGCGCCGTTCCGGCCCGGCCGGCGCGGTAGCGATTACTCGTCGAGCGAGAAGTCCTCCGTCGCTTCCGGCTTGGACTCTTCCAGGTTGCGCGTTCCCAGCGCCTCGGGCATCTTGCCGCGCTCCTGTTCCGCCCGGCGAAGTTCCTGAAACCGCTGTAACTCGGCCTTCTCTTCGCTGGTTCTCCCCAGTCTCTTATAAGCTTGCGCCATCAGGTAATGGGCGCTGGCTTCTTCCGGACTGATTTGCGCGACTTTCTTCAAGTGCTCGAGCGCCGCCTCGGGGTTGCCGGTCCGGAGGTAGAGCTTCCCCATATCGCGATGCGCCTGAGGGAAGTCGGGCTTCATTTGGAGCGCCTTGCGGAGGAACTGGGATGCTTTCTCGTAATCGCGCGTGTTGAGGAAAATGTTGCCCAGCTTCCACGTGCTGAGGTAGTCCTCCGGCGCGAGTTCCAGCTCCTTGCGCAGTTCCGCCTCGGCCTTCGCCCACTGTCCCTCGCGCCAGTAGGCGCTGCCCAGCGAATAATGCACACCCGGAGCCTGGGGGGCCTTCTCCACTGCCAGCTTGTATTCGGCGATGGCGTTCGGCAGGTCGCGCCGCGCTTCGTAGGACATGCCCAGCACCTGATGGAAGCGGTGCGAATCGGGTCCGACCTGGGCCATCCGCTTATAGGTATTGGCCATCAGCTTGGTGTAAAGGCGGCCCAGGTTGTAAAGAATCTCGACGTCGTCGGGGAAGAGTTCGCGGGCGCGCTCCAGCACTCGGGCCGCTTCGGCTTCCTGGCCGAGTTCGGTGTAGCTCACGCTCAGGTTCAAGTACGCACGCGGATCCTTCTCGTTCAGCGAAATGGCTTTCTGGAGCGGCTCAATGGACTCGGCGTAGCGGTTGGTTCGCAGATAGGCCATGCCCAGAAAAAGGTTGGCGGCGAGCAGGTCGGGCTTGGATTTCAGCGCCTGCTCGAAAACCGCGATCGCGTCCTGGTCCTTGCCCATCATGTAGTACGCCAGTCCGAGATTCGACTCCACTTCCGGCACGCCGGGCATCAGCTTCAGCACTGCCTGGTACTCGGCGGCGGCGCGCGCCAGGTCACCCGCCGCCTCGGCCTGACGCGCCGCCTCAAAGTGCTTCTCCGCCTCCGCTTCGGCCCGGGTTTGGGCCCCGGCGCGCGGTGCGATGGCGAGCGCCAGAAGTAGTGCAGGAATCAGCGTCCTTTTTGCCATTTCGAGTTTCCCCTCAATGCCTCAGCATGACCAAACCGGCAGTTACGGCAGACCCATCGAAAGGGTCCGCCGCGCCGGTTTCACACGCGAGTCGGGCTGAAGCTTCTCGCCCTCTCGCGCCAGATAATACGTCCCTGCCGGTACGTTTTTAAACTGTTCGATTCTGCCATTCAGCCAGCGGATCTCGATGTCCGCCTCCTTCGCGTCTCCCAGGCCGATGATGAGCCTCGGATCATTGGCGGAAAGGAAACTGTCGCTGGTGCGCGCCTCGAACATCTGCTCCATGGCGGCTGTGCGCGCAATAATTTTGGCTCCGTAACCGTCACGATTCCCCTTCACGCCCTCGAGGCGCAAGCCAATCCAGGGGCGGGCGTTGCCGCCGTCATTGCGCCAGAGGGTTGGGAAATCGTTCTTGTTGATAACAATGACATCCACATCCCCGTCGTTGTCAAAATCCGCAAAGGCGGCGCCGCGCCCCACCTTGTCGGGCCGCTGGCGGATGCCGGTAGCTTCACTGACGTCCTCGAAGTGCTTGCCCGCGATGTTGCGGAGGACGTAGATGGGTTCGGCAAAGGGATCGTCGGGGAAGAACGGCTCGAGTTGTTCCATGGTGTGACCGTTAGCAATCCACAGGTCGAGCCAGCCGTCGTTGTCAAAATCGAAGAACTTCGTTCCCCAGCTGCTGTAATGGAAAGCAATGGTTGCCAGGCCGAATTCCCGCGTGACATCGCGAAAGAGGTTGTTGCCTTCGTTGAAATAGAGCGACTTCTCCTGGTCGATAAAGTTGGCGACAAAGAGCTCCTGGAGCCCGTCGTGGTTGACGTCACCGATCGTCAGACCCATCGAGCCTGTCGTGTTGCCCGATCCGTCCACCGCCGTGCCGGAGGGGAAACTGAAGTCGGTAAACTTACCCTTCCCATCGTTGATGTAATAGAAATTCGGCCCGGCGTCGTTGGCCACGTAGAGGTCCAGATCGCCGTCGTTGTCCAGGTCGGCAAAGATGGGAGTAAACCCCCGTCCCGCCGGTTTCTCGTGGATGCCCGCCGCCTCCGTCACTTCCGTAAATGTCCCGTTCCCGTTGTTGTGATAGAGCAAGTCCGGCTGGCCGTCGTAATGCTCGGGAGCACAGGGGGTGGGAATCTGTTTGTACTTGCACGGGCTGTTGGGATTGGGCGCGGGCCGGTCCGGCTGGTAATTGAACGAGACGAAATTCGCAACGTAAAGGTCCAGCAAGCCGTCGTTGTCATAATCAGCGAAAGTGGCGCCGGTACTCCACTTGGGGAATTTCCATTTCGGGCCGGCCACGCCCGCCTTCTCCGCCACGTCGGTAAAAGTCCCGTTGCCATTGTTATGATAGAGGCGGTTGGGACCCCAGTTCGTCACGTAGAGGTCGGCGTATCCGTCGTTGTCATAGTCGCCCACCGCGCATCCCCAGCTCCATTCCTGGTCGCCTAGACCCGCTTCGGCGGTTACATCCTTGAAAGTTCCATCGCCGTTGTTGCGTAGCAGGTAGTCGTGCGGAAGATCGCCGGATTTCTGCCGCTTGCGCGATGAGCCATTGGGGATATAGATATCCTGATAACCATCATTGTTATAATCAACAAAGCACACACCGCCGCCCTTGACCTCGATGAGAAACTCTGTGACTTCGTCTCCGCACACGTTCTTGAACTCGACGCCGGCCTGGTGGGTGATGTCGGTGAACGTCGGCAGGGGGACTTTGACGCCGGTCTGTGGGTACCCGGTGAGAAGCGCCATGGAAAAAGCGGCAAATGCTACGACCGCCTTCAGCCAAGATTGCCGCCTCTTCTGGATCATGCTATTCTTCGAATGCCTCTGCCTGTCAGGCCAAAAACGTAAGTATAACTGCATCAATGGCTTATGACAATTGCCCGTTTCCGATCTCACCCTTGTCCGGCTTCTGCCGGGGGCTCCCGCTTCTGTGGGTGCTAGGGGCTGTCATCGCCTCCGCGGCCGTCGCCTCCAAACACCAGAGCGCCCCCGCTCCCCAGCCGCTTTACGCCTCGAAATTGTTAGATGTCGCCAGGTCGGCTGGGGAGGCCGGGAAGACGGGCCACGCGTATCCGGCCATGGAAAAACTGCTCGGCTTGCCCTCCGAGGCGGGCCGCATGACCGCTTTCGAAGAGAACCGATTCTTCGTCTATGGCGAGGCTCGATTCCGCACCCGTGCCACCGGCGGGACGTGGGATCGCCGCATCCTCTTCCTGAAACCTTCCACCTTCATCATAGACGACGAAGGGCTCGCGCGCCGTCCCACAAGGCCAGCCACGTGGCAACTCTACCAGCCGGGTGACCGGGCGGCTAGGGGCGAAGTTTGGGTCGAGACGCTGCTGCCCGAGAACGCGTCGCGAAGGGTGATGCACTGCAAAGACCGAGGCTGTAATGATCCGGCCAACCCGTTCGTCCTCGAGGTCGTTCCCCGCGGAACCACGACACCGGGGCGTTTCCTTCACGTGGTGGAGATCCCCGCCGCCGATCGTGCCGCAGAGAGGCCCCCATCACGGTTGGTCAAAGCAGACGGCTTGCTTCAGCTTACCCTCCAGGCTGGTCCGCGCATTCTGCGCTGGTCCAAGCCCGATGCGGGGGATCTGCCGGGGGATATTGAAATCGCTTCCGCCGACGGATCGAAGGTGCTTGGGGTGCGACCGCTACCTTCGGGCATCCTGCCTCACACTCCGGAGGGGATGCGACTCTTGGAGGTTTGGGACGGCGACTACCGCGACGGGCGGCATCCGAAGTGGGACACCGGCAAGCCTTCGGCCGACCTTGTAAAGGCGATTGAGGATGGCGTCTTCAAGCCCGGCCGGGTGGTGGAGTTTGGAAGCGGCACCGGAACCGACGCCGTTTACATGGCCAGCAAGGGCTTCGACGTGACGGCGATTGACATCTCGCCTTCGGCCGTCGCGCAGGCACGGGAGAAGGCGAAGAAGGCCGGCGTCGAGGTTCGATTCTTGCTTGCCGACGCGCTCAACCCGCCCGAGATCGGCCAGTTTGATTACATTTACGACCGCGCCTGCTACCACGAAGTGCGCAGTCAGAACCTCGAAGCCTATCTGGCAACCTTGAGGAAAGTCTCACGGCCGGGAACCCGGCTGCTGCTTATCGCCGGAAACTCCAACGGGCCGGACCTCGGCTTTGGGCCGCCCACCGTCACGGAAGAGGAGCTGCGCTTTGACTTCACCCCGCTTTTCAACATCGAGTGGCTGAAAGAAAGCCGCTTCGAGGTCTTGCCGGCCGACGCTGGATTTCCGCTGGCGTGGGCCGCGCTCCTGCGGCGTAAAGCTGACTAGCTCCGTTCCGCAGCCCTTTCGCGCTGCTTTCGGATTTCGGCCGCCAATCCCCGGCGGGCCGCGACGCCGCCGGATGGCACCGCCGCGAAATTCTTGCTGGCCCCGGTGAAGAAACTGTGTCGATCCGCGTCTCCCTTCCGATTGACATCGAGCGATGAGCTTGGCTGCGAAGCACTTCCCGTGTTGGCGCATGTCTCGCCCGAATCCGCCTCCGCCGAGCGCCCTCCGGAGGCCGAAACGGCCCGGATGGGCGACAATCATTTTCCCCCATGGCGGGCCGAACGTGGTATTTTTCTACTATGTGCAGGAGTTCTTTCGTCCCTGTTTCAACCGCTCTAGGCATAGCTCTGGCGATCATCTTGTGCTGCGGCGCGAGGGGGGCTGCCCAAACGTCATCGAAGAGCCTCGACGACTACCTGAGCCAGGCCCGGCAACTGGAGAACGCCCAGGATTTTGATGGCGCGGCGCGGGTTTATGAGGAAGCGGCTCGTGCTTTCCCGCAGCAGGCGGAAATCCAGAAGCGCCTGGGCATCGTTTATCAGACTCAGTTGCGGTTTGCGGAATCGATCAGCACTTTTCAGAAGATTCTGGCCGGTGCGCCGGAGTATCCTGAGGTCAACTTCTACCTGGGCCTCTCTTATTTCGGGGTGAACCAGCTGGACAAGGCCATCGAGTCGTTCGAGCGCGAGATTGCCGCCAACCCGAACTACCGTCGCGCCCGCTATTACCTGGCGCAGGTCTTCCTGCAGCTCAAGCGGAACTCCGACGCCCTGCGGCAGTACGAAATCCTGCTGGAACAGGACCCCACCGACAAGCGGGTCATCTACCAGGTCATCCGGTTTCACAAGACGGCCACCATCGAAGCCATCAACCTGATGGGGAACCTCGATCCCGACTCCGACTACATGCACGCCCTCAAGGCGGATACCCTCCTGTCACAGGAGAAGTTCTCCGAAGCCATCAAGGAATTTCACAAGGTGCTGGAGAGAAACCCCAATTTTCCGGGGATCCACGAAGCGCTGGGCGAGCTCTATCACCGAAAGGTGGATTACCCCAGCGCGGAAAGGGAATTCCGGCTGGCTCTCCAGGAAGACCCGAACCATCCGACCGCCAACTACTTGCTCGCGGATATCTTGCTGAAGAGCAATCGCGTGGACGAGGCTGTGCCTCTTCTTGAAATCACGATCAAATCCAATCCCAATTCCATGATGGCGCATTTCCAGCTGGGCAAATGCTATTTTCAGCAGGGGAAATATCAGGAGGCCGTCCGGGAACTGAACCGCGCGGCAGAGCTGGATCCCACGTACCGGTCCACCCACTACGTGCTCGCCGACGTCTACAAGCGCCTGAACCAGCCGGATAAGGAAGAGGCACACCGCGCGATCTTCCGCAAGCTGTACGAGGAAGATCGCGCCCGGCAGGCCAGGGAACGCGGGCGGCATCTGGAAGAAGCGGCCGAAGAATTGACAACCGAAGAACCGGCAGGCGAACCGAAGTAGAACTCCGTTACCATGATCCAGAATCTCCGATCCCTGTTTGTGCGCCTCCGGCCATGCTCGCCCTGGCGGCTGGCGGCGGTGCCGGTCACGCTTGTTGCTCTGGCGGTTGCCGTCATGGCCCAGTCGCCCGCCGACTTAGCCAGGCTGGCCGCGGAAGCCGAACGCAGCGGCGATCTTCCCCGCGCCGAGCAGCTCTACCGGAAACTCGTCATTGAGTCCTCCGGCGACCCGGCGCTCCGGCTCCGGCTGGGCATCGTGCTCAGCAAGCAGGCCCGCTATGAGGATGCGGTGGGAGTCTTTCAGGAAATTCTAAAACGCGCGCCGCTCTATCCGGGAGCCAATCTGCAGCTCGGAATTTCCTATTTCTCCCTCAATCGGTTCGACGAAGCCATCGCGGCCTTCGAGAAGGAACTGACGGGCAATCCGACCGAGAAGCTGGCCCGTTTCAACCTGGCGCTCGCCTACACGGTCAAGGGAAACCACACTGAGGCCATCCGGCAGCTCCAGACGCTGGTCGAACAGGATCCCGGCAACCCGCAATACCTTTATCAGTTAGCCACCATCTACAAAACAGCCACACGCAAGACGGCCGAACAGCTGGCCGAGATCTATCCTGATTCGGCCTACACGCACGCCTTGCAGGGGGAGGCCTTTGCGGATAGCGAACGCTTCGACCAGGCTATTCTGGAATACCAGGAAGTCCTGAAGCTGCAGCCGGACTTCCCGGGAATTCACCTCGCCATCGGCGAAGTCTACTGGCGGAAGAAGGATTACCCTGCCGCGCAGGAGCATCTCAGGCTGGCTTTGGCTGAGGAGCCCAACCAGCCTTTGGCGAATTATTACATGGGCGACATCTTAGTCACCCAGGGAGCCCACGCCGAGGCAGTGCCGCACCTGAAGGTCATTATTGCGGCGTTTCCGCGCGTGGCGCGGGCTTATTTCCTGCTGGGGAAATGCTACATGGCGGCCGGAGATCTGGCTCGGGCGCGCGAAATCTTTCACAAAGCTCTGGAATTGGATCCGGGCTATCAAGAGGTTCATTATCAACTTCATCTGCTCTACGCGCGGCAGGGCAATAAGGTGGAAAGCCAGAAGGAACTGGAAATCGTCCAGAAGCTTCAAAAGGAAGAGCTGGAGCGGCAGCAGGCCGAGACCGGCAAAGCCAAGGCAGGACCGGATAGACCTTAGGTGGCGCGACCGTGACGCGGCATGATCGAAAAGAGCGATTCCCCTGGAGGGGCTTGGGGCGCACCCTGGGTGCGGTGTGCCTGGCCGCCGCGGCCACGCTGGCCTCGGCGGCGGCTCAGGACGTGGCCGCGCTGCTCGAACAGGCGCGCGCGTCGGAGAAGGCGGAGGACTATGCCGGGGCCGAGCGCGCTTACAAACAGGCCCTGAACCTGGCGCCGCAGAACCCCGAAATCCTGAAACGGCTGGGGATCGTCTATCAAACTGAACTCAAATTTACCGAATCCGTCTACGTCTTCCAGCGCGCCCTTTCCATTTCTCCCGACTACCCCGAGGTGCATTTCTTCCTGGGCGTAACCTACATGGGTTTGAACCAGTTCGATCGCGCCATTCAGAGCTTCGAGAACGAAGCCAGAACCGCCAAGCCGCATCCGCGTGTCCACCACTACCACGCCATGGCCTTGCAGGCGCAGGGGAAGATGGATCTGGCCATCGTTCAGCTCAACAAGGCGCTGGAACGAAACCCGCGGGACCTGGAGGTTCTCTACCAGCTCGCCCGCATCTATACCAACGCCTCGCTGCTTACCCTGCAACGGATGGAAGATGTGGATCCTGACTCTTTCCAGCTGCACATGTTGCGCGGGGAAATCTATGCCGACAACAAACGCTACGAGGAATCGCTGAAGGAATACCTGGCGGCGCAGGCGAAGCGCCCCGACGCGCCCGGCCTCCATTACACGCTGGGCACAGCCTACCGCAACTTGAAACAGATCGACGAGGCGGAGAAAGAGTTCCGGCTGGCGCTCCAGGAAGACCCGCAGGACCCGCGCGTCAACATGTACCTGGGCGAATTTGCCATGGGGCGGCGCGACTATGCCGCGGCCATTCCCTACCTCAACGTGGTGATTGCGGCGCAACCCAGTTTTCCCCGCCCGCGACTGCTCTTGGGCAAAGCCTATCTGGGACTCAAGGATCTGGACAAGGCGAAGGCGGAGTTGCTCGCCGCCGTCCGGGAAAACCCCTCCGACGCAGAGGCCCACTTCGCGCTGGCGCAGCTTTACCGCCAGCTGGGCGATGCCGTGGCCAGCAAGCGTGAGATGGAGGAATTCCAGCGCCTCTCCCTCGCCGAAAAGCAAAAGACCCTTCAGCACGCCGCCACCACACCGCAGTAACCACTTTGCCTGGATCCCTCCCGGACATTGTCATTCCCACCCGGAGCAGAGCGAAGGGGAGGAATCGCGCCTTGAAACAGAGCAAGATTCCTCGTCGCCCGGATCAGGTGCATCGGGGCTCCTCGGAATGACAGGGTGAATCGGTATGCGGAAAGCAAAACGGGGATGGGATCTTGCGATCCCATCCCCGTTGGGTTAGGTGGAGCGGTTAGTAGTTGATCTTCAGCCCGAACTGGATTTCACGAGGGTAGTTGGACTGAGCCGTGATGTGGCCAAACGAACCGGAGCCGAATCCGTAGGAGTTGCCGCCCAGGATCTGGCCGTACTGGTCGCCGCGAGCGTCGAACCCGAACAGCGTGCGGTTGAAGATGTTGAGGAAGTCCGCACGGAACTCGATGCTGACGCGCTCGGTGACGTTGGTCCGCTTGATAATCGAGATGTCTTCGTTGAAGTAGGGGAACGCGCGAATCGAACCGTCGGTGCGCGGCGCGTTGCCGAAGGTCCACTTGGTGGCCGGGTCAGCAGCCGGATTGCTCCAAGCGGCGAAGTTGTAAGTGACGTCCTTAGCCGGGTCAAACGAGCGAGCCCCCGCCTTGCGGGCCGCTGTCATTCCTTCGACGCCGGGCACCTTGTTCGGCCGGCTGATGAACGACTTGGCCGAAGCATAGGGCCAGAACGGGTTGCCGCCGCCGGTAATCATCTGAGGAGCGCCACTCTGGTACTGTTGGACGCCCGCGACGATCCAGCCGCCGAGCACCTTGTCGGACACTCCCCCGGAGTTGACAAACTTCTTGCCCTTGCCGAAGGGGAGTTCGTACTGATAGGACACCACCAGGTTGTGCGGATAGTCGTTGATGCTCAGAGCCCTCTCCCCTCGCCGGTCGTAGAAGTCTGACGTGAAGCCGGAGAACTCACTAAAGAGGCTCTCGGCATCGGTCAGGGTTTTGGACCAGGTGTAGGAAGCGAGGAAAGTCAGACCCTGGGAGAACCGCTTGCGGCCCTGGATCTGGAGGGAGTGGTAATTGGAAACGCCCACTTGCTCGGAGTTGTCCTCCATCTGGCCGTTGTTCTGGATGCTGTCCGTCCCGTATTGCGGGAAGGGCCGCAGTGCCTGGCCGAGCGTCGCACCGCCGCCCCACAGAGCCTGGAAGCCCGGGAACGGAACGTGCACGACAGCAGGATTGTTGTTCATGTCAAAGCCCATGGAGGTGGGCATCGCCTGCACCACCGACAGACTTTGAACCGCCGGATCGGCGATGTTGGAGTGCATGTAATGACAAATGTCACCAACGCCGCAAGCGTATTGCAGCTTCGGGTCGGTCACGTAGAAGCTGGGCATGATGTTGGAGTTCATCAAACGGCTGGAGAGGTGGGTTCCGATGGTGCCGACGTAGGCCACATCAAGAACGACATCCCCTTTGAGCTGCCGCTGGATATTGAACGTCCAGTTCTGAATCATGGGGCTGAGTCCGCCACCCGGGAAGGCGCCGAACGACATGGGGCCCTTGCCGTTGTCGAATGACGGATTAATAAACGGAGGCGCCTGGAAGAGATTGGCGGGCCAACCGTTCTTCAGGATCATGTGAAAGTTCGGGTTGCCGGGCACGGTTCCGGAAAGGAATCCGGGCAGTCCGGTAAACGTCTGGTCGGTAATCAGAGGATTGGAAGCGCTGAAGCCCTCCTGATTGAACGAGTTGCCGATGGAACGGTAGGAGGAACCGGCATCGTACAGGATACCGTAGCTCGCCCGGATCACCGTCTTGTCGTTCACGCTATACGCCAGGCCGAGACGCGGCCCGAAATTGCGGAAGTAGGTCTCCGCGCCATTGCGACGGCTGGGCGACGCGTAAACCAGCGAGCCGGGGATGCCGAGGTCAGGATTCACAACGATCGGATCCCACCACGACACCTGGTTCCGCTTGTTGACGACGGGCCGGAAGAGGTCGTAACGGAAGCCGGCATTGATGGTCAGCTTGTTCGTGACTTTCCAGTCGTCCTGGACGAAGGCCGCATAGCGCCCCGCCCGGTCTTCCACCGAAGCGGTGATCACCTTGGCGCGGCCATTGCTGGGCAGTCCAAGCAGGAAGCCAGCAATACCCATGCCGGTGAAAGGCGCATCCAAGGCGTTGTTGTCGGAATAGAACGCGCCGGGCAGCGATGTGGTGCCGGAGTTGAACACCAGTCCGCTCGACTGCGTATCCGAGCTGAGGGCGTTGGTGTGGAACTGGCTGTACCGGAAGCCTGTCTTAATCGTATGACGGCCCTTGGTCCAGGACAGCGTGTCGTGGAAATGGAAGGTGTTATTCGCGCTGTAACCCTGGCCGCCGCGGCCGTACACGTTACCCAACCCGCCGATAATCAGTTCGGGGAACGTGGAGCCCGGGCCGGTGCCGGGAACCCCGGTGTAACCTAGCTTGCTTGGCCAGTCAATGCCGCCTGCCGGGAAGCTATCCACGAACCAGCGGTCAAAGCCCAGCACATAGTGATTCACCACGTTGGGCCGGATGATGTAGTCGTGGGCGAAGCGGGCGAAGTTCTGATCCGTTCTCTGGATGGAACCTTCGCTGATCGCGCCAGGCCACTTCGATCCGGTGATCGGCCGGTTGCGGTACCAGATGAATTCGCCCATCAGCCGATGCGCGTCACTCAAGTTGTAATCCATCTTGCCGCCATATTGGTTGGCCGTCTGCTTGTTGGAGAACGACGTGTTCCAATTGTTCTGGAAGCCCGCCAGACAGGTGGAACAGGCTGGCGGATCCTGGAACTGGGCAAACATCGCCGCCGCCACCGGGTCAATGCGATTGGCCGGAATAATGTTGCCCGGGAAGGGATCCCGAATCATGGTAGTGGCGTTTGCTACCAGGCCCGTCACCGGGTCAACCTGACCCGCCGTTACCTGACGGGTCGTGGCGGGGTCATAAACGGCACCCTCCATGATGTTGCGCCCCAGGGCGTCCTGGCCGAGGATGGTGTTGCGGAACATATACGGGCTCAGGTCGCCCGCCTTCATGGCAGCGGTGGGGAGGGTATCGACAGCGTTAGCACCCGCTTCTTTCGAAAGGCGGAAGCCGCTGTACCACCCCATGAAGAAGAGTTTGTCCTTGAAGACCGGCCCGCTGGCCATCACGCCAAACTCGTTCTGTTTATTAACGGGCGGGCGGCTGGCGAAGAAGCCGCGCGCATCCATACAGAAGTTGCCGGATTGGCTGGTCGTCTGGCCGGGCACGCTGCTACAGTTCCGCAGGTACTCCCACGCCGTGGCGTGGAAGGCATTGCTGCCCGACTTCAGCGTAAAAGCCGTGATACCCAGGCCGGAGTCGCCGTACTCGGCGGGCGGATTCTGAGTCATCACGTTGAACTCACCCACGACGTCTGGAGGGAAGTTGAGAATCTGAAAGCTGCCGGAAGAGCTTCCGCCCTGGCCGATAACGGCCCCGTCCAGCATCCACTCCGTGCTCATGCTCTGACTGCCGTTCACGGTAGTGTTTGCCGCACGACCCGGACCGCTGGGGGTACCCGCCGCGGATCCGCTACCCGTCACGCCCGGAACCAGCGTGATGTAGAAGCCCGGGTTCCGCTGCTCGCCCACGGAAACGATAGGCAGTTCCTGAATGTCGAGGCTGGTAATCACGTTGCCGCGGCCAGAAGTGTCGCGCTGAACCACGTCTGCCGAGCCGGTGACATTAATGCTTTCTGTCGCCGCGCCCAGCTGCATGGTGATGTCCGTGCGCACCACCGCGCCGGTCTGCAAAATGATCCCGGTCGCAACGTATTTCTTGAATCCACTTTGCTCGGCACTGACGTCATACTTCCCGATCGGAAGAAAGGGAATCGTATAGACGCCGCTCGAACTCGTGGCGGTTTTGGTAGCAACCCCAGTGCCCGTATTAGTCGCGGTCACTGTGGCGCCAACGATAACGGCCCCGGAGGGGTCTGTCACGGTTCCGGTGATCGTACCGCGATCACCTTGCGCCAGAAGCGAGCCGACGCTCAACAGCACAACGAGCGCCGACACGCAAGCGCGCGCGTATCTACCGCTAGACACGGTTCTTTGCATGTATTGGCTCCATCCGTATTTTTTGTGTTTGACCCTTACTCGACGCTAAATGAGTTCAACCAGAACACTCGACGGCGCGAATCGTACATTCGAAATGCACTTTTGTCAATAAAAAAAATCCGTCCCTAACATAATTATATTAGCCCGTCCGACCTCGATTTTTCGGTGTGCTTTCATGTTCGGGCTTGCCTGGCTGCCAGGATATGCTAACGTGGGGGTAGCGAGCACCGCAGGGGCCGGTGCAAATTCCGGAATGATGAGTCAAATCGCCCATTATCAGATAGTTGAGGAAATAGGTCGGGGCGGCATGGGCGTCGTCTTTAAAGCGTGGGACGCCCGTAACGGCCAGACGGTGGCCCTCAAACTTCTGTCAGCAACCCTGTCCGACGACTCCGACGCCAGGGAAAGATTCCAGCGCGAGGCCCGCGCTGCTTCCCTGCTCGATCACGCGAATATTTGCGCGATCCTTGACACCGGAGAACACGAGGGCCGCCCTTTTCTCGTCATGCCCTTTATCGAAGGGCCGACGCTTCGTCAAGTTCTCGATTCGAAGACGCTGAGGCTGGACGAGACGCTCCGATTGGCTAGCCAACTGGCCAGTGCTCTGGAGGCCGCGCACGCCCGGGGCATCCTTCACCGCGATATCAAGCCCTCCAACATCATTCTGGACCGCGACGGCAATGCCCGAATCCTGGACTTCGGCCTGGCGAAACGGATCTGGAAACGCCTCCCGGGTGAATCCACCCTGGACGTCTCCACGCAATGGACCCGGGAACTCACCACGGCGGGGATGCCAGTGGGCACCATCGAGTACATGTCGCCGGAACAGATCCGCGGCGACGAGCTGGACGCCCGCACCGATCTCTTCAGTCTGGGACTGGTGCTATTCGAGATGGCCACGCGGCAGCGCGCCTTTGAGGGATCCACGCCGGGCGTGGTCATCGAAAAGATCCTGACGAGCACGCCGCCCGCCGCCGTCGAGCTGAATCCGCATCTTCCGCCAGCGCTGAGCGACATCATTGGCAAACTGCTCGAGAGGGATCGCGCGCTGCGTTACCAGACGGCCTCAGATCTTTGCGCCGATCTCAAGCGCCTGCGGCGCGATAAGGATTCGGGGGTCGGCGCGTCGAGCGCGGCGCGTCGGGCCCGGCTGCCGGCGCGCATCCTCCGCCCCCTCTCCCCCCTGTCGCGCGGCGCCCTCGTCGCCGGGGCCGTCCTCCTGCTGGCGCTGACGGCGGGAATTCTCATCCGGCCTTCCCGCTCCCCGGCGCTATCCGAAAGGGACACCATCGTCCTCACGGATTTCGCCAATGGCACCGGCGATGCGGTCTTTGACGGAACGCTCCAGCAGGCACTGGCCGTCGAATTATGGCAATCACCTTACCTGAATATCTTTCCCGAGCGCCGCGTCCGCGAGTCGCTGCGCATGATGGGCCGCTCGCCCGAGGACCGGGTCACGCGTGAGGTGGCCCGTGAAATCTGCTTGCGCGAGGGGGGCCGCGCCTTCATTGCCGGTTCCATTTCGAGCCTGGGGCAGCACTACGTGCTGACGCTTGAGGTCGTGGACGCCCACACCGGCGAGGTGCTGGCCAGTGAGCAGGCCGAATCCGCTTCCAAGGAAGGCGTATTGAAGAGCCTGAGCCGTTCGGCCTCGCGCTTGAGATCGCGCCTGGGCGAGTCGCTCAATTCCCTCGAACGCTTTACGGCGCCTCTCGATCAGGCCACCACCCCTTCGCTCGAAGCGTTGCGCGCCTTCAGCCTGGGCAACGCGGAGCGCGAACGCGGCCGCGAATCGGAATCCATCCCCTTCTATCGGCGCGCTCTGGAACTCGACCCCAACTTCGCTCTGGCAGAGGCCCGGCTCGCCGCCGTGTATGCCAACCTGGGCGAAACCGCTCCCGCCGTCGAGCACGCCCGCCGCGCCTACGAATTGCGCGAGCGGGTCAGCGAACGCGAACGCTACTACATTGCCGCGCATTACCACAGCACCGTCACCGGCAGCGTGGAGAAGGCGGTGGAGAATTACGAGATCTGGAAGGCTTCCTATCCTCGCGACGCAACGCCGCTCACCAATCTTTCCGCAGTGCTGAACGACCTCGGCCAGTTCGACCGGGCCCTGGCCGAAGCCCAGGTCGCGCGCCAGCTTGTCAATTGCAACCGCGGCATCACCTCGATCAACATCGCCGCCGCCCACCTGGGTGCGGGCCGATTCCCCGCGGCCCGCAGGGTGCTCGAACAGATGCTGGCCGAGAATCCGGAATCCTCCAGCGCTCCCGTGCTGCTCTTCATGCTCGGCTGTGCCACTCGCGACGCAGCCCTCCTCGACCGCCAGCTGGAAATCACCAATGGCCGGCCGAATGAGGCGACAGTCCACCAGCTTCAGGCGCAGTGGCTCGCCGCCGGGGGCCAGTTGATGCGATCGCGGGAAATCTTCCAGCACACGCTGGACTTGGCACAGCGCTACAACCGTCCCGAAATGGAAGCCGCCACGCACGCCCGGCTAGCCCTGGTGGAATCGCTGGTGGGCGCCTCCGCGGGCGCCCGGGCCAGCGCCCTCCTGGCGCTCCGACTGGCCCAGGGCAAGGAAGCCCGCGTCATCGCCGCGCAGGCATTGGCGCGAGCGGGAGACACACAGCGCGCCGAACAGGTCACGGCCCAGCTTGAGAAGCAGTACCCCGAGCATACCATCCTGACGCGAGTCTGGATCCCCACTGCCCGCGCCGCCATCGAGATCGAACGCCGCCGCCCCGACCGCGCTATCGAGGTTCTGCGGTCCGCAAAGCCCTTTGAACTGGGGTTTCTGGCAGGTCTGGCGCCTACCTACTTGCGCGGTCAGGCCTTTGCGCGAGCTGGCGACCCCGCCCGCGCTGCCGCGGAATTCGAACGCATCGTCGCACGGCCCGGCGTCGACGCCGTTTCCCCCCTCCAGGCGCTTGCCTGGCTCGAGCTGGCCCGCGCCTCCAAGAAGTCTGGCAATCTGGCTCGATCTCGCGAGGCCTATCAGGAATTCCTCAAGCTCTGGCACAACGCCGACCCCGGCCTCCCCCTTTTGCAACAAGCTAAGGCAGAATTGGCGGCCCTCTGAAATCCATTTCATCGCACGCGCCACCCGGTGCGCGACGTCTATCATTCAGAGCAGATTCTCGGGCGAAGTTCGGGGCGGAGAGGCGTTACGAAGACCGAACGGCGGGATTGATGAAAGACACATTCTGTTCCCAGCGCGCGCGCATTTCGCCGGCCAGCTCTTGGAAGGCGGCGTGGGTGCGGAGGCGGTCGAAGTTCCGGTCGCGTTCGAGCCAGGGGTAATTCTCATTGCCCAGCTCCAGGGCCCGCCGCAGCCAGGCGATGGCATTCAGCTCATCGCCGAGCAGTGCGTAGAGTCCCCCGATCCAATAGGCCAGTTCGGGATTAATGATTTCGCCCGTGCGAAGGCGAAACACGGCGGGGTCCACCGCTTCGCGGCGGCCGCGGGCAGCGTGAACGACGCCGGCAAAGGTGTAGAGGGAGCGATCCTGCAGCCGTCCGGCGCCGTGGACCTTGTCGGCCAGCGCAACCGCCTCATCGAGTCTTCCCGAGTAGTAAGCCAGCAGCGCGCGGACGGAAGTGACCTCGGGCAGATCCATGCCGGGCTCGGCGGCACGCTGGAGTTCGGCCTCCGCCTCGGCCAGCTTCCCTTGAAAGAGCAAGCAGCGCACCAGCATCAGCCGGGCGACCCGCACGTTGGGATTCAGGACGAGACTGCGCCGGATCATCGCCTCGGCCTCTTTGAGCAGCCCAGCATGGAGATAAACGTAGCCGAGGGCGTCCATGACGCTGTCGGCATTGGGGCTCAGGCTGAGGGCATGGCGAAGGGTTTCCATCGCTTCCCTATTTCGCCCCTGTTGCGCCCGGGCCATCCCCACGGCGAGGTAAGCATCGCTGAGGCGGGGGTCGAGTTTGACGGCCTGCTCCGCTGAGCGGATCGCGCGCGTCAGGTTGGCGGGGGCGCCCTCCACGAAATTGCCACTCTCCAGGACGTACAGAATGCTCAATAGAGCCTGCGCCTGGGAGAAATTCGGATCCGTGGCGACGGCCCGCTCCAGCAGTGCCTGGCCACGGTCCAGGCTCTCGCGCCGGAATCGCATCAGAAACTCGTTGCTGTAATAACGCGCCTCGACGTAATGATTATAGGCCTCGGGCGAAGCGGTCATGGGTGCGGTCATGGAATCGTGCTCGGCCTGGGAAACTTCGACGTTCAATCCTTCGACGACTTTCTGCGCAACTTCGTCCTGGAATTTCAGCATGTCATCGCCATGCAGATCGTAGCGGCCCGCCCAGCGGGTGGAGCGATGGCTCCGGTCGATTAGCTGCACCGAAACGCGCAGCACTCCCCCCGAACGCTGAAAGGTTCCGTGCACCACCGAGTCCACTTCCAGTTCTTGGGCGATCTGGACGGGGTCCGCCCCCGTCTGGGCATATTTCAGGACGGAGCTGGTGGGGCGAACAGCCAGGTTGCGCAGGCCGGTCATGCGGCTGATGATGGCGTCGGCCATGCCGATGCCCCAGGATTCGTTGCCGGTCTTTCCTGAGAGGTCGCGGAAAGGCAACACCGCCACGGTTCGCATGGCGGGCCGAGGAGCGGGCGCCGTGACGACGGCGGGCGGCGCGACGGCGGGCG
Organism: uncultured Acidobacteriota bacterium; assembly: GCA_964533045.1. Taxonomy (GTDB): domain Bacteria; phylum Acidobacteriota; class Terriglobia; order UBA7540; family UBA7540; genus JACQNR01. Next base: position 1,331 of record CAZHKT010000059.1, on the reverse strand, counting down.
CCCAGCGCTTCTGCCACAGGGGCGCCGCGACCAGCACGGCGAGCAGCGTGACGAGCGAACCCGCGGCCGCGGCGAGCAGACGTCCCTTTTGCCCGGGCGGTGAGATCCAGATGGGGCGGGAAGAGCGCGTGGCATCCGTGTCCCGCTTCAAGCGCTTGAGGTCGGCGCCGAGTGCCGCCGCCTCCGCGTACCGCTTGGCGCGATCCTTCTCCAGCAGCCGGAAGATGATCGGGTCAACCTCCGGCGGCAGCGCCGGATTCAACAGGGTGGGTGCCGCTGGCTTGCGCGTCAGGATGGCCTCAAACAGCAGGCCGGGAGTAGCCGCCTCGAAGGGGTGGACCCCGGTTGCCATTTCGTATAGCACGACGCCGAGAGAAAACAGGTCCGTGCGGGCGTCCAAGTCTTCGCCGCGAATCTGCTCCGGCGACATGTAGGCCGCGGTGCCCAGCGGAGCGCCTGTCTGGGTGAGCGGCGCGCCCCCGGTCGGAGCATCCGAGCCCGCCGCAAAGGGGGCTTTCTTCGGGTCGACCTTGGCGAGCCCGAAATCGAGAATCTTGATTTGGCCGCGATCGGTAACAAAGATGTTCCCGGGCTTGATGTCGCGGTGAATGATGCCCTTGCCGTGCGCCGCGTCCAGAGCGTCGGCCAGTTGAATCGCGAGGTCGAGCCACTCAGCGGTCTGAAACGGTCCCTGCGGCGGATGCGGCTCGTCGCCCGTGGCAGTCTCGGAGCGCGTCTTGGCGGCGGCCCGCAGGCCGCGCGCGATGCACTGCCTGAGCGTTCCTCCCTCCAGCAGCTCCATGGCGATGAACGGCTTGCCGTCCACCTCCCCCACCTCGAAGATGGTGCAGATGTTGGGATGATTCAGCGCGGAGGCGGCGCGCGCTTCACGCTGAAAGCGCTGCAGAAAAACCGGATCCTCCGCCACCGCGTCCGGCAGGAACTTGAGCGCCACCAGCCGGCCCAGGAGCGTGTCCTCGGCCTTGAAAACCACACCCATCCCGCCGCCGCCCAGCTTGTCCAGGACCCGGTAATGAGAGATCGTCTGACCGATCACGCGCCCGTACCCTCAGGTGATATACTCATGCTGGATACCCTTTGGATTCATCTTAGTGGCGGGCGGTTCACGGAATCAAGACCTGCATGATTCCAACCGGGTCTGGATGAACGGCCAGGCGGCCGCTCAAAGAAGGCGGGCGCGGCAATTTCGGCCTGGAGGGCGCGGGCGGATAGACCTTTTCGGTAGTCCTTACAGAATTTGACATTTGTCATTGACAGCGGATTTGGTCCTCGCTAGGGTTGCGGTGGTATGCCTTCCTCTGCGGGCCGGG
>CAZHKT010000058.1:11753-22214 GCA_964533045.1 uncultured Acidobacteriota bacterium | reverse complement strand
CACGGCGTAGTTCATCTGCCCGTAGCTACCATCATTGGTGAGCGGGATGCCTTTGTTCAGAAAGGTCGCGACCAGTAGGTCCGCGGCGCGCGTCGCGGCAGTGAGGGCCTTCTGGGATCCGAATTCGCGGTGGTACATCAGCAGGGCGCGAATCGCCCAGTAGTGTCCCCAGATGTCCCAGTTCTTTCCCGTCAGCCGGTTCTTTTTATCGAAGGGCCCGAGGTAGCCATCCGGCCCTTGGCTCTGCAAGAAATCGTCCAGGATGCGGTCGACCAGCGCTTTCTGGCGAGGATCGCGCAGCAGGCGGTAATTGAGCAATGAGGCGCAAAGGTATTTGCCAACGAATTCGCCCGACCAGGGAAGCAGATGGCGGTCCGGCTTGCGCTCGCGGTCGTAAAACATTTCGGTCAGTGCGGGGTTGGAGTCGGGAGCTCGAAGATCCCAGTTTTCCAGATTGGCCTTCAGCCGATCCCCAATGAAGCCGCCGATGCGGATCCCGGCCTTGGGAATGGTCTCCAAGGCGGGTTGCACCTTATTGGCGACCGATGGTTTCGGCGCTCCGGGTTCGCCCGCTGCACCCAGGGCGGTAACGAACAATGTCGAAAGTAGAACACAGCCTGTTCTCTTCATGATCCACCTCTCCTCCAGAATCTCGGTATGCCTCAATGCACAATGGAAATCACCGGCGAGAGCGCGATGGACGTCAGGCCGGCGGCGAACAGTAGAAACATCAGCGTCAGGAGGCGCTTGACGTGGGCCGAGGCGCCCCGGAATTCACCCCACAGCAGCAGGCCCCAAATGACCGAGACCATCACGGCACCGTTACCTAGCGCGAACGACGTGGCTGGTCCGACGATCCCCGTGGCCGACGCCGTGAAGTTGAACACGGTTCCCAATCCCCACACGCCTCCGCCCAACGCGAAGCCCAGCATGTGCCATCTCCCGGGCAGTCCGAGGTAGGCCGAGAAGGGCAGCGGAGGCTGGCCGGTAATGGGGCGACGCATGACGGCGGCGTTGAAGATCATGTTGCTCAAAAACATGCCCAGCATAAACAGTACGCCCACCGTGTAGGGCCCGGGGTGATTCGGTCCGCTGATGCTTTTGGCGACAAGGGGATAGAACATGCCCAGTCCCACGCCCGCCACCACGCAGAGAATGATGCCCGTACGGGACGTTTTCTTCGCGTCCTGGCCGGAGTAGGCACGGAAGGCAAGGGCATCCAGGATCACTGCCACCAGCAGAATGGTCACCCCTCCGAACAGCAGCACCGGATCGTTCTTCGCGGTAATCAGATAGTTGAGCACGACGCCGATGACGATTGAGAGTCCAACACCCAGGGGGAACGCCACGGCGAGTCCGGCGACTTCGATCGCCCCGGTGAGCAGCATGTTGGCGGCGTTGAAGACCACTCCGCCCGCGAAGGCGTAACCGAGGTTTGAGCCCGGCGCGTTGCGCAGGTCGGCGAGAAACGGCAGGCCCGACGTCCCGCTCGAGCCCAGCGTAAAAGCCAGCACCAAGCTTACGGCCAGGGTGCCCGCCACGTAATCCCAATAGAAGAGCTCGAAGCGGCAGCCCTTCATCATCTTCAACGAATTCGCCCACGAGCCCCAGCAGACCATCGAAACCAGGAGCATCAGAAAAGCAGTGCTGTAGTCGGCAGGCATCCACATGGCGGTTGAAACCTCTCGCTCAGGATCGAATCATCGTGGCCGTGCAGTACTCTTGGAATCGGTTGTACTGCTTTTCCCACGCGGAGTGATTGTTCGGCTCGAAGGTCTCGGCCGGGAACGACCTTGCGATGATCGCGCGAACTTCTTCGAGGGATTCAGCCGCTCGCGTTGCGAGTATCTGCATCCCGATGTTGCCTAGCGCCGTCGCCTCGATGGGTCCCGCCACCACGCGCCGCCCCGTCGCATCGGCGGTGAACTGATTGAGGACGCGATTCTGCGCCCCGCCGCCCACAATGTGAATCTCGGAATAGCTGCGGCTCGTCAAATGCTCCAGCCGTTCCAGTACCAAACGGTATTTAAACGCCAGGCTCTCCAGAACGGTGCGGGTGACGTCTGCGGGTGTGTTCGGAACCGGCTGTCCGCTCTGTAAGCAGAATCGCCGGATGGCTTCCGGCATGTCGTCGGGATGGAGAAAGAGCGGAGCGTCGGGGTCCACCAGGCTCTCGAACGGCGGGCTCGCGAGCGCCATCTCCGCCAGGTCATCATACGCGTAAGTATGTCCCGCGCGCTGCCAATCGTGACGCGAACGCTGCAGCAGCCACAGCCCCATGATGTTTTTCAGAAGGCGAAAGGTTCCGCACACGCCGCCTTCGTTGGTGAAGTTCAGCGCTTGGGCTTCCTTGTTAATGATGGGCGCGCGAATCTCCGTGCCGAGCAGCGACCAGGTGCCCGAACTGATGAACACGGATTCGCCCGCGCCGGCGATGGCCGCGACCGCAGAACCCGTGTCATGGCAGGCCGGCGCGATCACCTGAACTTTGGCGAGGCCTGCTTTCCTGGCGACGTCGTCGCGCAGAGCGCCCAGCACCGTCCCCGGCGGGATGACGGGGGTGAGGAAGTGCGTCGGAATGCCGAGGCGCGAGAGCAGTTCCCGCGACCAGTCGCCCTGGCGCGGGTCGAAGAATTGCGTCGTGGTGGCATTGGTGAACTCCGCCGCGGCCACGCCGGTCAGCCAGAAGTTGAAAAGGTCGGGGATCGTAAAGAGTGTCTCCGCCGCGGACAGCAGCTTGGGCGTCCGTTGCTGCTCGGTGAAGAGCCGGTAGAGCCCGTTCACCTGCATAAACTGCACGCCGGTCATGGCGTAAATGTCATCGGGCGGGACACGCTTGAAGACTTCGTCCATCATGCCGTCGGTCTGCGTGTCCCGATAGTGATAAGGATTTTCGAGCAGCGTGCCGCGCTCGCCCAGCAGCGCGTAGTCGAGCCCCCAGGTGTCCACGCCGATGCCGTCGAGCGGCGCCGAGCGCTGCGCGGCGAGCGCCAAGGCCCGCTGCATCTCGTGCCACAGGCGCAGGACGTCCCAATGCAATTCGCCGTTGGTGGTGACGGGGTCGTTCGCGAAGCGGTGAAGCTCCTCGACCGCGAGCCGCCCTGACTCCAGCCGGCCGAGCAGGGCCCGGCCGCTCTCGGCCCCCAGGTCAAAGGCCAGATACTGAAACGCTCGAGTCATGCAGGGTCCTTGTGATCGTCGCCGGTCACGGCGTGCAAAGCTTTCATGCGGGCGAGCAACTGGCGGCGATACTGCTCGCTGGCCAGCGATTCGAGCCGGTCGGCCTCTTGCTCGTCAAGGAAGCGCGGCGTCCCGACCAGCGTCGCCAGCAACTGGATGCGCGCCGCCTCTTCCACCGAGCAGGCGCGCCAGAAAGCCTGTTTCAAATTCTCCCCCACCGTGATCGCTCCGTGATTGCGCAGAACCATGCAATCGCACTCCGGAATGACCTGCTCGACCGCCGCTGCAAGCTCGGGAGTGGTGACGGTGATATAGTCCAGGTGGGGAACGTTTCGCCCCAGGTAGATGATACTGTCGGCGAACATGGGTTTCAAATCGTGACCCGAGCTGGTGAGGGCGATGGTGTAGGGGGCGTGGGTGTGGATCACGGCCCGGATGTCCTCCCGCTTCCGGTAACAAGCCAGGTGCATCAGCACTTCGGAGGAGGGCCGCAGCGCGCCGGGGGCGATCTCGCCGCTGGCTACGCTGACTTCTACATATTGCTCAGGCGCGACATCTTCCAGGGAGAAACCCGAGGGCGAGATCAGCATGGAATTCTCATGGCGCGCGCTGAGATTTCCTCCCGCGCCGGTGACCAGCTTTTCCACCTGAATCCGGCGGGCGGTCTCGGCGAGTTCCTGCCGCAAGTCTCGAAGAGTCATGGTTGTCTCGCAATCTCGATTTGCCGCCTGATCTCACCCGCCGCCTCGGGGAACGCCTTGAGGCAGGTTTCGACCAGTTCATCGAGCGAATCGGCGCCCTGGCCCTCCAAACGCATGGTCACCACGGGTTCGGTGACAGATTCGCGCGCCAGGACGAAGCCGCGGCCGGTTTCGAGGCGAATGCCGTCCACCGAGGTTTCGCGCGCGCCTTTGAAAGCGCAGCGAAGCCGCTTCGACATCTCGTCGAAGCTGAGCAGCCGGGCCGGGATGCGAAGGTCCGGCGTCACGTAAAAGGAAGGCACCGACCGGCGAATTTCCTGGAGGGGCCTCCCACTGCGCCGTACCAAGTCTGCCATTCGCAGGGCCGCGAAAAGCCCGTCATCTCCGCCCCCCAGTTCTCGGAAGAAATAGTGTCCACTGGCTTCACAGCCGAACAGGCAATGCTGCTCGATCATGGTACGCTTAATGAACGCGTGGCCGCTCCGCTCTATGACGGGTTCGCCCCCGCAACGCAGCGTGGTCCGGCGAACGACGTCGGATAATTTGATGTCGTAGACCACCTTGGCGCCGGGCTCAGCCGGGACCATGTCCTGGATCATCAAACTCGAGACTTCATCGGTTGACACGAGCGACCCCGCGCCATCCACAAACGCCACGCGGTCGCCGTCACCGTCCCACGCGATCCCCAGGTCGGCGCCGGCCGCGACGACTTCGTTCATGAGGCATCTCAGATTTGCCGGCCGCGCGCAGTCCGGGGCGCGGTTGGGGAAGGTTCCATCCACTTCGCAAAACAGCCGGCGCACCTTGAAGTTCAGTTCTTCGAACCAGGCGGGGGCGAGTTCCGACCATGCACCGTTGCCCGTGTCCAGGACCACGGCCATGGGCGCTGAGGCGCGTAAGTGCTTCCACCGCTCGGTGATCCACTCGTGATAGGGCACAACCGCGTCCACCCCTTCCCGTTTGCCCGTCATGGCGCGGAAGTTGCCGGAAGCTGCTAGCTGGCGCAATCCTCGGAAGTCGTCCGGGGAGGGAGGGAACGCGCCAATCATGAGTTTCAGCCCGTTGTGATCGGCCGGGTTATGCGAGGCGGTTACGATCAGAACCGCGTCCGTCTGCCAGTGTTGATGCCCGAAATAAGCGATGGGCGTGGGGATCTGGCCTGCGTCCAGAATGTGGATGCCCGTGCCCAGCAGCCCCTCCATCAGCGCGTCCCGGAGCTCGGGGGTGCTGAGGCGAAAGTCACCCGCCACGAGCACACGGGATCGCGGGGCCAGATGGGTTCCGACACTGGCCCCCACCCTTCGCAGGAGGCCGGGTGAGACTTCCTGCGGGAAGACGCCGCGGATATCACACGCTTTCCACGGATCGCTCATACGTATCCCCGACGGGCACAGGCTTGGCGGAACGATCGGTATATGGGGTCGTACAGGTCCGAACTGGCGCCCTCTGGTTCGACCGTGTCGAGCACCTGCGTCATCCCTTGGATAGCCGCCGTTAAATCACCGCCATAACAGCTGTTCCGGGCGGCGAGAATGGCGGCCCCAAAGCCCGCGACCGCATGCTGACACCGTCGGACGGACTTCCTCAGAACATTGGCGCGAAGCCGTGAGAGGACTGCGCTCCCTGCCGCGGCCCCGGTCGAGAAGACCTGCTCTCCCAATTTCACGCCGCACTCTTGCAGTTTCTCGTAGCCCCAGCGCTCCACAAAAGCCAATGATTGCAGCTGCGCCGCATGCCACTCCGCGGGGCTCTGCGGGTCGCCCTCGATGAAAGCTTCTGCCTCGGGGTTGAGAAACGGAAAGCGTTCCCCCCGCGCCCCAAGCGCATAACACAGCACGTGAGATGGGAGCCACCGAGCAGCCATCTGGTCCAATTCCCCAGGAGCGAACCCTTCAACCGTCACTCGCAAACTGCCCGGGCCCGTGTTACTGGCCGCACCGGGGGCCCACATGCCGCTGGGATGCTGGTGGCAATACATCCCCGGGCCCAGCCGCGGCCTCTCGTGGCAAAGCCCCTTCCACACCAGGGTGGTCCCGAGCGTGGTGTTCACGTCGCCCGCTTGCAGAGCTCCCGAGGCTACTAGACTTGCCATACCGTCCGTGGCGCCAGCAAACACCGGTGTTCCGGCGGGAACTCCGCACTCCGCGCTGGCCACATTCGAGACGCTGCCGACCCGAGTTCCCGGTATCACCACCTTCGGCAGGAGGCCTTTGTCCAAGCCGAGGCCAGCGACCAGCGCCGACCAGTCGCGCGTCTCGAGGTCGAACCCCAGCTTGAGCGCGTTCGAGGTGTCAGTCGTATCAAACCTCCCCGTCAGTTTCCCCGTCAGCCAGTCCCCGGGGTGCAAGAGGCGCCGTGCGTTCTCCCAATGACCGGGTTCTTCCTGGCGCACCCACAGGGCTTTGGCGAGCGAATAAGAGGAGTTAATCTCCGGCGACATGCACGCCACGGAGGCCGCTCGCGAATCGTCATAGAGAATCGCCGGGCGAACGGGAATTCCATTCGCGTCCACCAGCACCAGCGATCCCGACGTGGAGGTGACGGCGATGCCTGCCACGCTGAAGCCCCCCGGGCGCCTTGCGGCACGTCCCAGCGCTTCCCTGGTCGTCGCGCACACGGCGCGCCACCAGTCGTCGGGCTGTTGTTCATGGGCGGGAGCACCGGTGGGTGAATCCACCAGCGGTGCCCGGGCTTCCGCCCACACCTCGCCCGTGGTGGTCACTACCATGCTTCGAACCCCGCTGGTTCCTGCGTCGATACCGATCACCGCCCTTAACAGTTGCTCCGCCATCCGGAACGCAAAAGCCCCCTCGGCTCCTCTCTCGATGCCACCGAGCCGAATCACCTGCTGTTGCGACACTAATAAAGCGGACAACTTTTCATAAGTCAAATAGGAAAATGGAGTACACTTGATAGGATTGTTCTATATATTGCTGGAAACCCTCTCAAGGGGACCGGAGGGAGGCCTCCCATGACGCTCCGTCAACTCGAGATCTTCACGACCATCGTCGAATCCGGCAGTTTCACGCGGGCCGCCGAGAAGCTGCGCGTGGCGCAGCCCTCGATCAGCCAGCAGATACAGCAGCTGGAGGCAGAGCTGGGCGAGCAGCTCCTGGTGCGCATGCGCAACCGGCGAATGTTCATCACCGAAGCAGGCAAAGTCGTCCAGAAGCACGCCGACCACATCCTGCGTCAGGCCGAAATCCTGCGCATGGAGGTGGCCTCGATCACGCAGGAGCCGTCGGGCGAGATTCTGATCGGCATCGGCGGGCACCAATTGACGGTCATGGTGGCTTCCGCGCTCAGCCGCTTCCACAAGAAATTTCCCCGGATTCGCCTCGATATCGAGAACGCCACCACGCCGATTATTCTGGATCTGCTTCGCGGCCACCGATTGGATCTGGGCATCGTGACCCTCCCCGTCAGCGACAAGGGGTTGAAGACCGAAGTGCTGTTCCGCGAGGAAATGGTGGTCGTGGTGCGAAAGAACAGCCCGCTCGCCAGCAAACGCCAGCTTGCGCCGGCCGAAATCGGTAAGCTGCCGTTGGTGCTCTACGACCGGAACACGCGGACCCGCGCCATGCTCAATGAATTCTTTCGCGAGGCGGGGATCGCCCCCGAAGTCGTGCTCGAGCTGAGCAGCGTCGAAGCCATGAAAATGATGGTGGAGGCCGGATTCGGGGCGACGATCATTCCGATTTCCGCCGTCCGGGCCCTGCCCTACCGTGATACTCTTCACCCCCTGCGCATTCGCGGCCGGCCGCTCGTGCGCGAGGTCGGGGTGGCCACGGGCGAGTTCTCGCGGCTCCCGCGAGTGCTCGACGAATTACTTCTCTTCGTGCGCGAACAATTCCAGGCAATTTACCAGGACGCCGTTTGAAGCGCCGCCATGGACTGCTACCGAACCTGCGACATTCGGGGGAAGTATCCGGAAGAGGTCCATGAAGATCTCTTCTTTCACTTCGGGCGCGCCATCGCTCTGAATCTCCTGCAAGGGCGAAATATCCTGATCGGTTCCGATCTGCGGCCGAGTTCCCCGGCTCTGCGCTCGGCGCTGGCGGCGGGCCTGGTGGAGGGCGGGGCTTCGGTGCTGGATGGCGGGCAAGCTCCCACGCCGGTCGTCTACTCCGGCAAGCGGCGCCTGGGAACTTACGCCGCGGCCGTCATTACCGCGTCGCATAATCCCCCCGAGGACAACGGTCTCAAGCTCATGCTGGGGAAATTCCCGGCCAGCGCCTCGCAGTTGCGGGGTCTAAAGCCCGGCGCAATGGGTCTGTCTTCCGCACCGCAGCGCGGCCGGCTGGAGGTGGTGGACCTGCTCTCGCCATATATCGAAACGATAGTCGGCGCCTGGAAGGACCGTCTAAAGCCATCGAGCGCGTCCGGCCGTTTCGTGTTCGATCCCGGGAACGGAACCTGGTCGCTGCTCGCCCCGGAGATCCTGAGCCGTCTTGGTATTTCCGCCACCTTCATTCACGCGGAGCCGGACGGGCGCTTCCCCCACCGTTCGCCTGACTGCGCCGCGCCCGGCAGTCTGGCCGCGGCCGGGTCCGAGGTTCGGCGACTGGGCGCCCGCGCCGGGCTCGCCTGGGACGGGGACGGCGACCGGTTGGCGGTGTGCGACGACACCGGCCGACCTTTGATGACCGATCAGCTTGCCCTCCTTCTGCTCCCCGCACTTCTCCGCCATGGCGGGCGGGAGAAGATTCTCTTCGATGTCAAGATGTCGCGGCGAGTGCCCGCCGCCATCGAGTCGCTGGGCGGCGTTCCGGTCGAGGAACGCAGCGCGCATTGCTTTCTCGAAACTCGAATGATCCGGGAGGATTGCCTGTTCGGATGCGAATTCAGCGGCCACTATTTCTATCGCGCGCTGAGCGGCGGCGATGACGGGATGCACGCCGCGCTTCAGGTGGTGGAGCATCTTCTCCGTGATTGCCAATCCCTGAGCCGCCAGGTGGATTCGCTTCCGCCCATCTTCATTACGCCCGACCTGCGCATCGCGGCGGAAGGGCTCGAATTCGCCGCGCTGCGAGATGCGCTTCGGTCCGCCTTTCCCCAAGCCCGGATCAGTGAATTCGACGGCCTGCGGGTGGAAATTCCCGGCGCGTGGTTGTTGGTCCGGCCTTCGGTTTCTGAAAACAAGATTTCCTTCCGCTTCGAAGGCGAGACCCGAGAGACCCTCGACGCGCTGCTCGACCGGGCGCTGGAGCGGCTCCCGCGGTGCCGCCCGCGCCTCGAGCCGCTGCTCGCTCTCTGGCGCGCCTCGCACCCCGCCTGAGCTGGAGGCGGGCGCGCGCCGACTCATGCCGGACGGGGTCGACAATAGTTTCTTTCCGCGGGTGGTCTCCCCCGCAATTGAAATAGGACTAACCTATCAAAAAGATTTGAATAAAATATTTGCATATGGAAGTCCGCGCTCTTAGACTGCGCCGGAAGCTTCGAGTTGGGTCGAGCCATCCATATAAGGAGTGTGGATCGATGAGCAGGGAAAACAGATGTGTAGTCTTCGCCAGTCTCTTGATGGGGCTGGTCTTTGCGGGGACCGCGCGGGGACAATTCACCAGCGGCGTCGAAGGGACGGTGACCGACCCCTCAGGCGCCGTGGTTCCCAACGCCAAGGTCACTCTTAAAAATGTTTCGACCGGGGTGGTCTGGGAAACCCGAACGTCGGGCGCCGGCGCCTACCGGTTCGCCTCCTTGCCCGCGGCGACCTATACGCTGACGGTGGCGGCCGAGGGTTTCAAGACCGCCCACCAATCGGAATTCGCCGTTCAGGTCACCGAAACCCGGACGGTGAACGTGTCGCTGGAATTAGGGGCAGCGACGACCGAGGTCACGATTACGGCGGCGCCTCCGCCCATTGAGACCTCGCAAGGCCGTGTTTCGGGCCTGATTGATCAGACCAAGGTGGAGGAATTGCCGCTGGTCGGGCGCAACTTCTTCACGCTCGTCGTCCTCACCCCCGGGGTCACCGGACTTCCCAGCGGCGGCGGGCAGTCCTACGCCCAGGCGACCGGCGACATCTTCACCACGGAATATGGCGTGGCGCTGAACGCCAACGGCCAGCGGGGCATGGCGAACCAGTTCGCCGTCGACTCCGCCAATACCAACAACGTTTGTCACGGCGGCTTGACCAACTTCAGCCCCAACGCCGACTCGGTTCAGGAGGTCCGCGTCTCGACGAACAACTTCTCCTGTGATACGGGCCGGCAGGCTTCCGTGATCGTCAACACGGTAACCAAGCAGGGAACCAACAACTGGCATGGCACCATGAGCTGGTTCCACACCAACAACAGACTGCAGTCCCGGAATATCTTCCAGCTTCCCAGTGGGCCGGTATTCCGTCGGAATGAGGGGGCGGCGTCGTTCGGCGGCCCGATTAAGAAGGACCAGACCTTCTTCTTCTCCTCGGTGGACTTCCTCCGGTCGGGCGTGGGCTATGGCTTTCCCGTCCGCATCGCCACCCCGGACATGATCAATTTCATGCAGACCAATTTTCCCAACAATATCTCCACCTATTTGTGGAAGACCTATCCGGCGGCCTCCACCCCTGTGCGCAATTTTCTCACCGCGGGATCCG
>CAZHKT010000058.1:0-11743 GCA_964533045.1 uncultured Acidobacteriota bacterium | reverse complement strand
CACGCCGCTCGGAAATTTGCCGTGTGAGTTTCGCATGGTGGGCGAAGGCGATTTCGCTGCCACCGTGCCGCGCGACGGCCTGCAATGGAGCGCCCGCATTGACCACAATTTCAACGAGTCGAAAGACCGCTTTTACGCCAACATCTACCGCACCACGCTCAACACCGTGCTGTTTAACTCTCCCAACGTGTACCCGGCGTTCAGCAAGGACTGGACGCAGTACACCATGTACATCAACGCCAACGAAACGCATACGTTCTCCCCGACCATGCTGAACGAGATGGGCTTCAGCTACGTCCGCGCCTGGGGCGACAACATCTGCGATCCCTGCGAAGTGCCCGGCATCAGCGTCAACGGCATGAACGGATTCGGGCAGGGGTGGGGCCCGGGCACGTTCATCCAGAACAATTATGAGTGGCGGGACGTGATCGCCATCAACCGAGGCGCCCACAATCTGAAAACGGGCATCACCTTCCAGCGGACCGAGGACTTCAACGATTTCGGCCGCATCATCACCCGGCCCAATTTTGGATTCAACAGCGTGTTCGATTTCGCACTCGACGATCCGTTTTCGGAGGGCAATATCGGGATCGATCCGCTGACCGCGACCCCCATCACTTCCGATAAGCGCTACACGGCCATTCGCGAATCCAACATGGGCGTCTTCTTCCAGGACGACTGGAAGGTGAAGCCGAACCTGACGCTGAACTTTGGCGTTCGGTATGAACTCTTCCTGAACGGCATCCAGCGCTATGGCGCCACGATGCTCTACCCGGGGAGCGGCAACAGCTTTACCTCCAATATTGCCAATCTGCGCGTGGACTATTCCCCGGACGGTCGGCACCTGCTGAACGGTACCGATTACAACAACTTTGCCCCTCGCTTCAGTTTTGCCTGGGATCCCACCAATAAAGGAAAGATGTCCATCCGCGGCGGAGCCGGAGTCTTTTACAACCGGTTGATGACATGTATGTATGCCGGCACCGTGGATAACCCTCCCCGCGTGGCCAACGTGGGCGTAAGTAAGCAGACGCCTCCCGCCCTGCCTGTTTACGGGCTCGGGACTTCAGGCACGGAACCGTTTGGGTTCCCCCCCGTGACTGGAATCACGCCGGGGCTGGACTCCAAGAACGGATTGCTTGTGGGGCGAGCGAATCTGGGTGGTCCTGACCCCGACATGCGCGTGCCCTATGCCTATAACTGGTTCTTCGGCGTCCAGTATGCTTTGGCCAACGACTGGGTGCTGGAGGCCAACTACATCGGCTCGCAAGGCCATAAAATGCTGGCGAACTACGATGTGAACCGCTTTGCGGGCGACCTGATCCTGAATAATGGTGTCCTGACCCGGCTAAACTCTAGCTTCGGGGCCATCGGAATGACCTTTGCGCAAATCAACTCGATCTACACCGGAGGGACCGTCGCTCTCAAGAAACGCTTCGGCCGCGGGTTCAGCTTTGACACGGCTTACACCTTTGGGAAGACCATTGATGGTTCGGACATCGGCGGGGGCGGGAACGAAATCGGCGTGCGCGTGGCTGATATCACGAACCTCCGGCGGGAAAGAGCGCTGGCGGCGTTCGATATCCGGAACCGACTGGCGCTCAGCTTCCTCTGGCAGCTTCCCAAGCCCAACACCGGCAACAAGTTTGTCAACGGCTTCCTGGGCGGCTGGCAGCTGAGCAACGTCCTCATCCTGCAGGCCGGGTCGCCCTACAGCGTCTATTGCGGGTTCCCGTTCATTCCGGTGCGGGATGCCAACAACGTGATCGTCGGGAATTCCGGCTGCGACTATAACGCGGACGGAAATACCTACGACTATCCGAATGAGCCATCGTTCGGTAATTTCCGCAGCGGCGAAAGGTCCGATTACATCAAGGGGCTCTTTCAGGCTTCCGACTTTCCCGCTCCGGCCCTCGGACAGCAAGGAAACCTGGGCCGCAACACCTTCATCGGGCCGGGTTACGCCAACACCGATTTCTCGGTCACGAAGAACACGAGCATTCCGTGGTTCCTGGGTAATGAAGGTGCCAATCTGCAATTCCGGGCGGAGTTCTACAACCTCCTGAACCGGGTGAATCTGGCGCAGGTGCAGGGCAACTTGATCAGTCCATTCTTCGGCCGCTCCACCTCGACGTTCGGAGCCCGGAACATTCAGGTCGGCATCCGAATCGCGTTTTGACCCGTACGTCGCTGGGACGGTCAGGGAGGTAATTCCATCCGAACTCCCTGCCCGTTCCGGCGAGGTCTTGTTCGTCCGTTGAAGTCATGGCCCGCATGGGCGATAGCATCTTTCCCCTCCTCGCGTCGGTTCGGTTCGAAAACATGCTGCTCCCCCCAGGCGGCCCCTCTTGGGGGCCGCTCTTTTCTGGGTGGAGGCAGGTTCCCGGCTGGCTTAGAATGGATGAAATGGAAAGAGCGCTGAGGGGAATCACTGCGTCCTGTCTTCTTGCGGCGGCCAGCGTGATGCCGTCCCTTGCCGCTGAGTGCGGAAACAACGCGGCGGAGTGCGCGGCCTTCCACATCTCCCGCCAGGAATTCGCGCAGGCCATTCCGCACCTCCAGCAGAACCTCAAGGCTGCCCCTCACAACGTGAAAGTGATGAACCTGCTGGGGCTTTCCTACACTGCGACCGGGCAGATCGAGAAGGCCAACGAGCAGTTCCGGGCCGCGCTGAAAGTTCAGCCGAGCTTCTACGCGGCCGAGAAAAACCTGGCCGTCAATGAGTTCGGCTCCGGCCACCTGGCGGCGGCGAAGGAGCATTTCGAGCGAGTCCTGCAACACGTTCCCTTGGACGAGGTTTCCCATTTCTATCTGGGCGAGATCGCCTTTGTCGCCAAGGATTGCGCTGCGGCGCTCTCTCACTACGACAAGAGCCGGACCCGGATTGTGAACAATCCCGACTTGATCTTCCGTTACGCGTTTTGCGCCCTCGACCGGCAGCGGGCCCCGGCGGCCGCGACCATGCTCGAGCTGCTTCCCCCGGGCGACGGCCACGCGCATTTCCGCGCCGGGCAGATGTTGGGAAAAGCCGGCCTCCACCGAGAGGCGGCGAAACATTTCGCGCTCGCCCGGCCCGCGTACCCCGAACCCCAGGTCGCCGGATACAACCAGATCCTGATGCTCCTGCAGAGCGGCGATCACTCCGAGGCCATCCGCGTGGGCGAGGAACTGGTGGCGCAGGGCCACCAGCAGTCGGAAATCTTCAACCTCCTGTCCGAGGCTTACCGGAAAAACGACCAGGTCAAAGAAGCCTACGAGGCTCTGCGCCGGGCCACCCGGATTCACCCGCAGGAAGAGAATAACTACGTCGATCTCGCCGCGCTCTGTCTCGACTACGAAAACTATGACCTCGGCCTGGAAATCACCAATATCGGCCTGCACAAAATTCCCAATTCCGACCGGCTCTATCTGCAACGCGGCGTGATGCGGGCGATGAAGGGCCAGGTGGCGGAGTCCGAGAAGGATTTTGAGATTGCGCAGAAACTGGCGCCGGGGAAAACGCTGCCTCACGTTGCCCTGGGGATCGCCTGGATGCAGTTGGGGCAGATTTCGAAGGCTGCCGAGGCGCTTCGCCAGCAGGCCAAGCTCAACCCGGATGATTTTCTGATCAATTATCTGCTGGGCGAAGCCTTGGTGCGCTCCGGCCCTACCCCCGGCAGCGACGAGGAGAATGAGGCCGTCCGGGCCTTCGAAGCTTCGGTGCGGGCGAACCCCGACTTCGTGCATTCGCGCGCGGGACTCGGAAAACTCCTGTTGCGCCGCGGGGAGGTTGACCGGGCGATTGAGGTGCTTGAAAAGGCCGTGGAGCTTGATCCCACCGAGGCCGCTCCCGCATTCCAGCTCGCGAACGCCTACCGTCGCAGAGGCGATGCCGTCCGCGCCGAGAAGATGATGGCCCACGTCGGCGCCCTGCACCAGAAGGATCGAGAAGACGCCGTGGGGAAAGCGCTCAAGCGCATCGTGCGGGAGGGGACACCGACGCCCGCCCCCGGCCCGAAGGCCCCTTAGGATTCTGCCCGATGTTCCATACTTCTGCACCGCTCCGGAAGTTCTGACAGCCCTCACCTGTCCCGTTTAGATCGGGACACCCTCTCCCGGAGGGAGAGGGCAGGAAACCCAACCCTGACCCAGCCGTCTCGCCGGGGGAGAGGCGGGCCCCCTGTCCGATCGGGGCGGGTGAGGTGGCCATTGTTGAGCTTCGGCCTGGCGAAGACCGACGTGAGGAGCTCTAAAAATGCCGGCCGGTCACGGTGAACCTCCTAGATAGGGCACTTCCCGTTATACTCGATTCGAAGAGGCAGCGAGCCTTGCGTACCGAAATGGAAAAATCCGTCAAACGCAGCGCCTTGGCCGTCCTCGCCGGGAGCTTGCTGGCCGCCGGGGCGCTGGCGGTTGCGCAGTCCGCGCCGACTTCGTCGTCGGAGGGTAGCGCGTTCCTTGACGTGCGGGAGGCAGCAGGGATTCGATTCCGGCACGATTCGACGCAAAGCGAAGAGAAGTACTACATCGAGACGATGGGCTCCGGGGTCGCCTGGATTGATTACGATCAGGACGGACTGCTCGATCTCTACTTCGTCCAGCAGGGTCCCACCCAAGCTTACCAACCTCCTCATCCGCTGCGCTCGGCGCTCTACCGCAACAACGGCGACGGCACTTTTAGTGACGTGACCGACAAGTGCGGTGTGGCGCTGGAGAATTTTTTTGGCATGGGCGCGGCGGTCGGCGACTTCGACAACGACGGCTTTCCGGATCTCTACGTTTACGGCTGGGGCGGAGCGTTCCTGTTTCACAACCAGGGCGGAGCGCGTTTCGCGGACGTCACCGAGCGGGCGGGAGTGGGCAACCAGGGGCATTGGGGCGGCGCCGCGGGATGGTTCGATTATGACCGGGATGGAAAGCTCGATCTTATCGTGGGCAATTACCTCGAATGGGCGCCGGCGAAGAATCCCTGGTGCGGCGACCCCAAGCCGGGCTATCGCGGGTACTGTCACCCCAACTTCTTCAAGGGCGAGCGCATGCGGCTCTTCCGCAACAAGGGTGACGGGACGTTCGCCGACGTCAGCGAAAAATCCGGTGTGGGCCACCCGGAGGCCAAGGCGCTCGGCATGGTGCTGGCCGACCTCGACAACGACGACTGGCCGGACATCTTCGTGGCCAACGACAGCTGGCCCAATTTTCTTTTCCTGAACAATCGCGACGGCACGTTCCGCGACGTTTCCTATCCCTCGGGCGTGGCCACCAGCGAAGACGGGCTGGTCGAGGCCGGCATGGGCACCGACGCCGCCGACGTGGACGGCGACGGCTGGCTGGACATCTACGTGACGCACCTCGACATGCAGCTTCACCGCCTCTATCACAACAACGGCGACGGCACGTTCGACGATTACACCTATCGCTCCGGTATCGGGCGCTCGGCCTATCTGCTGAGCGGCGTGGCCTCCAAGATCTTCGATTTTGACAACGACGGATGGAACGACATCTTCCAGACAAACGGCGCCATGCTCGACAACATCCATCTCTATCACGTCGAAACCGCGTACGAAGAGCCCAAGCTCATGTTTTGCAACCGGGGCAGGGGGCGATTCGAGAAATGTTCGGAGAAGCTGGGGCGGGACTTCATGCGCCCCATGCCCTCGCGCGGCGCGGCGGCGGGCGACTACGACAATGACGGCGACCTGGACGTCATCGTGATAAACCGAGGCGACTACCCGCAACTGCTGCGAAACGAAATCGGCAGCGAAAACCACTGGCTGAATGTTCTGCTCCTCGGCACGGAGTCCAACCGGGACGGCGTGGGCGCCCGGCTGAAGCTCGTGTCCGGCAACCTGGTGCGAGTTGAGCAGCGCAAGGGAGGCATGAGCTACATGTCGTCGAGCGACCCGCGCGTGCATTTCGGTCTGGGCTCGCGGACGAAAGTAGATCTCCTGGAAATTCGCTGGCCGAGCGGCGCGCGCACCGAGCTCGAGAACCTTGCGGCGGACCAGATCATCACCGTTCAGGAAGGCGCGGGCGTCGTGCCGCGCGCGTTCCCCCTCGTTCCACGCAGGTAGGATTTGTGCCGGACGGTGTTCCAATTCGAGCCTTGAGCAGGGCCGCGATCGGGCACGGGCTTGCCTTCCTCATGATCGCCGCGGGCCTTTCAAGCTTCCTGCGGGCCGGCCCGCAGGGTACCCTCAGCGCCGAAGAGCATCGCCGCCAGGCCCGGATGCTTCTGCAGCGCCAGCCGCAAGAAGCGCTCCGGCACTTCCGCTCGGCGCTTGAGCTCGACCCGGCGGACGCGGAGTCGAACCATCAGATCGGAGTCCTGCTGAGCGAAGCGGGGGATTTCGCCGGAGCCATTCCGCACTTCCGCAAGGCCATCGACGCGAAGCCGCACCTCGCCACCGCCCATTATCATCTGGCGCTGGCCTACGATCGAACGGGCCGGACCCAGGATTCCATCGCCGAATTTCAGGAGGCTCTGCGGCTGAACCCCGGATTCACGGACGCGCGTTACGGGCTAAGCGCGATGTGCTCGAAGCTGGGCGACCGCAACGGAGCCGTCCGCCTGCTGCGCGAGGTCGTCAAGTCGCGCCCCGAATTCGCCGAGGCGCGCCACAACTTAGCGCGGGAGCTTTTTCAGCGCTACTCCACGACGGCGGGCCTGCGCGATAAACGCGATCTCGAGGAAGCGGTGGAAAATCTGAAAGCAGCCCACCGCATGGCGCCGCGGCGGGCACCAATCCTCTCCACCTTAGGCAAGGTTCTGGTGGAGGTGCAGGATCTTGCCGGGGCCGTGGGGGCGCTTCGTCAGGCCGTCGAGCTCGCGCCTAGCAACGCCGACTATCATTACGATCTTGCCCTGGCATTAAGAATGAAGGGCGACGACGACGCGGCGGAGCATGCCGTGCGGGAAGCGCTGCAACTCGATCCCCGGCACACTCAGGCGCGGCGGACGCTCGGACTGCTGCTGCGTCAGAAGGGCGATTTTGCGGGCGCGCTGGCGGAGTTGCGCAAAGCGGCCCAGGAACAACCGGCGGATGCGGAAACCCGGCATACCATCGGCACCGTCCTGCTGCGTTTGAACGATCCCCCCGGCGCAGTGGCGGAACTCCAAACGGCCATTCGCCTGAATCCCTATTTCCCCGAAGCGTACTTGACCTTGGCGCAGGCGCTGCAAAAGCTGGGCCGCACGGAAGAAGCCCGGAGAGCACGCGAGGAAGGCCAGCGGATCGACAAGCTGCGGGCTTCGGTGGGCCAGGCCATGGTTCTGGTCGAGTCCGCCGCGCAGTCTCGCGCCAAGGGAGATTTCAATGCGGCCCTGACATTACTTCGCGAAGCCACCACTCTCAGTCCGGATTTTGCGGAAGGCCATTATCAGCTTGCCCTGGCGCTCCGAGAATCGTCGGGTAATAACGAGGAAATCGAGGCCGCGCTGCGGCGAGTCCTCGAAATCAACCCGAATCATCCGGGGGCCAATTATGAGCTTGGGAAGGCCATGCATGCCCGGGGGCTGAGTTCGCTGGCAAGCATTCGATTCCAAAAGGTCATTGAACTTTCGCCGAGCTTCGTGGATGCTCGAATCGCGCTGGGAGAGGAAGCCGCGCGGGCCGGTGACTGGCCAGTCGCCGCGCGGCATTACCGCGCCGCGCTCGCTTGGCGGCCGGACGACGGAACGCTCCACTTCGAGCTCGGCCGCAGCTTCGCCGCGATGAGCCGATGGGTCGAAGCGGAGCAGGAATTCCGCGCCGCGATTCGTTTGACCGAAAGCTTCGCGCGCGCCCATTACGAACTCGGCCTGGCCTTGAAGGCGCAGGGCCAGCTGGAGGAATCCGCCCGCGCCTTTCGTGCCGCCCAGGAGCTGGATCCTCGCCTCCGCCCGCCGCTCTGACAGCCGCGCCCCACGCAAGAACCAGGCGAGCGATGCCCAGTTCATGACGAAGCCCCTTAACGCGCCGGTTCGTAAGGCGTCCGTCGCACGATGCCTTCCCCTTCCCGGATCGTGAGGATCTGGTCCGCGGTGACGTCTTTGAATTGTTCGACGATGCCGCTCGCCGGCCAGTGAACTTCCAGCAAATCGGTCTTCGAAGCCGTGCCCAGGCCGAAATGCAGGCGGAGGTCGCTCATGGACATCAGGCTGTCGCCGCTGTGAACTTCATCCACCTGGGAACCGGTTCCGGCCACGACCCGCACGCGGGCGCCGATGGCGCTGCGGTTCGTCCGCTTCCCTTCAAGCTTGATGAGAAGGGAGTGATTCCGGGTTCGGCTTTCGTTGTGCCAGAGCGAGGGCCGGTCGTTCATGTTGGTGATGACCACATCCACGCGGCCGTCGTTGTCAAAGTCTCCGTAGGCGCTCCCGCGGCTCGAGAATTTCTGCTGAAACGCGGGCCCGCTTTCGGCCGAGACGTTCTGGAAACGGCCCGAGCCGAGATTCCGGTAGAGCAAGCGCGGCTGCCGGTATGAACTGTCCATGCGGTAGAGGTCGACCTCGGGATACACGTGGCCGTTCACGTAGAGAATGTCCTTTCGCCCGTCGTTATCCACATCCACAAACCCCGCGCCCCACGACACGAATTCGATCAGCGAGCCGAGTCCCGCTGCCAGCACTTGGTCCGCAAACGTCCCATCGCCGTTGTTGCGGTAGAGATTCGGAATGTCATCGGCGAAGTTGGTCTTGAAGATGTCCAGCCACCCATCACCATTGTAATCGCCTACTGCCAGGCCCATGCCGCCCTGCTCATACCCATCGTCGCTGTAAGCAACGCCCGCCTTCTGAGCGATCTCTGAGAATGTCCCGTCGTGGTTGTTTCGGTAGAGCAGGCTGGGGGTGGAATCGTTGGCCACGTAGATGTCGGGCCACCCGTCGCTGTCAAAGTCGTAGGAGACCGACCCCAGGCCGTTGCCGCCATACTTGCCCACCCCGGACGACTCGGACACATCCTGGAAGGTTCCGTTGCCGAGATTTCGAAACAGGACATTCCTTCCGGGTGCCAAGCCTCGCGGCCCGCAGAGAACCGGCATCCCTTTCCACATGCAGGAGGGCTTCGAGCCCGGCTCGCTCGCTTCGGCGGGATCGAACTCAATATAATTTGTTATGTAAATATCCAGGTTGCCATCGAGGTCAAAATCGAGGAAGTTGCATCCTGTTCCCCAGCGCACGCGCGACTGGGTGAGGCCCGCGCGCGGAGTGACATCCTTGAAGGTTCCGTTCCCCTCATTGCGAAGAAGCCGGTTCTGCCCCCAGTAGGTCAGCAGCAGGTCTTCCCATCCGTCGTTGTCGTAGTCGCCCGCGCACACGCCAGTCTGCCAGCCGGTCAGCGCCAGGCCGGATGCCTGCGTCACGTCGGAAAACGTCCCGTCGCGCTGGTTGCGATAGAGGTGAGGCGTGGGCGGAGGATTCGTCGGCGGGTCCTCCAGCCGCGTACCGTTGCTGAGATAGATGTCCAGCCAGCCATCGCGATCGAAATCGAGAAAGGCAACTCCGTTCCCTTTGGTCTCCAGGATGAACCGTTTCTTGATTTCACCCCCCCAGAAATTGCGCGCAACCACCCCGGCCGCTTCGGCGATATCCACGAAGCGAATCGCGCTGCCCAACGGGGCGAAATCCGATAGGAGCTTTGGGGGAGAGCTATCCGCGCGGGGGATCGGCATCCCTGCGGCGGCGAGCCCCGCGCATAGCAGGGCAATTCCCGCGGCGAAGCGCCTGAGAGAAGGTCTCGCAAATACCTGAATGCCTCCCCTTCCTGGGACAATGCCGGGATCAGGAATTTCCTTCGTGTGGCCCATCCGGATGTATCCCTGCACCCCTTTTACCAGCAATGATATCACACCGTCTCGGGTGGCCGATTCAGTGATGCCTCCGAATCCGGCGGCCGCCGGGGGATTGGCCCGCACCTTTGCTCAGTGAAATCGCGCAAGATCGGCTGGTGGACCTGGGGAGGCTCGAACTCGCAGCCCCAGGTTGCAAACCAGGTGCTTTCGAAGCTGAGCGATAGGCCAGCGTATCGTCCGATTACGTAGGGAGCGTGAAACGTGGAGGTGTCAAGGCCGCGTGGCGCCGGAGAAGGGGTGGAATCGTGGCGCGGGGAGGTCAACAGGACCAGGGCGGGACCACAACGAATTTTGAGCTGGGGATTCTACAAACCAGGCAGGGGAATGGCGGATGAACAATTTATACCAGCCCTTATGAAGGCCGTGATCGACGTGATCCTTGAATTTCTTGTGCGTCTTGTCCCCGCCGTTGCTCAGCACTTGGGCAACAGGTGAAAGCGAGACTGGAGCCATAAACCCGATCGGAGCAACAAGCATGGCATACTCGATCAGGTCCTGGCCGATATCTTCGCGCCGTAAACGGTGCCACCCACCGCGCCCGGTAAGCCATTGAGAGCTTCCGTTTTCGCTGGCGCCGGTTCTATCCGCCCCTGGAAGCACGGCTAGAGCGCGACTTGCCCGACCTGCGGACCTTCTTCCGCTTCCCCCCGCACCTCTGGCGCAAGCTTCGCACCGCCAGCGCCGTCGAGCGATGCTATGTCGCGGTGCACCGTTGCACCCCTCCTATGGTCTGTGAATGTCGAGAGTCTAGACCGCGTCGTCTATGCCAACTTTAACTGCTTGAACGAGAACATCAGACGCAAGAACCGCATCCTCCAGCACATTGCACAAGCAGCTAGGCATCATCCCGATCCCGAGAGTCCCTCACCGCACTGCGTGCGATGGTCTGCTCCTCTGCCCCAAACTCGTCGCGCCTATCGAACTAGGGCACGCAATTGGTGGTGATTTCCGGGTAGTCCTGGGAACCCTTTGCAACGGAATATCTACCCCGGCAGTCGACAACCGTTCCGCTGCCGGTGACGTTGCTGGGAGGCGGGCCCGCCAGAAATTGAGCGACCGAGAGCGCGCCGATCACCACGGCGCTGCCGGTACCTCCGAGAATCTCGTTATTCCGCCCGACGGTCAGTACAGAACCCTTGACAATCTCGATGCCTCCCAGGCCGTTGGAACTTATTGTTGCAGCCCCGCTCCCCAGCGTGACCGTGGAGTTGCCGTCTGCCACAACGCCCGTGTATGCATTGTTCTGGATTGTTCCACCACCTCTGGCAGATCCCTTGCTTACAGTTAGCGTGCTCGCAGACTCCAAGGTGATACCGTAGCCGTTGTTCTGGATCGTGTCGCCATTCACCCGTACCAGGGATTCAGCGCCGGCGGAGACGCCAACATCTCGATTGTCCTGAATTGTGTTGTCATAGAGATAGACGGTGGCATTTGACGAGCCCAGCAATCCCACATGCACTCCCTGGATTGTGTTGCTCCCAAAAGCGCAGTGATACGTGACTCGGGAACATCCAACCGCGTTGCGCGTACTCTCCGCCATTGATCGTGAATCCAAACGGTCATGGGCTGATCCGGAGCGGGAGTCGTGGGAGCATTGATTGACGCGCCCGCGTTGGCAATGATGTTCAGGTTCTCGAAGAAGTCGATGCGAACCCAATCGGTACAGGCACCCGACACGCGGATTGTGTTTTCGACCTTCTTGTTGAGCAGGGCTAATGCTGCGGTAGTCGTCTTTATTCTTGCCTTGGGATTACTGCAATCCACATTGATCTCGGCGCCATCCGCGGCGCCAAAAAAAAGAGCGACGGCCAGAGTGCTGCGGCAAACAACTGCCCGCCGGAGCATACTACTGCCCCCCTGCGCCCACAGCAGATATGATCGCTTCTTATGGGGGGTTGTCCTCCCTTCGTTTGGACAATTGAGATGGGGACTA
>CAZHKT010000057.1:0-22361 GCA_964533045.1 uncultured Acidobacteriota bacterium | reverse complement strand
GGAGACACCCTCTCTCTTTCCAACTCAATTTTCAACACGAAATGTTACAGCCTATTCGGCGCATCAGAGGTGCTGCGCGATCCAGCGCCGGATGTGCGGAATGGCCTGGCGGGGGAACCGATGTGAGGTCTTGTAGGTGCGAAAGTCCACCGAGGCGGCGCGTTCGGCCAGCTGGCGGCGGAATTCCAGGTTTTGTTGCGGGGAATACCACTCATCATCACTGGCGGCGATGTGCAGGACATGCGTTTCAGACCGCCGGTATCTTCGACTCTCCGTCCAGTCCTTGGGCAGGCCGCCGCACACCGCAATCACGCCGCGGATTTTCCGGGGATATGTAAAAACCAGACGGTAATTGAACGAGCAGGCTTGGGAGAAGCCGAGCAGGAAGACGCGTTGCGGGTCCGCGTGGTGGTCCTTCACCGCCCGCGCGATGAGCCGAAGAACATTCTGGTGGTGCAAACGAATGGATTCCTCTGGTCGAAAGTTGGTCCCCCAGCCGAAACCCGCCTTGATGTCCCAGGTTCCTTGGCCGGTCTTAAACCAGAACTGGTAGGGTGCCTGGAGTGACACGACGACCATCTGCCCGTCCGCGATGCGCCGCGCCAGCCGCATCATCGAATCCTTATTTCCCTGAAAACCATGCAAGGCTATCAGTAGCGGCCACTTCTGCTTCCCGCGCCGGGAGCGCGGCTCTTCCAGGTCGTAATAGCACCGGAGACGAGCGGACAGGTAGGCTTCCATCGCCGAGTGATTCTAGCATGCCCACTCACGTCAGATTCCTGCCTGCCGTGCCTCATGGTGAAGTTGCGCCTCTCTCCTGCCGATGAGAATGCGCGAGGGTCAATCGCATGAATCGAACTGAACGCGGAGCTTACTGGCTCACCGGAGTTGCGCTCCTGGCGCTGTTGGGGGCCGGTGGTCTGTATGCTGTGGATCAGCCTTCTGCGGAGCGGTCGCGTGCAGGGCCGAATTTCACTCCGGAGGCAAGGGAGCTCCTTGCAGGCCGAGCCATGTTCGACGAGTATCTGAGTGCGGTGCCGCTCTGGCCGGGCGATCGGGTGAATGAGTACGTGAACCGGCTGGGGCAGAATATGATTCGGGCCGCCGGGGCCCCGGGACCGTTTGTGTTCCGCGTCGTCCGGTCGTCGGAGCCGAATGCGCAGGCTTTCCCCGGCGGCTTCATCGTGGTTCA
Organism: uncultured Acidobacteriota bacterium; assembly: GCA_964533045.1. GTDB lineage: Bacteria > Acidobacteriota > Terriglobia > UBA7540 > UBA7540 > JACQNR01. The sequence continues at coordinate 21,169 of CAZHKT010000057.1, read as the reverse complement.
CTCGGGGATCATCGCGCTGGCGGAAAGCGAATCGGAACTGGCGGCTGTGCTGGCCCACGAGATCGCGCACGTCCAAGCCCGCCACTGGCAGCGCCAGCGGAAAAGACTGAGCTGGTACTGTCTGCTCGCCACGGTGCCCCTTGCCATCACCACCAGCCCCATTGCCTGGTTTGCCTTCTACGGAGCCGCCGCGGCGTCCCCCCTGGCTCGCGCCCGTTTCAGCCGAGCCTTGGAATCTGAGGCGGACTGTCTGGCCGTCGACTATCTGATGGCTGCCGGTTACGATCCGGAGTCTGCCCTGAGTTTCATGGCTCGCTATCAGGCCGCCCGGATTCATGGAGGCAAAGGGAAGTGCACTATTCTCTCAACGCACCCCAGCGTCGAAAAGCGCATGACCATCGTTCGAAAACACCTCCGATTGGTTCAACGCCCCGCTTCGCTGCCTTCGGCTTCGCAGGAATTCGAGAAAGTCAGGGCGGAGGTGATGGCTTCCCCGGCGGCCTTTCCCGGTGATGACGCGCGCTTGGCTGAAACTTCCGATGCTCCTCCGCCCCCCGTCCGTCAACGATCATTCGAGACGCCCCCATCTTGCCCCCGCGATCCTTCCGGTGAAGGCGAGTTGGCTGCCTTGCCTTGAGCTCCCCGCCCTTCGCCCCGTCACCCCAAGCCCTAAGGGGGGAAATGCCTATGTTAAAATCGGGTGTTAGCGCCTACGCTCATGACCGTTTTCCTTCATGCCTGTCTCATCGCCGCCCTCATCGGGCTTAATGCTTTCTTCGTGGCGGCGGAGTTCGCCCTGCTCAGTTTCCGGCGCAGCCGGCTCGAGCAGCTTGTTTCCGAAGGCGACAGCCGCGCCATACTGGTGCACAAACTCCTGTCGAATCCCAGTCTGCTGTTTTCCGGGCTGCAACTGGGCATCTCGGTGGCCAGCCTGCTGCTGGGATGGGTCGGCGAAGGGGTTCTGGCGGAATATCTGCGGTCCCTTCTGGAGCATCGGCTTCAGGGATTTGCCGGGGCCGCCGCGCACCTGCTGGCGACCTCGGTGGCGTTCGTCCTGATCACCGGCCTTCTCATGGTGCTGGGCGAACTGGCGCCCAAGACCATCGGCTACGAGCGTTCCGAGCGGGTGTCGCTCGGGTCGGCCTGGGCCCTGACGGTCTTTATGCGTCTGGCCCATTACCCGGTGGCCTTCATGGACCGGTTGTCGAACGCGGTGGCGCGCCTGCTGGGGGTCGAACCCACGCGGGGCCACAGCGATACACATACGCCGGAAGAAGTGAAATTAATCGTGGCGGGCATTCGCAAGCGTGGCCTCCTGGGTGAAGAACAGGAGGACATGATTCACAGCGTGATCGATCTGCAAAATATCCGGGTGCGCGAAATCATGGTGCCGCGGCCCAAGATTACCTGCCTGCCGCTGACCAGCGACTTGAATTTCCTGCTGGTTCGGGTGGTCGAAGATCGGTTCACGCGCGTGCCAATTTACGAGGGCTCGCCCGACCACATCGTGGGCATTTTGAACACCAAGGACTTGCTGCGCGTGGCGCTCGACCGCATGCGCATGCGGGTGCCTCTGGATGCCCCCCTGGATCTGCGCGCCCTCCTCTACCAGCCCATGATTGTTCCGGAAACCATGTCCCTTGCCCGCATGCTGGATGAGGCACGGGCGCGTCACTCCCAGATGGCGCTGGTCGTGGATGAGTTCGGAACCTTCGTGGGCATGGCCACCATGGAGGATATCCTGGAGCAGATTGTGGGCGAGATTCAGGACGAATACGACCGCGAAGAAAAGGCCATTGAGCAGGAAAGCGAACACGTTTTGGTGGTGGATGGTTCGCTCAGCCTGCGGGCGCTCCATGAGGAGCACGGGATCGAACTGGAGCGCGAGGCCGGTTACGAAACAGTGGCCGGGTTCGTGCTCAAGAAGCTGGGCTTGATTCCGCGTGGCGGCGAATCGTTCGTCCACCAGGGGCGGCGTTACTCGGTGGTCGAAATGGACGGGCGCCGGGTCAGCCGCGTTCGCATCGAGAAACTTCCTGCCGCCACGTCGGCCGCCGCCGTGCCGCGGCGGTCAGCGGTGAACTAACCCGGCTGCCGCTATGCTGTCGGGGTGCCCGGCGGACCGATGACCACCCCCACTTCCATCCCGCGCGTGGCGTTGAGCGTCTTGGCGGCGGAGCCGCGGTTGGTGCAGATCTCGATATATCCGGTGCTTCCGATGATGGCGAACACCTCGGAGGGCTTGCCCGCCGCAAAACTGGAGTAGAGCTTGGTGATCTCCTGCTGATTGATCATCAGCCGGAAGGGCGGAGGGTTTTCCGCAAAGAGCTCGGGGACGTCGTCCGGGCCGAGATTGGTGACGATATTGCCGTACTTGTCCACGCGCAATGCCACGCCTTTCACCAGTTGTTCGTCCACGCGCTTGGCCTTGGGCGGCGTGAATTTGGCGTAATCGGTGATCACCTCCCCAAATTTGTCCGTTTCCACGCCTTTACTCAGCCATCCCACGGCGGGCGCGAAAATGTCGCGCCCTTGAAATGTCTGGCTGACCGGGTTCAGGAAATAGTGCTCCGAAGTGATGTGCCGCACTTCGATGTTCGGTTCGCGTTCATAGATCAGGGAGAGCACTCCATTGTCCGGGGCGACGAACTTCTGCTCGATGGTGCGGGCGATCAGTGGCCGCCGCGATGTCCCCACGCCCGGGTCGACGATGACCAGGTGGATCGTGTCGGTGGGGAAATACTTGTAGCTCTGCGCCAGCGTGAAGGCCGCGTCAAAAACGTCATAGGACGCGATGTGGTGGCACACGTCCACGATCACCGCTTCCGGATTAATGCCCAGAATGACGCCTTTCAGGACGCCCACGTAGTAATCGTTGGAGCCGAAATCGGTAATCAGTGAAACGATCTGTTTGCGTGGCAAGTCTTCCCCCTGCGGCTCAACTCACGATGGGATGCACCGATTCTGCAACCTATCCGAACGCACCGCCTTTGTCAAGGTAAGTCGGCGCGGGCTGCGAGGCGTGGGCCGCCCGGCGGCGCCATCAGGACGGTCGCTGGATCTGCAGGCGCCCGAACTGGGTGAAATCGTAATCGGGCGCGAGTTCGGTCACGCGCAGCCAGGCCTTGACGGCTCCATCGAGTTCACCCGCGTCCGCGCAGGCGAAGCCTATGGCGTGATGCACGAAGGCATCCTGCCAGCGGTAGGTGAGCGCCTCCTCGTATGCGGCCCGCGCGCCCACCCAATTCTTGAAACGCACGCACTGCCAGCCGCGCTCGCAGGCTTTTGCCCAAAGGTCCAATTCCGGATTGGCGGGGAAGGGAATGACTTTCTCGGAAGCCGCGGCGACGATGCGTTCGGCACATTCCGGCAGGAGCTCGTGCGCCGGGGACTGGTCGAACAGCGCTACCGACTGAATCAGTTCACGGATTGCCAGATTGAGTTCGCGCGTGCCGGCCTCCGGGGCGCGAAGCAGCGCGACTCCCTTGCGAAAGTGCTCGCGGCTGGCGAGGAGCGATTCGGTCCGCACCAGGAATTCTTCGGCCTTGGCATGCTCCGGATCGAGCGCCAGCGCTCGGCGATAGCAGTCGCGCGCATGCTCCAGATCACCGCAGGTTCCCCACGCCGTGCCCAGCAGGTAATGCGCCATGGGGCAATCGGGCGCCGCCCGCACGGCGCGCTGAAGCGCCTCGAGCGCCAGATGCGGCTGGCGCGTTTCCAGGTAGCAGGCGCCCAGTTGCGTCCACGCCTCGCCGTGCGAACTGTCCTCGGTGACCAGTTCCGAAAACAGCTCGATAGCCGCGTCGAAATCGGCGCGCGCCAGCGCCAGCAGGCCTTTCTCGTAGGTCAGATGGCTCTTCATAACTGAATGGATCGTCCAGCGTGGTGGCGGCCTTCAGGCCGCTGCCTCCTGGGCCACGGAAATGGCGGGCCAAAGCCCGCCGCCACGCCGCGCACAGAGCTCACTGCGCGAACAGCGCGTGAAATTCCTTGCGGGTGAGCGGCGCTATTTTGGCCGTGGCCAGATTCTCTTCCACGTGCTCGCGCCGGCTCATGCCGACTAGCGCGCAGGTGACGCCCGGCGTCGAACGCACGAACTGGATGGCGCACTGCGCGTCGGTGGAGAGCGCCGGAAAAGATCTTCGAATCTGGGGCGGCAATCCCCGGCTTAAATGGCCCTGCATGAGGCTGGCGCTGGAAAAAACGGCGAGCCCCGCCGCCTGCGCGATCTCCAGCACGCTGGCGGACCTGCCTTCCCACGACTGGTGGCGCGACGCCAGCGCTTCCGGCATGGCCAGGCTGAACGGCAGTTGAATCGCGCGGAAGTGGTGCTGCCGGCCTCCCGCTTCCTCCGCCGTCTGCAACACGCGTTCGAGCGACACGGCGTCCGGGGCGCTCGGAGCCACGCGGTACGCGTTCCACGTTGCCGTTCCGTAGGCGCGAATTTTGCCTGCTGCCGCCGCGGCTTCCAGAGCTTCGAAAGCCAGCCGCAGCCGGCGATAGAATTCCTCCGGCGAGCAATCGCTCAACTGCGTCTCCGGATTGTGGACGTAATAGAGGTCAAGGGTTTCGACGCCGAGGTTCTTGCGGCTCTGATCCAATTGATGGGCGAGATAGGCGGGCGCCATCACGTGGCATCCGGCCGCCACGTCGTCGGGCTGAATGAGCCCTTTCGCGACAAAATTCTCCTGAAAGTACGCCGGCGGGTCGTCGGGAGCGTCACCATCAAAGGTGAGGAAGCCTCCCTTCGTGGCGAGGAAGACTTCGTCCCGCGCCAGCGTGCCCGCCTCAAACATGGTTCCGAGCGCCGCGCCGATCGAGCGCTCGCTGCGCTGGTGGCGGTAATTGATGGCCGAGTCGAAATGATTCACGCCCAGCGCCACCGCGCGCGCCACGGCTTCTTCATACTGCCGGTCGCACTCTGCGGTGGGCTCGCCGAGATAGGTTCCCAGGCCGATCGTCGAAACCCACAGCCCGTCCGCGGCACGAAAGTGGCCGGGCAAACGGGATTCGTGGCGCGTGCGAAAGCGTGCGGTCCCCTCAGGAGTGGCGAAACCGGATGTCAGCATGGTTTTCAGTCGGCCCTGATGTGCATATCACTTGTAACCCGAACCGAGGCGCGCGCGCAAGCGCTGTAAGGCGGGGCTATGACTCGCGTCTTCTGTAGCGGCGGTGTCCTCACCGCCGCCTGAGGCGACACGCGCAACCTTCGGGGGCCGAATGGGTGAGACGCCCGCGAACATGGCCAGCATGGCCATGCTACGGTTTCTTCACCGAATTTTCCACCCAATCCAGATAATTCCGCGACCCGTCAATGATCGGCAGGCAGATGATTTCCGGCGTGTGGTAGCTGTGAATCTGGCCCACGGCGTGCTTGAGCTCATCGAAGAGCTCGCGCGTGGTCTTGATGATCATCAGGTATTCCGGATCGGTCTGAATCTTGCCTTCCCAGCGATAAACCGACTCGATCCCCTGGGTGATGTTGACACACGCGGCGAGTTGGGCTTCGACCAGATGCTGGGCGATCTTCTTGCATTCGCGGCGGCTGGACGCGGTAATGAGAACCACGACTTTGTCAGTCACGGGACCTCCCTCGTTGCGCCGCGCCGGGTCCGAGGCTACAATGGCTGCAGGATGACGGCGAGTCCCATTAAATTCGGCACCTCCGGCTGGCGCGGAATTATCGCCGAGGATTTTACCATTGCCAATGTTCGTTTGGCAGCGGCGGGCATCGCGCACCACCTGCTGGAGCGCGTCCCGCGCCCGCGCGTCATTATCGGCTACGACACGCGTTTCATGGCGGAGAAATTTGCCGACACCGTCGCGGAAGTCCTCGGCTCCTACGGCATCGAGACGCATGTCTGCCACCGGGCGGACCCGACGCCCGCGCTCTCGCACGCGATTCGGCACGGGCGTTTCGACGGCGGCGTCAACATCACCGCCAGCCACAATCCTGCGGAATACAGCGGCATCAAGTTCTCCGGCGCGGATGGCGCGCCGGCGCTGCCCGAAGTCACCAAGGACATCGAAGCGAAAGTGGCCAAAGTCCTGGCGGGCGAGATCTCGCTCCAGGGGCCGATGTTCGCCGCCCCCCAGCGCCGCCCCGCCGATCCGCGCCCGGCATATCTGGAAGACCTGCGCGGCAAAGTGGATTGGAGAGCGATCGGGCAGGCGAAGATGAAAATCGCGTACGATCCGCTCTACGGTACGGCGCGAGGCTATCTCGACGACCTGCTGCGAGAGTCGGGCGCGGATGTCACCGTCATTCACGATTACCGCGACGTGATGTTTTCTGGCGTCGGGCCCGAGCCGAGCGAGAAGAATCTGGCCGAGCTGTCGCGCGTGGTGAAGGAGAAGGGTTGCGCGCTGGGCGTTTCCACCGACGGCGACGCCGACCGCTTCGGCTTCGTGGACGCCGACGGCGCCTGGATTCAGCCCAATTACATCCTGGCGCTGCTGGCCGATTACCTGATTGAGGTGCGCCAGTTTCCCGGCGGCATCGGGCGCAGCGTGGCGACCACGCACCTGCTCGACGCGGTGGCGAAGCACCATGGCGTGCCGTTGTATCAAACGCCGGTGGGTTTCAAATACGTGGGCGAACTGATCAAGCAGGACAAAATCGCGCTGGGTGGCGAAGAAAGCGCGGGGCTCTCTATCCGTGGCCATCTGCCGGAAAAGGACGGATTGATCGCCTGCCTGCTGATGGCCGAGTCGGTGGCGCGCCGCGGCCAGTCCATCCAGCAGCAACTGGAAGCCCTTTTCAAGAAAGTCGGCGCGTTCTATCCCACCCGCATCAACTTGAAGCTGGAACCGAACATGCAAAGGCGGCTCGGCGAGAAGCTCAAGCGCGATTGGGACAGGTTCGATTCCAAGAAGGTCGTAAAGGTGGACCGCACCGACGGCATGAAATTGATTCTGGAGGACGGCTCGTGGGTGCTGATGCGGCCCTCGGGCACCGAGCCCGTGGTGCGCGCCTATTGCGAGGCGGGCTCGCCCGAGGAACTGGAGTCGCTCGCCGCCGCTGCGCGCAAGTTCGTGATGGAGCCGGAATAATCCCGTTGCAGCGGCGACCTTGAGGTCGCCAATGAGGCGTGGCGGGCGGAAGCCCGCCGCGACGCAAGGATGAGCAGGGATGCGATGATCATCAGCTGGAAGGACACGCGCTTTCGCCGCGGGACGCTGCTGGCGCTGGTGCTGATCGCCTTCGCCCTCACCGTCCATGAAGTTTTCGGCGACCGCGGCTACTTCGCGTTGCGCCGCCGCCGCGCCGAACTGCTCGAAATGAAGGAGCAGGTCCGGAAACTCCAGGAAGAAAACCAGCGGTTGGAAGCAGAAATCAAAGCCCTCAAGACCGATCCCAAGGCCATCGAAAAAGTTGCCCGCGAACAGATGAAGCTTGCCAAACCCGGCGAGATCATCTACGTCCTGCCCGAGAAAGGTGAAAAGGGAACAGGGGACAGGGGACATGAGACTCCCCCAAATCCGGCTCCCGCCGACCGCGCCAAGTAGGGCCACAGCGTGTCGTGCCACCTGTGTGGAGGTCGTTCGTGGTCGAGTTATCGTTTGGCTGCGTACTGCACACCCGGGATTTTCGAAAAATCAGCATCCTGCGTCCAGATGGTTGCGTGATGGGCACGGGCGGTGGCGAGGATGACGCTGTCGGCGAGAGGCAACTTTGTATCCAAACTGAGCTTGGCGGCGCTCAGGGCCAGAGCCCTGTCGAGGTCCACGACTTTCCCCGTCTGCATCTGCGCCACGGCCCGCAGCGCTGCACTCTCATCGCGCTGCTGCAAGACGCGCTTGAAAACTTCCAGCAGGCAAATCGTGGGGACGAGGAGTTTATCGACGTCCTCCAGCGGCGGGGCAAAGAAACTGGCATTGGGACCGTTGGCGAAATACTCCAGCCAGGCCGAGGAATCCACCAGGTTCATACGCGGTCCTCATCGCGTGGCACCGTGGTGCTGATTCCTTTCAGAAACCCGCGCATCCGCTTCATGGGCTTGAGAGGAACGAACTCCACCCGGTCCTCGTAGAGCAGAACCTGCACCCTCTGCCCTGCCCGGATGCCCAGTGACTTGCGGATCTCCCTCGGTATGACCACCTGAAATTTCGGCGAGACTCTGACGGTCGTCATACAATATCTCCATCGATCACTATATCGTAAAACAAATATGGCGTCAACCCGGAGCCCTGGGAGCGCAGCGCCCATGCCCTACCGGACAATACCTTCCAGCGGGCTCGAGGCGGTCGCGTAGAGTTTCTTCTGCATGCGGCCGGCGAGGAAGGCCTGGCGGCCGGCCAGGACGGCGTGCTTCATGGCTTCGGCCATTAGCACCGAATCCTGCGCCGCGGCGATGCCGGTGTTCATCAGCACGGCGTCGGCGCCCAGTTCCATGGCGATGGCGGCGTCGGACGCGGTGCCCACGCCCGCGTCGAGGATGAGCGGCACCTCCGTAATCATCTCGCGCAGGATGCGGATGTTGGCGGGGTTCTGAATCCCTAATCCCGAGCCGATGGGCGCACCCAGCGGCATGACGGCGGCGGCGCCCGCGTCCATCAATCGGCGCGCAGCAATTAAGTCGTCATTGGTGTAAGGCAGAACGACGAAGCCTTCCTTGACCAGCGTCTTGGTGGCTTCGACCAGCGCGAAGTTGTCGGGGAACAGCGTCTTCTCGTCGCCGATCACTTCCAGCTTGACCCAGTTGGAAAGCCCCACCTCGCGCGCCAGTCGCGCGGCGCGAATGGCTTCCTCGGCCGAATAGCAGCCCGCGGTGTTGGGCAGGATGAAGAACTTCTTGGTGTCGATATAATCGAGCAGCGATTCCTGGGAGCGGTCGGTCAGGTTCACACGCCGCACCGCGACGGTCACCATTTCCGTGCCCGAGGCTTCGAGCGCGCGCGCCATCTCCTGGAAGCTGCGATACTTGCCCGTGCCGACAATCAGCCGCGAGCGGAATTCGCGATCCGCAATCTTCAGGACGTCATTCACCATGTTGGTTCCTTTCTTTGACATTTTAGGGATCGTGCCAAGGAAATGCAATCTGTCGCGCGATCTCTGGGCTGGCCAGGGGCACGAGGCGCGCGCCACGCCGCTCGTGTGGCGCGTCTCAGAAACCTCGACAACCGCGAAGGCAGGGGCGGGCCTTGTGCCCGCCCGAGGGCGCCTCCAGGGGTCACCCCGACAGGAAAACCATTCAGCCTCACCCTTCTAGAGCGAGGGCCGCGGTCGGTGGGCGATCTTTTCCATGACGCCGGATCCCTCGCGAAGGCGGATAAACTGATTGGCAGGGATGCTGGGAAAGCCGTCGCGCGCCCCTGAAGGCCACTCGATTTCGAGCATCTCAGCCGCCTTGGCTGTACCCAGTCCAAAGTGCAGGCGCAGGTCACTTTGCGACAGGAAGCTCGATCCGCTCGTTACCTGTTGAAGCTGAGTCTGGCCTCCCGCCGTGACGCGCACGCGGGCCCCCAGCGCGCTGCGATTGGAGCGCGTGCCGACAAGCTGGATGGAAAGCCAGTTGCGTTTGTTCCCCGTTTCGTTGCGGAGCAGGTGGGAAGCCTCGTTGTTGTTGGTGACGAGAATGTCCACGTCGCCGTCGTTGTCGAAATCGGCAAAGGCGGAGCCGTGGCTGGAGCCTTGCGCTTTCAATCCCGGCCCCGCCGACGTCGTGATGTCCGCGAAGCGGCTGTTGCCGAGGTTGCGGTAGAGGAGATTGCGCTGGCGGAAACCGATGATGCCGGCAATACGGTCGGCCTCGGGATAGACGTGGCCGTTGGCGACAAAGATATCCGGGCGGCCGTCGTTATCGGCATCGAGGAAGCCCACGCCCATCCCCACGTATTTGGTGTTGGCGCCCAGGCCGGAGGCGTTTGAAATGTCGCTGAAGCTGCCATCGCCGTTGTTCCGGTAGAGGGTGGTGGGATCGCCGGAGAAGTTGGCGCGCACGAGGTCCAGCCAGCCGTCGCCGTTGAAGTCGGCCACGGCGGCCCCCATTCCGCCCTGCGGAACGCCCTGCCCGCTGAGCGCGGCGCCTGCCGGAACACCCACCTCCGTAAACGTGCCGTCGCGGTTGTTGTGATAGAGCTGGCTGGGAGCGGTATCGTTGGAGACAAAGACGTCGGGCCATCCGTCGTTGTCAAAATCGGCGGCGATGGTTTGAAATCCGTACGTTCCGATCCGGCGCCAGTTGCGCCCCTGGGCGGTGACAGTGAGCCTGGAGACGCCGCGCGGATTGGCCACGCCGGTCTTTTCCGTGACGTCCTCGAAGGTTCCGTCCCCGCGACTGCGGTAGAGGATATTGGTCCCGCCGCCCAGGCCTTCCGGCCCGCAACAAACAGGGACGCTCATGAAGGTGCAGAAATAGTTGGCGCCGGGCAGCGGAGCGCTTTCGAAATCGAAAGTGACGTAGTTGGCAACGAAGAGGTCCAGGTTCCCATCGCGGTCGTAATCGAAGAAGGAACATCCGGTGGACCAGCGACCCTTGGTGGAAGGCAAGGCCGCTTCCCGCGTCACGTCATCAAATCGGTTTTCGCCTTCGTTGCGAAATAAGACATTGCCGTCCCAGCTGGTGACGTAAAGATCTACGCGCCCATCGTTGTCATAGTCGCCCGCGCATACGCCCTGGCCCCAGCCCGATCGCGCCAGCCCGGAACCCTCCGTCACGTCGCGAAAAGTTCCGTCACGCTGGTTCTTGAAGAGGTAATGGGCGGGGGCTTTGCCCTCGGGCGCGTCCTCCAGCGTCCGCCCGTTGACCAGGACGATGTCGGGCCAGTCGTCCTGGTCGAGGTCCAGGAAGGCGGCGCCGCCCCCCATGGTTTCAAGAAGGTACTTTTTCTCCGTCGTGCCGCCGCCCACGATGATGGCGTTTCCGAGGCCCGCCTGTTTCGCGACATCAACAAAGCTGATCCCTGCCGCCGGATTCGATTGCTTTCGGGCGGAGGGTCGCGTATCGGCGCCCGAACTGCGCTGGCCCCGGCCAGCGCCCGAAGCGAGCGCCATCACGCAGGCCAATGCCAGCGCCGCTCGGATTCGACCTTGCGTGTTGGCGAAATTTCCTTCCAAGCTAGCCTTCAGGAGACCGGAAACACGATTTCATGCTGGCGGAGGCGCAGCACCGCAGCAGGCGAAGCGACGAACAACTCCCCGGCTTCTCCGCCCCGATGAATTACTTCGGGGCTCCGAATGATCCGGTTGCGTTATTGCCCCTTAGGGGGCGCCGTTCCGCCGGCGCGACGCAGGGCGTCGTCCAGATTGGCGCGGGCGCTGGCGTCGTTCGGATTGAGTTCCAGCGCTTTCCGGAACGCCGCCGCAGCGCCTTCCGTATCGCCTCGCGCCGCCAGCGCCATGCCCAGGTGATTGTGGCCGTCGCCCGAGGCCGGCTGGATCTGGAGCGCCGTCTTGAACACCGTGATGGCCTCTTCGGGATCGCCCTTCTGCAGAAGTGCCAGACCGAGGTGGTCGTAGCCCTCAAAGTACTTCGGGTCGAGTTCCAGCGCCTGCCGGAACTTGGCGATGGCGCCGTCCAGATCGCCCTTCTGCGCGAGCACCTGACCCCATCCGTCGTGGGCCCGGGCCCAATCCGGCCGCAGCCGGACGGCTTCCGAGAAATGATGCGCGGCCGAATCCAGCTCGCCATCGCGCAATTCGCGCACCGCCTGGCGGAAATTGTTGTTGGCGAGCTCGTCACGGTCGGCATTCTGCAGCATGGGCCGCGAGCGCCGGATCTCTTCCTCGCCCTCTTCGTGTCGGCCGGCGCGGCGCAGGGCCAGCCCGAGCTGGTAGTGTGCCTCGCCGTAATCGGGTTTCAGCCGGATTGCCTCGCGCAGGTGAGTCATGGCGGCGTCCACGTTCCCCTTCTTCATCATGGCGCGCCCGAGGGAGTAGTGCGCGCTGGCATAGGCGGGATCGAGCTCTAGCGCCTTGTTGAGTTGTTCGATCTGCCGGTCCACGTCGAACTTGATTTCGTAGGCGAGCGCCAGGTTGTAATGCGATGGGGCATGGTCGGGGCGCATTTCGACGGCGAGCTGCAGCTCGCGGATGGCCTCGTCGATATCCACGGAGACCAGCGCGCCGCCCAGGTTGAGATGAGCGTCCGGATATTCCGGCCAGGCGCGCACCGCTTCCCGAAAGGCTTCAACGGCAGCGTTAATCTCGCCCCGCTGGAGCAGCACCAGTCCCAGATTGTTGTGGGCCTCGGCCAGATCGGGCTGGAGGCGCACCGCGGCGCGGAACTCCGCCTCCACATCCTTTGAGTCGATGCCCTTGCGCCCCATCAACTGGCCCAGGATGTTGTGAGCCTGGGCCACGCCGGGTTGCTTCTGCAGGGCCTGGCGGATTTCCTGGATGGCCTCGTCCACGTCGGTAGGGCTCGTCGCCACCTTGGAATCGAGCTGGAGACCCAGCTGGAACTGGACCAGAGCGTCACGCATTCGCCCCATGCGCAGCAGCACGATGCCTTGGTCCATGAAGGCTGAAAACATGCTGGGATTAAGCGCGAGGGTACGCTGCGAGGCCACCAGCGCGCCCCTCAAATCCCCGGTTTCGCGCAGTGCGCGGGAAGCGAGGAAGTAGGCGGGTACCATGGCGGGATTGAGCCGGATGGCTTCGGCCAGTTCGGGCAGGGCGCTCGAGCGCTGGCCTCCGTACCAGAGGGCGGCACCCAGGTTGAAGTGGGCCTCGGCATAATCGGGGCTGAGGCGCACGGCTTCTTTCAGGTGATAGAGAGCGCCCTCCAGGTCATTCGCCTGGCCCAGCAGGAAGCCCAGCAGGTTGTGCGCCTCGGCGTAGTCGGGCGCGTATTGCAGCGCCATGCGCAAGCGATCCCTGGCGCGGCCCATTTCGCCCTGAGCGATGAACTCGCTGGCCTGCTGGAACTGAATCTGCGCGCTCGCCGGCGGGGCGGGGCGGGCGGTGCGGGGCGGGCGGGCGCGCGCCATCTGCTGCAGCACCGGCCCCAGACCGTAGTAGGCCTCCTGCATGTCGGGCCGGATGAAGAGGGCGGTCTCAAAGGCTCGCGCCGCGCCTTCCGGGTCTCCCTGCTGCCGCAGGATGTCTCCAATATAAAAAAAGGCCTCGGGATTGACGGGGTCCTTCTCTACGGAGCGCTTCAGGTGGCGCAGCGCGCCCGCCAGGTCGCCCGTGGTGCGCAACGCCATGCCGAGGTTCATGTTGATCTGCGGATCGTTGGGGCGAAGCTTGACCGCACGCTGAAGCATCTCCGCAGCGCGCGCATTTTCTCCCGAGCGCACCAGAAAGCCGGCGAAATTGTTAATGGTCCGCACATTGGTGGGGGCCAGCTTCAGCGCGGCTTCGAACGACTCGCGGGCCTTCTGTCCCTGGTCGTTCTGCTGATAGGCGATGCCCAGCCAGTTCAGGGCGTCGACAGAGCGCGGATTGATCTTCAGCGCCGCTTCGTAGGCGGCAATCGCGCCGCGCAGGTCACCGGACTGCTGCGTGATCAGTCCCAGCGCCAGATGCGCTTCGGCATAGTTCGGATTGAGCCGGAGCGCTTCCTTCAGTTCGGCGGCGGCGGCCTGCGGGTTTCCGGAATCGTTCAGGGTGAGGGCCAGGTTGTAATGCGGCTCCGGATTCGCGGGCGCCAGTTCGACGGCCCGCTTTAAGGCGGCCATCGAGTCCTGATGCTCGCCCAGTCGCCAGAGCGCGATTCCCAGCTTGTGGTAGGCGCCGGAACGGCGCGGCTCGGCCTTGACTACGTCGCGAAAGGCCGCGGCCGCGGCTTTCCAGTTCTGCGCCCGAAGCTGTCGCACGCCCTCCTCGTAGCGGGAGGGCGCCGGTTTGGGGGCCGGTGCCTGAGCCAGCATGGCCGGCGCCGCCATGATCAGCGCCAGCGCCATGCCACCCAGGGTTGTGGGATAGCGTCGAGTCATCGCTTCCCCATCATTCTACCTCTGCGTGGATTCCCCGTGGGAGGGAATCGCCCCGACGGAAAGCGCCGGGGCGAAGAATGGCATGGGGCGGCTATTTCGCGGTCATCTCGAACGAGTAGTGGCCCGAGCCGATCTGGAAAGCGACGGCGTGTTTTTCCGGCCCGAGGAATACAACGCCCTCGGCGCCCTCACTTCCGGCGGTCACGCCGGGCGCTCCCGGCACGAACGCGTTGTTGTCCCAGATGACGCGCCCGCTTTCGCGCACCACCACGCTGCCCATTTCGACGTCCTTGGGAATCACCACTTCGGCCTCGCTGTTGACGGGAATGGTGACCTCCACGGTGACCTTGCCCGGCGAATGCGTCCAGGACGTCGTCACTGGGCCCCGCAGGGTTTCCACGGTGGCGCTGGCGGAAACCAGGTCGCGCACGACCTGGGGACGAATCAGGATTCTGCGGAAACCCGGCGCCCGCGGATCGGGGTTGATGCCGCCGATCGCCTGGAAGAACCATCCGCCGACACTTCCCAGCATGGGATGGTTGTGCGAATTCATGGAGGGTCCGACCTTGTTGTTCCACAGTTCCCACAGAGTGGTCGCCCCGTTGGCGATCATGTAGCCCCAGCCGGGGTAGCTCGTCTGCGTGACGATGTCATAGGCGAGATCAGACCGCCCCATCTTGGTGAGCGTGGGCAGCAGAATCTTGGCGCCGATGAAGCCGGTCTTGATGTGCGAGTCGTCCTCGTACACCAGCTTCTTGGTCAGCGCAAACTGCACGGCGCCTTTAATGGTCGAGTGCTCGCGTTTTTCGTTGGGCGGAATGTCCATGTAGATGGCCATGGCGTTGGCGGTTTGCGAGCCGGTGGCGTAACTGCCGCTTTTCGCGTCGTAGAACTCCTGGTGGAACGCGGCGCGAATTTGCGAGGCGAGTTCCTGATATGCCTTGGCGTCGGCGTCCCTGCCCAGGATCGCCGCCATCTGGGCCAGGAGCGTGACGTCGTTCAGGTAGTAGTAGGCCGAAACATACTCGTTGGGGGTGCGTTCCAGCGCCACCCAGTCGGCGTAGTAGCTGAAACGCAGGATATGGTCCGGCGCCCTGGTGCGCAGAAATTCCACGTAACGCTTTACGCTCTGGTAGGAATCTTCCAGCATCCGCCGGTCGCCATAGTACTGATACATGAACCAGACGAGCTGCGGCAGGGCCGTGCCCCAGGCGGGGTCGGCGGGACGACTGCCATACTTGAAGGGCACCGTGTCGGTCACGGTGCCGTCTTCGCCCTGGATATCGAGGATATTACGCAGGGTGTTGGCGTAGAACGCCGCCATGTCGAAATTCATCAGCGCCGTTTCCGCCGTGGTTTGAAGGTCGCCCATCCAGCCCTGGCGCTCGTCGCGCTGGTCGCAATCGGTCTGCACGCTGTGCAGGTTGGTTCGAATCCCCCAGCGGACGATCTTCTGAATGGCGTTGATCGTCGGGTTCGACGAGACGAAACTCCCCGCGGGCTCGACGTCAGTGTGGACCAACCGGCCACGAACGGAATCAAGACTGGGGGTGCCGGGGAAGCCGGTCACCTCCACATAGCGGAAACCGTGGTAGGTGAAACGCGGCTCCCAGATTTCGGTCCCCGCGCCCTTCAGAATGTAGGTGTCTTCGGCGCGGGCGCGCCGGATATTTTCGCGGTTGATCATCCCGTTGTCATAAACCAGTTCCGAAAAGCGCATCCGCACCGCGGCGCCCTCCGGGCCGCTGACTTTCAGCCGCACCCAGCCGCTGAAATTCTGGCCGAAGTCGTACACATAGACGCCCGGCTGCGGGTTCATCAGCTTTACCGGCACCATCGTGTCTATGACACGGATGGGCGGCATCATCTGCGCCGAAACCGTGCCGCCGGCGGGTTGGGCCGCCGCGGCAGCTTCCCAGTTCGAATCGTCCAGCCCCGGCTGGTCCCAGCCGTTGATTTCCAGTCGCGCATCATACACTTCGCCATCGTAAATGCTGTTGCTGACAACGGGGCCGCGCGCCGTCTTCCAGGTTGTGTCGCTCGTCACCACCATGCGTTTGCCGTCTTCCAGGTCGACGTGGATTTGAAGCAGGAGGGCGGGGGAAGCATACGGCGTGATGATCGGCGGACCAAAGCGCGGGTCCATCACCGCCCAGCCGTTGCCCAGCATCACCCCGATGGCGTTCGCGCCCTTCTGAAGCTGCGAAGTGATGTCGTAGGTGGTGTAGAGGTGCCGCTTCTCGAAGGTCGTCCAGCCGGGATCGAGCACATTCTTGCCGACCTTCTTCCCATTGAGCCGGAGTTCGTAATACCCCAGGGCCGTCACGTAAGCGCGGGCGCGCCGGACCGCAGCGGGAAGCTGGACCTGCTTTCGGAAAAGGCCCTTGCCGCTGATCCACTGGGCCTTCCACTCTCCGGGGTTCAGCAGTCCCATCTCGAAGGTGGCGGTGGGACTGGGAGGGCTTGCCTGGCCGGCTTTGTCCCAATAGCGCGCCTGCCAGTAATAGGTGCGCCCGCTTTCCAGCGGCTTGCCCGCGTAGGCGACCTGGGTGGAGTTGTCGGATACCACCTTGCCGCTGTCCCAGGCGTCGGCCTTGCCCGGCTCGAGCAGATTCGAGCTCGTGGCGACGAGCACCTGATAGGCCGACTGCAACTGGCCGCGTTCGGAGTGGCTGAGTGCCCAGGAGAATCGAGGCCGCGCGACGTCAATCCCCAGCGGATCCTTTAGGTATTCCACCTTCAGGTTCGCTGGCTGCTTCGGGCCGCCGGCGGCCAGCGCGGGCGCGCCCAGCCACGCATACGAAATCAGGATTGCTGCCGCAATCAGAGTTGCTCGAGCGATTCGGTTTTGCATGAGGCACCTCGGAAGACCATCGGGCGTCGCGGCGGCCTTGTTGCCGCCAGCCCGTGGAACTCGAACGTAGCGGCGGCCTTCAGGCCGCCAGCCCTTGGTACAGGGGAATGGCGGGCTGAAGCCCGCCGCTACGAAATATCCTTCCAGCGGTCGTGAAAGCTCTGGGGCGCGAGCGCGGGCAGATCGCGCGCCTTCGTCCACTTGGAGGCCGGATAGGCCGGGATTTTCCGAATCCAGCCGTTGCGCGCCAGAATCTTCTGCCCCATCCGTGCCAATCGGGATCCCATTGCATACGCCCAGGCATGCGTCATCACCCACGCCCAGAGCCGCATGGCAGTGCGCTCCGGCACCGGCGTGATCTCTTGCGGGCGAGGCGGCGAATGGTCCTGCGCCTCGGCGCGCAGGTGAAGCAGCAAATCAGGGATGTTGATCTTCACCGGGCAAACGTCGCGGCAGGCGCCGCACAAGGACGACGCGAAGGGCAACTGGTTGGCGTTGGCCAGGCCCGTGAGCTGCGGCGTCACCAGCGCGCCGATCGGGCCGCTATAGACCCAGCCGTAGGCGTGGCCGCCGATCTTGCGATACACCGGGCAGGTGTTCAGGCAGGCGCCGCAGCGGATGCAGTAGAGCGCCTCGCGCATCTTCGCGTCGGCCAGCGTCGCAATGCGGCCGTTGTCCACCAGCACGACGTGCATCTCATCCGGGCCGTCTTCTCCCGGCCGCGCCGGGCCCGTCATCAGGGACGTGTAAACCGTCAGCTTCTGCCCCGTGCCCGAGCGGCCCAGCAGCCGCAGGAACACGCCCAGGTCCTGAAAGCGGGGAATGAGCTTTTCAATGCCGACCAATGCAATGTGAACGCGCGGCGCGGTGGTGCAAAAGCGGATGTTGCCTTCGTTCTCGATGGTGACCACGGTGCCGGTTTCGGCCACGGCGAAGTTCGCGCCGCTCAGCCCCACCGGCGCGCGCGCGAATTTCTCGCGCAGGGCCGCCCGCGCGATGGCCGTCAGTTTTTCCGGGATGTCCGTCCTCTCGGATTTCAGTCTGGCGGTGAAAACCCCGGAGACATCGTAGCGCGTCAGGTGCATGGCGGGCGCGACGATATGCGCCGGCTTTTCACCCGTCAGTTGCACGATGAATTCGCCCAGGTCGGTCTCGAACGGTTCGATACCCGCCGCTTCCAGCGCCCGGTTGAGCTCGATCTCCTCGCTCACCATCGTCTTGGCTTTGACGATCTCCCGGGCGCCCGCTTTTTCAGCGATCTCTCGGACGATGGCGCAGGCCTCGGCCGCGGTCTCCGCCCAATGCAGCTTGCCGCCGCGCCGCTCCACGTTGTCGGCGAACTGCTCGAGGTAGAAGTCGAGGTGTTCCATCACCTCGCGCTTCAATTCGTGCGCACGCTGGCGGAGTGTCTGGAAGCCTGGGACTTCCTCCACCGCCGCCAGCCGGTGCGTGAACAGACGGAGCGTGGAGGCGCGGTACGCTTCCTGGAGATGCGCGTCGGCGAGCGCTCTTGCCGCACTCTCGTGGATTTGATTGCTCGAAACTCCGTGGCCGCTCATGGAGAATCAGTCATTCCTTTTGACTCGCCGGAATTATCGGTGTAACGGGGGAAATCATGCAACTTAAAACGGCATTTGCAGGGGGGCGATCTGTCCAGGAAAGCAACCATGTTGGAGGATCGTAGAGGTTTGGAATCTCAGGGCGCTGTCTACTCCCCAAAGCGCGTCACGACGTAATGGGCCACTTCGTGCTCGAAAGCTTCGTAGCTCAGACGCAATTCACTCTGAAACAGCGAGTCCATGCCGGGATTGGCAGCGATGAGTTTCAGCAGACGGCGGACGCCGGCCATGCCGCGTGTTTCCCGCAGGTATTCGAGCGCGGCCAGCGACTTGCCGTAAGCGAGCGCAATCTGATCGGGCGGCAAGCCCATGAAGGAGGGTTCGAGGCGGGCAAAGCTCGGAATCTTATTCGCTGCGAACGCTTTGGCGAAGGGCGAGCCGAGCGACGCCGTGGTTGCCCCTTCCATCAGTTGCGCCAGCCCTTCGTTGAACCACGTCGGGCAGCGCCCCACGGTGATCTGCCGCACGAACGAATGGGTCAATTCGTGGCGTAGCACGCGGGCAAGTTCCGGTGTCATCGCGGAAAGTCCGGAGACGGGGACGCGAATCTTGCCGTCATTGAGCGCGCCCACCCACCCGGCCGAGCGCGTGATATCGCGGAACGCCTGGTCGGAGTAGAGCAGGACGATGATGGTTTCGTGCGGGTTATAGTCGAGTTCGAGCGAGAGGTCGCGAAATGCGACTTCCAGTGTATTGACCAGGTCGCGAACCAGACCTTCGGTTTCGCGGCCTTCGTAGCGCACCAGAAAATGCTCGCTGCGGAATTCCAGGTAGCTTCCCGCGACGCTCTGTTCCTTTTCCGCTTTTTCCAGCGCCTCGCGCAAGCGCGGGTCGTCCTGGAGTTCGAGTGACCGTTTCCACTCTGCGATGGCGCGGTTCAAATCGTCCTGGGCGTAATACGCCGAACCGAGCAGCAGGGGGATGGCCGCCACCTTGGCGTGCTGATCCTTTGCGGGCAGCAAGAGTGACACGGCTTCGTTGTAATAGGTTTGCTTGACCAGCAGGTAAGCCATCGCCAGCGTCAGGGCAAGGTCGTTGGGAGCGATCCGGAGCGCATGACGGTAGAGGTCCAGCGCGCCTTCCGGATTGCCCTGCCGCGTCAGAAAAATGGCGGCCTGCTGGTACCCCTGGGCCAGCCGGCGCAGATTCTGCGGGGTCGGATTGCGGGAAGCCTGGTCGTCCAGCTCCGCCAAATATACCCGGTCAATCGAGTCATTCTTCACCGCCTCGGTGTCCGCCGCCGGTTCTTCGGCCGGAGGAGGCGGCAAAGGCAGATCGCGGGTGCGGTCGCCCGACGCCGCGCTGGGACCCTCCTGCAAATCCTCGAGCGAGTTCCCCTTCTCGACACGGTCCACCAACGTCTTCGGAATGGCGTACTCGCCGCCGCCGCGGGAAACGTAAATCTGCCGCGCGTCTTCGCGGATGATCGCGGCCACGATCTTGCGGCCGTTCTTCAAATGGATGATTTCGGCGGAGAGGTGGGACGGCAGACAGAGCGCGGCGATCGCGAAGGCGACCGGCGCCAGAAGCGGGATCACGGCGACTCGCTGGCACCGCGGAGACCGGCCTGTGATTTTCTCAAAGCCCCGCATCTGGTTTTATCATACATCAGGCGTCCGTCGTTGCGGAACGGAAGCGGATTGGCCGGGGCCAGTCCCGCGCGGTGCGGGTTGACATTCGGCGGTCACGGCTTAGAGTAGAGGTGAGGCGGTTTTTCATGGGCCAGCCGGCACCAATGCGCGCGTCGCGCCAGAGGGTTACGGCCCGCTGGCGGGAGGGTTCCTGGGCCGCCCTGCTGGTAATGGCGGCGGCACTGTCCAGTACGGCGCGCGCCGAGGAGGCCCTCGACGTCCCCCGCCTTTACGAGCGCCTGAGCCGGGCGGCGCTTTCGCCCACCGAGGTTTATGCCGTCCGCAACCTTCACCTGACCCGCGATCGTGTGAATATTTACCTGAACCGCGGCTTCGTCGCTCTGTTGGAGCCGGTGGCGGGCGAGGTGACCGGCGCGGTGTTCGTGGGCGATGGCGAACTGCTGCTGATGCCGCGCGATCCTATCGAGCGCGCCAGCCTGGCGCGATTTACCCGGACGGCGATCCTCGACGAGCATTTCCGTTCCGCCTATTTCCGATTTACGGACCAGACCGCTTCCCAGATGGTCGCGGCGTCACGACCTGCTCATCCGGACGACCCGGAGCAGCCGGGTGATTTTGTCGCCCGGTGGGCGCCGCTGGTGGAGCGCCTGAACGCCGAATACTCCATGCGGGTCCTGCTCGACCTGACCGGCGAGCGGAACCAGCCTTGTTTTCTGGCCTATCTGAATGGTGTGAACCTCGGGACTTTCCAGGTGGAAGTGGACGAGCGTTCGCCGGAGGCAGTTCGAGCGGGCGCCGTCCGCGTGACGGAAGCCGGGACGTTTTCGGATCTCTGGACGTCGTTCCCCTCGGCGCGCGGCGGGGAGCGTCAGGATGAGTTGATGGTCGGATCCTTCCGGGCCGAGTCCTTTCGCATCGAAACCCGAATCCGGCCGGACCACAGCCTGGCGGGGCGGACGCAACTCACCCTGGAGTCCCGGTCGAGCCGCGACCGGATCGTGCCTCTCGAACTTTCCAGATTGCTCAAGGTCACCGACGCGCGCGACGCCGGCGGCGCGCCGCTCGCCGTCATTCAAAATCCCGGCGATGAGGCGGCCGCCACCGTGCGCCGCGACACGGACTGGATCGCCGTGGTTCTGCCCCGGCCGGTTCCCGCGGGCCAGCGCTTTACCTTGACTCTGGCGTACGAGGGGAAAGTGATCGCCGATGCGGGCAACGGC
>CAZHKT010000056.1:0-22596 GCA_964533045.1 uncultured Acidobacteriota bacterium | reverse complement strand
GCGATGCGCCGATCCCGTGGATGGCCGCGATGCGCCACCGCGAAACGTGGGGCTTCGCGCTGGCCAAATTTCTGGCCGATCCGGTTTGGTGGTTTTACCTGTACTGGCTTCCGCCGTACCTTTACGACGTGCGGGGGTTCAATCTGAAGGAAATCGGCTGGGCGCTGCCCTTCATCTACCTGATGGCCGATGCCGGCAGCATCGGCGGCGGCTGGCTGCCGGGCTTCTTAATGCGCCACGGATGGCCGCTCCGCCGGGCGCGCAAAGGAACCCTGCTGCTGTTTGCCGCCATGATGCCGGTTGCCTCCCTTTCGGCACTCACACCCAGCTCGCTGGGTGCTATTCTGCTCATCAGCCTGGCCACGCTCGCCCATCAGGGCTGGTCGGGAAACCTGTTCGCCACCGTCTCCGACGTCTTCCCCAACCGCGTCGTAGCTTCCGTCACCGGCATCGGTGGCACCCTGGGCGGCCTGGGCGGCATCCTTTTCTCAACGCTGATTCCCGGATTGGTGGTTACCTATTTTGGTTATACCCCGTTGATTCTCGGTTACGGGCTCTTCCACCTGACGGCATTCCTCATCGTGCATCGCCTGATGGGCGGGCTGAAGCGGGTCGAACTGTAGCGGCGGGGTTCTGCCCGCCGCGGCGGTCATCAGCGAAACAGATCCGGCGGTGTGGACACCGCCGCTACAGCGCCAGGATGGGCACGATCGCCTGCTGCATCTCGCCCGTCACGCGCGCGTCGCGCGCTTCCACGTACAATTTCACTTCGCAGCGTACGCCGAACTCCGGAAGATAGATCCCGGGCTCGATCGAGAAGCACGTTCCCGGAATGATACGCCGGTCATCGTGCATTTCGAGATTGTCCATGTTGGCGCCGTTGCCGTGCACGTCCTCGCCGATGGAGTGGCCGGTGCGGTGCACAAAGTATTCCTCGTAACCGTGGCGGCGGATGACGCCGCGCGCCGCGTCATCCACCTGGTAGCCGCGAATGGCGCGGCCCTCACGCATCGAGCGCTGGATGAACTCCACCGCCGCGTCGCGCGCTTCCTTCACAATTTCAAAGATTTCCCGATGGACTGTGGGAATTTCGGTTCCCACGAATCCCGTCCAAGTGATATCGAAATAGACGGCCCCCGGCCGGCGCAGCTTGGCCCAGGCGTCGATCAGCACGAAGTCGCCCTCACGAATCGGCAGCGAGGTTTCGGCCGTCGGCGCATAGTGCGGGTCGCCGGAATGCGCGTTGACGCAGACCGCCGGCGGTTCGTCGGCGGTGAGGCCGAGTGCTTCGTATTGGCGCCACGCGTTCTGCTGCACTTCGTATTCGCTGGCCGTCTTCCCTGCCCGAATCGTGTCGCGAATGAATTCGAAGGAATGGCGCACCAGGGCGTGGACCGCCTTGCCCGCTTCCAGGTGCATGGCGAAGGCTTCGGGCGACCAGCGCGCCTCGAATTGTTGCACCAGGTCGGCCGAGGAGACGACCTCCGCGCCCAGGCTGCGCACCAGTTCGACCGTGCCCGCATCCACCAGACCCACGGAGGGAATATCGTTCAGGCGTGAATATTGCATGGCCACCGTCTTTTTCCCCGCCAGCATCCGGGCCAGGCCGTCGCGCTGCTCGCGCCAAGAGGAGTACTCCTCGGCCGCGCCCGGCACTCCCTCGAGCGACCCCTTCTCGATTCGGTGCACGAGCTTCGTCGGCTCGCCCCAGGCCGGGATCAGGTAGTACCAGCGCCGGGTGCACTTCGCCGGATGGATCCCCAGCACGCGGTAAGCAATCGGGTCGCGCCGGTGATGATCATAGAAAAGCCAGCCGTCGAGCTGGGCCCCGCGCAGCGCAGCTTGAATAGCATCGAGATCCATGGTGATTCTCCCTTCGTAGCGTCGGGCTTCCGCCCGCCATTCCGTAGAAATGACAGATGGCGGCCTGAAGGCCGCCGCTACTACTCATCCTGAGACAGATGGCGGCCTGAAGGCCGCCGTTACCGCAAATCCCCACTCTCCAGTCCCCGGTCGTCCCCGGGCTTGAAGATCCGGTCGTACACTACCATCAACAATGTCCCCGCGATGCCTACACCCGCGATGGCCCACCACATCAGCTGGGGGCGCTTCAGCACGTCGCCAAAATAGCGGAGCAGATACCCGCCCAGGGGGCCGGCGATGAAATAGCCGATCGCAATCGGCATGAACGCATAGCCCATGTAAAGGCCCTGCTGGCCGGAGGGCGCGAGGCGCGAGATGTAATCGTAGTATCGCGAGACCTGCACCATTTCGCCGATCGCCACCACCACCAGCGCCGCAATGAATCCCCCGACCGTGGGAACCAGTGCCAGAATCGGCCAGCCCAGGCTGGTGATCAGCAGGCCGAGCGTCATGGCGGTGAAGGCCTTCATGCGCCGCGTCAGGAAGCTGATGGGAATTTGCAGGCAGATCACTGCCAGCGGATCCACGGAAAGCAGCAGGTCCACGTCAGCGTTGGGATCCACGTAGCCACGAAGGAAGAGCGGCGCGGCGACAAATTCCTGCCAGAAGACGGCGAAGAAGCTGGAAAAGATCAGCAGGAACAGCACGAACCGGAAATTTCGGAGCACCAGGATCATGTTGCCGAGCGCCGCGGCCACGCTGGTTACTTTCCTTTCTCCGGGCTGCCCGGGCTCGCGGTAGAAGACGAACGTAAAGAGGAACATCAGGAAGACACTCAGGGCGGAGACGCGAAAAACATTCTCCATGCCCAGGTCGAGCTTCTTGCGCACCAGCCAGGCGACGATGGGGCCAAGCGTGGCGCCGACGTTCACGATCGTGTAGTAGATGGAAAAACCAATGGCGCGCACGTTTTCGCGCGAGGCGCGCGCCGTCGTGCCCGCCACGCAGGGCTTCACCACCGCCGGACCGAGCGCCGGAATCATCAGAATGCCGAACACCAGATATTTGTCGCCGAGCGTCGCGCGCAGCGCCTGCATCCACGGCGCGGCAAGCGAGCCCAGCAGAAAATAGCCGAGGCTCATCACGAAATAGGCGAACATCAGCGCCCTGCGAAAGCCGAAACGGTCCGCCAGCGTGCCGCCCAGCACCGGCAGGAACCACACGACAAATCCGTAAGTTCCCACCATCCAGCCGGCGAGTTCCTTGGAGAAATGAAGCTGTTCGGTGAGATAGATGGCCAGCACGGCACTCGAGCCGTAGTAGGAGAGACGTTCGAATAGCTCGGTGAAATTGGCAACCCAGAAGGGCCGGTCGAAGCCGGTGCGGATTTCCTGCCAGCGTTGCCTGAGGCTCAAGCACTCCTCCGAACTGCGCCCGCCAAGGTTTCGATTTGCGTCTTCATGGCTTCTCCGGATCGGCCGGAAATCTTCAGCAGCTTGCGCCGCGATTTGTCTCCCGCCGCCAATTCCACGCAAGCCTTCGGCACTCGCAGCGCGGCGGCAAAGAAATCCAGGCATGCCGCGTTCGCGGCGCCCTCCACCGCAGGGGCGTGGAGTTCCAGAACCAGTTCACCGCCCGTCCCCCACTTCAAGCGGTCGCGCGGGGCACGCGGCTTCACCCGCAGCCAGAAAGAAACCGCATCGGATTCAACCTTGAAGTCCGCCATGGGAAGTTGTCGGTTGTCCGTCTTCAGCCGGCCCTTAGCCATCCGTCCTCTTCCCGAAGATCGCCGTTCCCACGCGCACCATCGTCGCTCCCTCTTCAATGGCGACTTCAAAGTCGTGGCTCATGCCCATCGAGAGTTCCTGCATGGAGACGTTTGGAAGATTTCGTGTCGCGAGGGATTCCGCCAGCCGGCGCAGGCGGCGAAAGTACGGTCGGACCTGCTCCGGGTCTTCGAGAAAAGGCGGAACGGTCATCAGGCCGCGCACCTCGAGGGTCCGCATCGCGCTCATCGCCGCGGCGAGGAATGGCACTTCCGCCTCTGCCGCGCCAGACTTCGTCGCTTCCCCGCCCAGGTTCACCTCGATGAGCACCGGCAACTTTTCGCCTCCGGGCGCGGGGATGCGGTCGAGCCGCTCCGCCAGCCGCACGGAATCGAGCGAATGAATCCACTGGAAAAGCTCGCGCGCGGGCCGGGCCTTGTTCGATTGCAGGTGGCCCACCAGGTGCCAGGTGGCGGCCACATCCGCCAGCGCCGGGCGCTTGGCCGCCGCTTCCTGGACGCGATTCTCGCCGAAATCCCGCTGCCCTGCCTGGTAAGCTTCGCGGATGCGTTCTGTGGAAAAGGTCTTCGAGATGGCAATCAAACGCACCGCATCAGGAGACCGTTTCGCGCGGCGGCAGGCGGCGGCGATGCGTTCGCGCACCCGGCCCAGGTTGTCAGCAATTTCCGAAGCCATCGCAACCTCAGCGGCCTGCCATTCTAGCATCAGGCGCGACCGAGGGCACGCGGTACGCCCCGCCGTCAGCGCCGCTCTTTAGCCCGCGCCTGTAGAAGGGGGGCGTGAAGCCGCCGGCGGGCGGCCAGGCGCCGGCCCGCTCGGCGGGGCCTTGACCGGGAGAAGCAAGTATGCTAGCCTATACGGTGGCGACGGCCGGCCGCGCCGGCGAACCGGGCGGATACCCGCAACGGCGCCACGATGTTGTTGAAAACAAAGCATCGGACCTTTTGATTCCCGGCGGCGACCCGGCCTGCAATCTCGCCTTCTCGCGGTCTGGAGGCGGTGGTATGATGCCTCATCCTCCTGATTCCGGCAGGGTTCGAATGAAACGGCACGGCATCTTCATCACGCTCGAAGGAATCGATGGCACGGGCAAGAGCACCCAGTTCCGCCTCCTGGTCGAGGAGCTTCGCCGGCGCGGACGCCGCGTGTGCGCGACGCGCGAGCCGGGCGGGACGGCCACCGGCGAGCGGGTGCGCGACATCCTGCTGGCCTCGAAAACTGGCCGGCTGGCGCCGCTGGCCGAGCTGGCGCTGATGTACGCCGCCCGCGCCCAGCACCTGGCCGAAGTCGTGCGGCCGGCCCTGGCCCGCGGCGAAGTGGTGGTGAGCGACCGCTATAACGACTCCTCCTTCGCCTACCAGGGCTACGGTCGCAAGCTCGGCGTGGATGTCGTGCGCGCCTTCGACCGGGCGATTTGCGGCCAGACCCAGCCAGATTTGACGATCGTCCTCGATATGCCGCCCGGCAGTGCCCTGCGACGTGCCCACGGCCGCGAGTCCCGTCAGCGGTCACGACAGGGGCGTTTCGAAGCGCAGGGGTTGGCTTTCCACCGTCGGGTGCGGCGGGGCTACCGGGAGATCGCCGCCCGCGATCCCCGCCGCGTGAAGATGATCAGCGCCAACCGGCCGGTGGATATCGTCTGGGCGGACGTGGCAGCGAGGGTGGATGAATTCCTGCGAAGTCACTCGTGAATATGCGGAACGAAGCCACGATGTTATTGAAAATAAAGGATCGAGGTACATATTGCGCGGTGCGCCGTCTATCCCCATCGAACCTAGCACGGGCGCCTCGCCCGTCCCCCATCGGGTAGACGCGTCACCGAGCCATCTACAGAACCTATGAGTTTTGAATCCTTTATTGGGAATCCGAAGGCTGTCGAAACGGTGCGCGGCCTGCTGACCTCCGGCCGGATACCGGGCGCCCTGCTGTTCGCGGGGCCGGATGGGGTGGGCAAGAAGACGCTGGCCATCGAGCTGGCGAAGTCGCTGAACTGCGCGGGGCGCAAGCCGTCGGGCGACGCCTGCGGAAGCTGTCAGCCTTGCAAGAAGGCCGGCGCGATGCTCGCTGCCGCGCGCGAAGACCTGGAGCGCCGCCGGGAGATGAAGGATGCCACGCGCCGCTCCGAAGGGCTGGTCTATTTCGACCTGCAACTGATCGCGCCCCTCACCAAGTTCATCCTGATCGAGCAGATCCGCCAGCTTCGTTCGACGGCGAATAGCCGCCCCTTCGAGCTTTCCCGGCGCGTCTTCATTATTGATGAGGCCCAGATGATCCACTGGCAGGCGGTCGACCTGCTGCTCAAGGTTCTGGAAGAACCGCCGGAAACCACCACCCTCATCCTCATTTGTTCGAACGCCTCGGCGCTGCGGCCCACGATTCGCTCCCGCTGCCTGCGCATTCCTTTCCTGCCGGTGGAGGACGCGTTGATCCGCGAACTGATCTCGAAGGAAGGGCGTATTCCCAAAGCGCAGCAGGAACTGGCGGCGCGCATCGCAGCGGGCAGCGTCGGCGCCGCGAAGACGTTCGACGCCGCCGCCTACGGGCGCCAGCGGCAACCCTGGACAGCTTACTTCGATGCGCTGGCCCGCACGCGCGCCGGCGCCCGCCGGGAACCCGACTGGGATGCACTGTTCAATGCCACCCGCGCCCTCACCGAAAAGCGCGAGGAATTCGAAGCGACGCTGGAAGCGGGCTATCACCTGCTGCGCGACCTGGCATTGGTGGCGGAGTTCGGGAAAGCCGCTCCCGTGGCCAACCTGGACCTGCTGCCGCATCTCGGCAGCTGGGCCGAAGCGCTGGGGCTGGCGGGGATCGACCGCCTCAAGGAAGGTCTGGACGAAGCCGTGCGCCTGCAGGTGCGAAACGTGAATCAGCAATTGGGGCTGGAAGGTCTGGCGCTCGACCTGCTGGGCGCCCGGGGGAAGGCTCCCGCGACGCGCTAGGCGCCGGCCGTTTCTGTTTGCGCACGAAATAGGGCTATGCTAATCTGAATTCAGTCAAGAATAACTCCCGCATTCGGCTTGACTCCAAGACGCATGAATCGCCAACGCCCGAGGATGGCGTATGTTCTCCTGAGATGCGGGTCCCGGGCGAGGGGAAGGGCGTGGAATTCAAAGCAACAGAATTCGGGAGCAAGGAGTTAGAAAACGTGAACCGCAAACTGATCCGACCGACACTTTCCGAGGTGCAAGACCAGATGGGCGGCCGCTTGCAGCGCAAAAAGCCCGCCCCGCCGGACCAGACCAACGCCGAAAATTTCTATTACATCAAGCAGATGCAGGCGCGCACCCCGATGGTGGTGGTGCTCGACGGCGGCGAAATCATCCGCGGCGTGCTGGAATGGTACGATCGCGATTGCATCAAGATTCACCGCGCCAAAGAACCCAATCTCCTCATCATGAAATCGGCGGTGCGCTACATGTACAAGGACGGCGAGAAGCGCAGCGAAAGCAACGGCGACGGACTGCCCGAAGAAGCATAGCCTCCGCGCCCGCAGGCGAGCGATGGTCTTGACAGCCCCAGAGGGCCTTCCTACTATGAGCAGGAGGCGGCACGCCCGCGCGCCGTCCCGCACGCGACTCCCCTTCCCGGAGGCCGCCATGCGCGCCATCCGCTTCCTGGGCGTTGGGATTCTGACGACCATTCTGGTCGCGGCGACGGCCGCCGACCTCTTCGCCCAGGATGAGAATCGCAGCACCAAGGTCCCGCTGATCGGAAAGATCGCCGGCGGCACCCACCGCCAGGCCTTCAGCGGCAAGGTGCAGTCGGTGGACACCAAGCGCAAGCTGCTGCTGGTGGACGCCGTCGAAGGCTCCTACACTGAATACTTCAAGGTAAATGGTAATTTTTCAGTAAATGAGCCGGGCGGCAAACGAACCCGGGTTTCGAAGCTGACCCCCGGCACCAACATCATTGTCTACTACGAGGTCAAGAACGACCGGCGCGAGGTAACCGACATCCTGATCCTGGGCAGCCAGCCCCCGGAAAAGGACGCGGCGCCCAAGAAGCCCGGCGCCCCCTCCTAGCCGGACCCACCCGCATGAAGATCGGCATCACATGCTATCCCACCTACGGCGGCAGCGGCGTCGTGGCCACCGAATTGGGTCTGGAACTCGCGGCCCGCGGCCACGAAGTCCACTTCATCAGCTACGCCGTCCCGGTGCGCATGACGGAGGCGGCCGAGCGCATCCACTTCCATGAAGTGGAAATGCTGAATTACCCGCTCTTCGATCACCCGCCCTACACGCTGGCCCTCGCCACCCAGATGCACAACGTCGCCCTCAACGAATCGCTCGACGTGCTGCACGTGCACTACGCGATTCCGCACTCAGTGAGCGCTTTTCTGGCGCGCGCCATGCTCGAATCGCGCCGGCTCCCCTTTGTCACCACGCTGCACGGCACCGATGTCACGCTGGTCGGCATGGACCGCTCCTACCTGCCCATCACGCGCTTCTCCATTGAACAGAGCGACGGCGTGACCGCCATCTCCCATTACCTGCGGGATACGACGATCCGCGAATTTCAGCCCCGGCGCGAGATCGAGGTCATTCCCAACTTCGTCAACTGCGACGTCTTCCAGCCCGCGCTCGGCCGCGCGCGCCGCGCTGAGTTTGCCAAGGATGATGAGAAGGTCATCGTCCACCTTTCCAATTTCCGGCCGGTGAAGCGCGTGACGGACGTGGTGGAAATCTTCAGCCGCGTGCGCCGGCAACTGCGCGCCAAACTGCTGCTGATCGGGGACGGCCCGGATCGCGCCACCGCCGAGTGGCTGGTGCGCGAAAAGGGCCTGGCAGGGGACGTCATCTTCATGGGCAAGCAGAACCAGGTGGCGGACCTGCTCAATGTGGCGGATGTCATGCTGTTGCCGAGCGATCTGGAATCGTTCGGCCTGGCGGCGCTGGAGGCCATGGCCTGCGGCGTGCCCGCCGTCTGCTCGCGGGTGGGCGGCGTGCCGGAAGTGGTGACCGACGGCGTGGAGGGATTCCTGGTGCCGGCGCGCGACGTGGAAACCATGGCGGCACGGACGATCGAAATTCTCTCCGACTCGGAACTTCAGAAAAAGATGGCCGGCGCCGCGCGACGCCGCGCCCTGGCCGATTTCTGCACGGGCAAGATCATTCCCATGTACGAGAAGCTCTACGCGCGGGTGCTGGCGCAAACGTAGCACGGGCGTCCCGCCCGTGCTGCTTCACGACCACGATGGCCGTGCTCCGCCCCACCAACTATGCCTCCGCCGGCCGGGTGGCGCGCGAAATCCATACCGCAATACCCCAGACGAGCAGACCCACGATCACGCCTTCGAGCAGGACGCCGCCGCCGATGAAGCGCAGAAGCCTCCAGGCCACCTGCCCCTGGGCAGGGTCGAAAAAGTGAGTCTTGAAAAACGGCACGAAGGCGCTCAGCAGGGTCACCAGCAGAATGAAGAATCGCCAGAAGAAGGCGATGGCGAAGGCCGGCCAGAGCAATGACCGAGCCGTTGTGTATCCGGCGCGGTGCGACATCGCGCCCAGGAAGAAGGCGGAGACGAGCACCGCCAGCGTCGAACTCCACGGCGCGGTGCGGGTGGGCTCCACGCCCATCACTTCCACGGTAAACCGGATGATGACCAGGGCACCGATGAACGCCGCGGGCCCCACCGTTACCGGCCAGCGCCACATGGTCTGGATCGCGGCCATGATGAGCGCGGTGAGCACGAAGAAGGCGGCCAGCTCGATGAGGTGCCCCAGCAGGTGCTTGCCTAAGTTCGTCATGCTCTCAAAGTCTTCCTTGACGGCAAAGTGACTGCGCTCGAGGCGAAGCAAGGCGGAGATCACGGTGAGTACCACCACCAGTCCCACCGTCCCGGCGGAGAGGATCAGCGCGGGCAGCGGAATATCCCTCAGCCTTCGCAGACCGCCGCGCAGCGGGCCCACCGCGGCCAGGTAAATAGCGGCCAAGAAGATGCCCGCCGTCGAGGAAAAGTAGCGCGTGACGGCCTCGGGTACGCCGGCGACTTCCAGCACAAAGCGGCCCACGATCAGCACGCCCATGAACGCAAGGACGCGGCGCAGCAGCGACTTGAAAGATGAGACGGTAGCCTCATTGGACATAGGAGCCTCCCTTGAATCAGTCAGCCATCGAGAGTGAGTTGTGGGTTGTGAGTCGCAGACAGATTCCCAGCTTCTATCTTTTGACTTCTACTTCGCCCCCGCCAGCATGGCTTCGCGCCGGGCTTTGAACTCGGTTCCGGGCTTCCACACGGGATAGCCTTTTCCATTGGCCACGCGCATGCCCACGGTGCAGAAGAGCTGCAAATCTTCCACCATCCCGCTCAAGTCCCAGTCTGGCTTCACTTCATCGGAAGGCTTATGGTAATCCTGGGCGGTGAACCGGCGGCGCGCCTCAAGGCCAAAGCCGGGCGGCTTGCCGATGTAGTCCACGCCTTCCTTGGGGTCGAGCGCGGGCACCCCCTGCTTGGCGAATTCAAAGTGGTCGGAGCGGTAGTAATAGCCCTTCTCGGGCTCGGGGTCGGGAATCACGACACGGCCCTGCTCGCGCGCCGCCTGGATGATCTCGTCGTCGAGCGAGGACATACCCAGCCCGACCACCGTCAAGTCGCGGGTGCGTCCCAGCGTGTTGGTGACATCCAGATTGATCACCGCCAGAGTCCTGGCCAGCGGATAGAGCGGATGCTCCGCGTAGTAGCGCGCCCCCAGCAAGCCCTGCTCTTCCCCCGTGACGGAAAGGAAGAGGACCGATCGCCGCGGGGGCGAGGCCGCCATCAGGCGCGCAATCTCCAGGATGCCCGCCACGCCCGTGGCGTTGTCGCGCGCGCCGTTATAGATCCGGTCGCCGTTCACTTCCGGTCCAAGGCCGAGATGATCCCAGTGAGCCGTGTAGATCACATACTCGTCCCGCACCCTGGCATCGCGGCCGGGCAGCTTGGCCACGAAGTTGGCGGAATCGATGCGGCGGATGGTGTTGCGAATGGTGAGCGAGGCGGTCGCACCCAATTCCACGGGGCGGAAACTGCGGTCGAGCGCCATTCTCTTGAGCGATTCGAGGTCGCGGCCCGTCATTTCGAAGAGAGCTTTCGCATTGTCGTAAGTGATCCATCCTTCCACCGCGGCGCGCGACATGCCGCGGTCCGTCGACACCAGGTCGAAGCGTTCGCCCGTGTTGTTCCCCACGACCTCCCACGGATAACCGGCGGGGCCGGTTTCGTGAATGATCAGGCAGCCGGCCGCCTTCTTGAGCGCGGCAATCTCGAACTTGTACGTCCAGCGGCCATAGTAGGTCATCCCCTTGCCGCGGAAGAGGCTCTCGTCGAGCGCGCCCGGATTCTTGGGGTCGGGCACGGCCGGGTCGTTAACCAACATGACGAGCACCTTGCCCGCCACGTCCACACCCTTGTAATCATCCCACTGGTATTCGGGGGCCACGATGCCGTATCCCACGAAGACCATGGGGGCGTCGATCGAAACCTCCGGCGCCTCGTGTTTGGTCCAGGCCATGAAGTCCTTGCTGAAGGCCAGGTCCATCGTCTGGCCGCCACCGGCGGAAGTAAACTTGAGCCGCATGGAGGGATCAGCCGTGATGCCCAGCATGGGAACTTTCTGCACATAGGTGCCGTCGGGATTCCCCGGCGCGAGGCCGATGGCCTTGGCCTGCTCCGTGAGGTATTGGATGGTCTTTTCTTCGCCGCGCGAGGCGGGTGCGCGGCCCTCGAATTCGTCCGAGGCGAGCGTTTTAATGGACGCAAGCAGGCGAACTCTGCTGATGCCCTTGCTGGCAGGTTTGTCCGCCGCACCGAGGAACCCCGCCGCCGAAGCGAGCCCCAGCAGGATCGCAACTCTGACGATGGGAAAGGATTTCATGGCACAACCTCTTATTTTGGGAACTAGCGTGGTGCATCTAGCGGTTCTTGACAGTGGCGGATGCCCTTCGTGGTCTCCCCCGTGGTTTCGGCCGAGCGGGACGTAGCGTCGCCCTTCAGGGCGACACGTCCTGGTGGCGGCCTGAAGGCCGCCGCTACGAGGTGCCCCCCGATGGAATAGTTACTTGCAATGCACCACCCTTCCCGCGCGGCCTCCGCGCCACGAAGGTCTGCGGGGAAGCACCAAGTCTCTCTTACTCCGCCAGCGATACTTCGACGGGCGCCGTGGCCCTGAAGTTCCCCCACGCCAGCTTGAACGTCACACGGGCGGGAGTCTTTTCATCATACGCCAGCGAGATTGTCAACTGGGGTGCTATCTGCTGGGAGGACTCGACCTTCACCGGAACTTCAAAGGCCATCGTCGCCTTGTTGATCAGGAATCCGTCAGAGCGTGCCGCGCGCAGCGGCGCGGGATCGAAGAACGCCAGCGTCCAGTGGGCGCCATCGGCGGAGCGGCGAAGCCCCAGGTAGTAGTAACCCGGCGCCACGCGCTTGCCCGAAATCCGGAGCGGCAGCGACGTGTCGAGCAGCGTCCAGAAATTCTTGCCCATGCGCCAGACCTTGCCCTTGGTGAAGGAGTCAAACCTGGCTGGATCCTCGTAGTCCTTCTTCCACTCCGGCCGGCCGTATTCGATGGCCAACTGGCCGGCAGACGTGTTGGCTTGGGTGTCCCAGTAGAGCACGCGTGCGCCGCCCCGTTCTTCCGCCGCGCCGTCTTCGGCAACAAAGCGAGGCTTGGCCGGCTGCTCGGCGGCGGCTGTCGCGCACAGCACCCAGGCCAGGGCGATCATCAGTCGAATCTTCATTCGGAAGTCTCCCGTCGCTGAGATTCAAGAAAGCGGATTCTACCACTTCTTGTCGAGTGATTGGACGCAAGACTGCCCAAACCGGACGGAAGGGACTCAGCGGGTTTCGACCCCGGCCAGGAATTCCCGCACGGCCGCGGAATAGGCCTCGCGTGCCTGGTTGAATCCCTCGCCATGACGTTTTCCCGGCAGAACCACGATTCTTTTGTGCGGGCTGGAAGCGTGTGCGTAGAGCGTCTGAGCGATGCCGGGAGGCATGCGGCGGTCTCCATCGACCGCAACAAACAATACCGGGCAAGCGCCGAGGCGCTCGACGGCCCGAGCAGCATCCAGGTCCGCCG
Organism: uncultured Acidobacteriota bacterium; assembly: GCA_964533045.1. GTDB lineage: Bacteria > Acidobacteriota > Terriglobia > UBA7540 > UBA7540 > JACQNR01. Next base: position 9,884 of record CAZHKT010000056.1, on the reverse strand, counting down.
GCGGGAATCCGCCCCGCCAGCCGATGGCCCAGATCACTTCTTCGGCGATGGGAAACGACGGCAGGGGGATATACAGCTTCCAGTGGTGGCGCACCGTGTCCTTGAGCGAAAGGAAAGCGCTATCGGAAATCACCGCCGCGACATCCGGCGAATCGGCTGCGGCCATCAGTGACGCCACCGCGCCCATCGATACGCCCCAGAGGACGACGGGGCGCTCCGCCTTTTCCTCTTGCAGCGCGTAGCGCACCGCCGCCAGCACATCGAGCCGCTCGTTGTAGCCCAGAGTCGTTACGTCCCCGCCGCTTTGGCCGTGATGCCGCAGGTCAAACAACAGGCCGTTATAACCCAATTCGTGGCCGAACTGGGCGCGGGGGAGCATCTCCACCTTGCTGCGGTTGAGGCCATGGCAGTATATGATCGTGCCCCGCGGGGGGCCTTCGGCCGGAAGATACCAGCCCTTCAGCCTCACGCCGTCGCTCGAACGGAACTCCGCCCAGCGCGACTTCATGCCGTAAGAGATCGGCGCCTTGCCGTTGTTCGGATCGGGATAATGGAAACCGCCGTGCGTCAGGATGTGCGAGAAGAATCCCGGCACGACAACCAAGAAGAAGATTACCGCGATCGACACCAGCAGGATCGCCAGCCGGCGCAGCGTCTTGCGCAGTCGCGGCGAAAGGGTCATGCGGGCCTCGCGTCAGGGGCCGGCTCGGCAATATGCGTCGCCAGCAGGATGGCCACCAGCGCGGTCATGACCGCGCACATCGTGGTCACCGCTGCGTAGCCGCGCCACTCGTAAAGCATTCCACCCAGCGTCGCGGCGGCGGCAATGCCCAGTTGAGAAGCGATATTGCGAAGCGCAATGAAAGAGCCGCGCTGGGCAGGGGGCACCATCTCGGTCATCAGTGCGGTGAGCGGCCCCTGGCGGAAAGCCGCTGCCAGGCTGGCAGCGGCGAAGACCACCAGCAACGCGACCCCCCAGTCGAAAAACGGCATCACCAGAACCGCCCCAGCCAAAAGCACATTGCTCGAAATCGAGATGCTGCGCTTGCCGAGCCTGTCGGAAAGCAGGCCGCCCAGGGGCGCGCTCGCCACCGCCACCAGGCCGCTGAGCATGAAAACCCAGCCGATGGTGCGCGTCGGGACGTCGAAGTGGGTGTGCAACCACTGGCCGATGAAGGCCACAAAACCCACCAGACCGCCGGATACCAGAAAACCGATCAGCAGCGCCGCGACCGCATCCCGGCGGCGCAGAATCGAACCGAAAGCACGCAGGGTGGTGCGGAGCCGCTGGCTTGAAGGCTCGGGACTGTGGGCGTCCTCGGGAAGCAGGAGGGCCAACAGCGCCACCAGGCCCGCGGCAGCGGCGACCGTCAGGAAGGCCGTACGCCAGCCGAAGCGGTCCGCAATCTGCGCGGCGACCGGAACCCCCACCACCGGCGCGGCAAAATAAGCGGTGGAAATCAGCCCGACGGCGCGCCCGCGGATGGCGTAGGCGAACCAGTCACCGGCAAAGGCGATGGCGCAGGTCGAGATAGTGCCGGCGGCCAGTCCCGTCAGAGCGCGCGCCGCCAGGACTTCGGGCAGGGTCGTGCTTCGCGACGTGAGCCACGAGGCCAAGGCAAAAACCAGTATGCCCGCCATCAGGAAACGGCGCCGGCCGAAGTGGTCGGAAAGCGATCCGGACAAAAACGCCGCCGTCGCCGCCGCCACGGAATAACAAGTAATGAGCAAACCGGCGGTTGCGATCGTGATGTCGAAGGATTTCACCAGCGACGGCAGCAGGGCGGCGATAATCTGGTTGTCGGCGACGCCGATAAACAGAAGGAGAAAGAGGCTGGCGACGACGCGGTAGTCCACGCAGAAGATCTCAGTTTCAAACGATGGGCTGGGTGAATCGCTTGCCCGCGGAACGCTGGCTCCCGCCCAAGACCACAGCCTTACTCAAAATGATGCAGGTCGAGTTTGATCGCGGCCTTGTCCGATTCGTCCAATACGCTGGCCGCGGCGATGCCGATGGCCACCGCAATGGCGTCGCTGATCTCTTCCTTGGTCGCTCCCAGTTCCAGGGCTTTCTTAATGTGGCCCTGAATGCAGCCCTCGCACTTGGCAATCAGCGAGCAGCCGATAGCGATGAGTTCTTTGGTCTTCAGGTCCAGGGCGCTCGGCTTGAAGTAGCTCTCTTTGTAGAAGCCCATGTAGATGCTGCGCAGCCGGGGCTCGATCATGCTCATAGAACGCGGGGGACGCTTCCGGCGGGATTTGGCCATACGGTTTCGTGCTCCTTGCAGGCGGAATTGCAGCCAAGACCCTTCGTTCCTGCTGCCCTGTCAAGAGACTCTTGATAGTAGCACAGCCCCTCAGTCGGTTCGAAAGGTTTGTGGAAGAACCGGGGTTCAACTGCGACCGGCAACCACGGAGTCCGCGGCCGGCTGAGTCTCTGGCCCCACCACTTCAGGGATTTCCAAACGGATAGAAGTTCCCTTTCCAGGAGCGCTATCCACGGTGAAGGAGAATTCGCGCGTATAGAGCACCTGAAGCCGCTCATGCACGTTGCTCAGGCCGATGCCCGACTCCAGGATATCGGCGCGGCGGTCCTCCGGAATACCGATGCCGTCGTCGATCACTTCGATGACGAGCTTGCGTTTCTGCCGCCGGGCCCGGAGGGTAATGGTTCCGCCTTCAATCTTGGGGCCGATGCCATGCCGGATGGCGTTCTCGACTAGCGGCTGGAGTATCATGCTGGGAACCACAAGGTCCAGTGCATCCGGGTCTATCTCCTTGCGAATCTTCAACTTATCCTTCCCGAACCGAACCACCTCGATGTCCAAATAATCGTCAATAAACTCCAGTTCCTTTTTGAGCGTCAGGAAGTGAATTTGGGTCTTAAGACGCCGGCGAAGAATATTTGAGAGCTTCAAAATGACCTCGCGCGCCGTATCCGGATCGAACCGGACCAGCGAGGACACCGTATTGAGCGTGTTGAAAAGGAAGTGCGGATTGATCTGGCTGATGAGCGAATCCACGCGAGCCTGAATGAGCAGGCGCTCCTGTTCCTCCAATTTGCGTTCGATGCGCGTGTTGTTCCAGATGCGAACGGGCAGACCCACGGCGATGACGGTTCCGAGAACAATCATGCCTTTGACCCAGAACACCGGCGAGTCGAGATGAAACAGCAGCCGCGGTGCAAGGCCGCCGACCAGGATGCGCGTGATCTCCAGAACGACGCAGATGAGGAAGAAAAGTACCTGCCAGTTCATCGCCGGGTGCGTGAAGTGCCGTTTGATGGAGCGGTAAAGACTGAGGTCGATAAAAGGCGAGAATTTCCAAACCTCTTCCTTTTCCGGGCAGACCCAGCGGGCCGTTCCGGCGGCGACGGCGTAGAGCACGGCGAGCGGCGCCGCCAGAATTTCATGCCCGATGAGCACGGCCGGCAGACTGACCATCATGCCCACGATCAGGCCAACGATGGTTCCGCCCAGCAATCCTGCCACCACCGTCATTTCCAGGCTTAGATCGCCGCCGGGATAACTGCCGCGGCCGGAAAGGCGGGTCAGAACTCCCAGCATAAAGGGGATGCCGAGATAAAGAGCAAACGCGATCTTCTGGCGGGGACTCCTCTGCTCGAAATAGAGCAAGCGGCGAAACTGCTCGAAGCGGGCCGTGATGCTGGCAAGGGAGGCAACGACACCCAGCTTAATTAGCAGGGTGATCAGGATTTGAGTCGGCGTTTCGGGAGAAAGAGGATTCATGCTCAGGCGCAGTAGAAATTCTAGCCGAGATTCAGCCCGCCGCCTACAAAATGAACGATCTCGAACCGGTCACCGGCCTGAACCGTGGTGGATTCCCATTGGCTGCGAGGGACGATCTCCAGGTTCCTTTCAATCGCGACCCGGTCCGCCGGGAAGCCGAGTTCGCGGAGCAGGCCGCCCACCGTCAGCCCCTCCGGAACTTGCCGGGACTCGCCGTTGACTTGAATGGTCATGGCCGCGGGGTCTCCGGTTCAGGATCTGGCGGGCGCCGCGGGCGCAATTTCGCCCGAACGGATTCGGCCGATCACCAGGCGGTGTTGGTCTTCGAGGAGGCGTTTGAATTTGTCATCGGTATATTCAGGAGATTGGAGGAATTCCTTCTGGGAGGTCTTTAGAGAATGGATAACAGCCCCCCGGACGTAGACGGTCGTCTCGATCCCGCCTTCTTTTCTCGGCTCCGTCTGGATGTGAAAGACCACGCCCTCGTGCTTTATGTCGGTGTTAAAACCGGTCACCATAGCTTGTACCCTTCGCTTTCAGCCCGACTGAACGACCCTGCGGCAGATGTTAGTGTGGAACCCTACGACAGGCAAGAAAAAACTTGACACCCCTCGCCAGCGCTTCGTATATTGTTTGGTCAACTCAAAGCGATTGTCGCCCGTAACGCATTGAAATGATTCAAGATTACTACCCCATCCTCCTCCACATGGTGATCGTTGTGGCACTGGCGCTGGTCCTGATGGGCCTGTCGAGCTGGGTGGGTGTTCGCCGGCCGTCGAGGGTCAAGAATGCCCCCTATGAGTGCGGAATCCCGCCCGTCGGAAACGCCCGGGAGAAATTCTCCATCAGCTTCTACCTGGTGGGCATGCTTTTCATTTTGTTCGATGTGGAAGTTGCTTTCCTGTTTCCCTGGGCGGTTGTTTACAAAAGTCTCAATTGGTTTGGATTCATCGAGATGGTGATTTTCATCGCCGTTCTCTTTGCGGGATACGTCTACATCTGGAAAAAGGGCGCGCTGGACTGGAGCCAATAGGCGCGACCGAGTGGGTGTCCTGAGTTGTGCTCCACCGGCGGGGAGGCGTGATTCTGCTTTCAGCCAGCCCGCCACGCCGGACGCAGGTTTTAAGAAGACCATGCCGGAATCCTTCGAAACGCATACGGCCTTCCAGAAGATTCGCGAATGGGATCCCCAGGCCATTGTGGAGGCGCGCGAGTTCCGGGGCGAAGTTACCCTCTACCTGCAACCCTCACGACTGCGCGCGGTTTGCGAATTCCTTCGCGACTTGCCCGAATTGAATTTCAAATACCTCTCTGATGTGACGGCCGTGGACCTGTACCCAGCTGAACCCCGTTTTGAGGTCGTTTACCACCTGCGGTCGCTTTCGCCGCCGTCCGTGCTGCGACTCAAAGTCCGGCTTCCGGGTGACGATCCCCGGATCGAGTCGGTGGTTTCTGTCTGGCCCGGCGCCAACTCCTTCGAGCGCGAAGTGTGCGACCTGATGGGAATCCAGTTTGAAGGACATCCGTTTCTCCGGCGAATTCTCCTTCCCGAGGACTGGGAAGGGCACCCCCTGCGCAAGGACTACCCGACGACGGGATACCGCTAGATGGCCATTACGCTGGAAAAAATCCCGGGGCAGGAAGAGCGGGTCATTCTCAGTCTGGGACCGCAGCACCCTTCCACACACGGCGTCCTTCGCCTGGTGCTCGAACTGGACGGCGAGACGGTGGTGCGCGCCCTTTTCGACATCGGGTACCTGCACACCGGCTTTGAAAAGACCTTCGAGGCGCTCACCTATTCGCAGGGCATCACGCTCACTGACCGGATGGATTACCTGGCGCCGCTCTCCAACAATCTGGGCTTCTGCCTGGCGGTGGAAAAGCTGCTGGGGCTCGAAATACCGCCCAAGGCACAGTGGGTCCGCGTCCTGCTGACGGAGCTGACGCGCATTCAGAGTCACCTGGTCTGGCTGGGGACGCACGCACTGGAACTGGGCGCCATGTCGCCGTTCCTGTACACGTTCCGAGAGCGCGAAGAAATCCTCAAGATCTTTGAACACGTCTCCGGCCAGCGCATGATGACCAGCTACTTTCGCGTGGGCGGCCTGGCGCTGGAACCCCCGCTCAGCTTCTTGAAACGCGTCGAGAGATTCGTCAGCCTCTTCCCTCCGCGCCTTCAGGAGTACGAAGATCTGCTGACGGAGAACCCCATTTGGATGCGCCGGACGAAGGGCGTCGGGCGTCTGACGGGGGAGGAAGCCCTGGCGTTGAGCCTCTCCGGCCCGTCGCTGCGCGCCTCAGGTGTGGCATGGGACATCCGCAAGTCGAACCCCTATTCGAGCTACGAGAAATTCGATTTCAATATCCCCACGCGCCAGGAAGGTGACGTCTACGCGCGCTACCTGGTGCGCATGGACGAAATGCGCGAGTCGCTCAAGATCGTTCGCCAGGCAATGGAAGGCATGCCGGAAGGCCCGGTCAAGGCCGTCGCACCCCACGTGGTGCTGCCCGATCGCGAGAGCATGAAGACCTCCATCGAGGCCTTGATCTATCACTTCAAGATTGTCACGGAAGGCTTCCGACCGCCGGTGGGTGAGGTCTACCAGGCCATCGAATCGCCGCGCGGGGAAATCGGGTTCTATCTGGTCAGCGACGGCTCGCCCAGGCCGCTCCGCTGCCACGTCCGGGCACCTTCGTTCGCCAATCTTCAAAGCCTGATCAAAATGATTGAGGGTTGCCTGCTGGCCGACGTGGTGGCCTGCATCGCCAGCATGGACACGGTGTTGGGAGAAATTGACCGGTAAGCGAGCGGCGTTTCGATGCTCTCCGACGCACTGAAACAAAAATTCGATGCGGTCATCGCGCGCTACCCCGTCAAGCGCTCGGCCATCGTGCCCCTGCTGATGTTTGCCCAGGACGAGCAGGGCTATGTCACGGAGGAGGCGATTCAGGAGATCGCGCGGCGCGTGGGCGTGCGGCCCATCGAGGTGATCGAAGACATCGGCTATTATTCGATGCTTCACCGCCATCCGATCGGAAAATTCAACATCCAGGTTTGCACGAATATCTCCTGCATGCTGCGCGGCGGCGAGCAAATCCTGGAGTATTGCTCGAAAAAACTGGGCATCAGGCCCCAGCAAACGACGCCCGACGGCCTGTTCTCGCTCGAGGAAGTGGAGTGCCTGGGCGCCTGCTGTGGCGCGCCCGCGGCCCAGGTAAACTACGACTACTATGAGAACCTGACGCCCGAGAAGATGGATGAACTGATTGAGAAGCTGAAAAGAAGTGACAAGTGACGAGTGACGGGCAACAACTCCAAACAGATCAGGCATCGGGCCGCCAGTCCTGTGGTTGCCAAGCCAGCGGACTGCTGACTGCCCCCTGCCGACTTTGTTTCTCGTCACTGGTCACTCGTCCCGCGTCACTTTGAACGTATGGCTGAATACTCCAATCCGATGAAGGGCAGCCCGCTGGAGGTCAAAGTCCTGACGCGGCGCTTCGGCATCCCCCATGTCGACAGGCTGGAGGTGGTCCTGCAGCACGGCGGCTACGAAGGGCTGCGCAAGGCGCTGGCCATGAGCCCGGATGACATCATCACCGAGGTCAAGAAGTCGGCGCTTCGCGGTCGCGGCGGTGCGGGCTTCAATGCCGGCATGAAATGGAGTTTCGTCCCCAAGCAGAGTCCCAAACCCAAGTACGTCGTCTGCAACGCCGACGAGAGCGAACCGGGAACCTGCAAGGATCGCGTTCTGATGGAATACGATCCGCACCAGTTGATCGAGGGAATCGCCATTGCCGGCCGGGCCATCGGGTCCAAACAGGGCTTCATCTACATCCGTGGCGAATACCGCTACCTGATGAATATCCTGGACCGGGCCATCGGCGAAGCCTACCAGGGCGGATTCCTGGGCAAGAATATTCTTGGCTCGGGATTCGATTTCGATCTCGCGACGCACACCGGCGCGGGCGCCTACGAATGCGGCGAGGAAACGGCGCTTCTCAATTCGCTCGAGGGCTACCGCGGCTATCCGCGCGTGAAACCTCCCTTCCCGGCCGTCGTCGGACTCTACGGATGCCCCACCATCATTAACAACGTCGAAACCCTGAGCAACGTGCCCAGCATCGTGTTGAATGGCGGCGAGTGGTACGCCAGCCTCGGCACGCCCAACAACGGCGGCACGCGACTGTTCGCCCTCAGCGGCCACATCAACCGGCCGGGCATTTACGAATTGCCGATGGGCATCCCGCTGCGACGCATTCTGGAGGAGGTGGGCGGAGGCGTCTGGAAGGGCAAGCAGCTGAAGTGCGTGATTCCGGGCGGATCCTCCTGTCCGGTGCTGACCGCGGATGAAATCGACGTGCCCATGGACTTCGATTCACTCGCCAAGATCGGTTCCATGCTCGGCTCGGGCGGCGTGGTGTTTATTGACGAAGACACCTGCATGGTCAAGGCCGCGTGGCGCATCATGAAGTTCTACGCCCACGAATCCTGCGGCTGGTGCATCCCCTGCCGCGAAGGCACGGCGTGGCTCAAGACGCTGCTCGAACGGTTCCACGGCAATGCGGGCGTGGCAGAGGACATCGACACCGCGCTCGACGTCTCCATGAACATCCTGGGCAAGACGCTCTGCCCGCTGGGCGATGCCGCGGCGATGCCAACCATCAGCATCGTGAAGAAATTCCGGCACGAATTTGAGGCGCATTTAAGAGGGGGAGTATGTCCCTTTGAGAAGAAATCGGTCACGGTCACGTAAAACCTGAGCTGGTCCCATGGCAGATTTGGTCACATTCACGATCGACGGGAGGCAGGTCAGTGCACCGGCGGGCACCCTGCTCATCGACGCCGCGAAACTGGCGGGCATCGAGATCCCGTCTTTCTGCTACTACCCAGGGCTGTCGCTTCAGGGAGCCTGCCGGATGTGCCTGGTGTCCATCGAGAAGATGCCGAAGCTCCAGACCGCCTGCACGACGGTCGTCAGCAACGGCATGGTGGTACACACCGAAACCGCCGAAGTCACCAACGCCCGCAAGGCAATGCTGGAATTCCTGCTCACCAATCACCCCCTCGATTGTCCGGTCTGCGACAAAGGCGGCGAGTGCGAACTGCAGGACGCAGTCTTCCGTTACGGCGCGGCGGAGACGCGCTTCCTCGAAATCAAACTGCATGAGGAGGAGAAGAAATTCTCCAATCTCGTTTATTACGACCGGCCCCGCTGCATCCTGTGCTATCGCTGCATCCGCGTCTGCGACGAGGGCATGGACGTCAACGCGCTGGGCATCGGGTTCCGCGGGGCGCACGCCGAGATTATTCCCAACCAGGGCGATCATCTGGAGTGCGAGGAATGCGGCGCCTGCATCGACATCTGCCCGGTGGGAGCCCTCACCAGCGGAAGCTACCGCTACAAGACGCGCCCGTGGGAACTCACCTATACCGGCACCATCTGCAACCACTGCGGCGATGGCTGCAAAACGACTCTTTCCGTTCGCAACAACGAGATCATTCGCGCCAATAACCGCGATCGCTCTGGCATCAACGGCGAGTTCCTCTGTGTCAAGGGGCGTTTCGGCTGGGACTTCGTCAACAGCAACGGCCGGCTGACGCAGCCTCGCGTCCGGCGCAGCGGCGTGCAGGAAGAATCCTCCTGGGAAGAAGCGCTGACGCTCACCGTGGAAAAACTGAAGGCCATACGCGCCGCCAGCGGTTCGGACGCGGTGGCCGTCATCGGTTCGAACCGGACCACCAACGAAGAAAACTACCTGCTCCAGCGCTTCGTGCGAACGGTGGTGGGGACGAACAACATTGACCATCACCGCACCGCAGACTACTCCGGCCTGGTGGGGGCGCTCTCGGCCGCGAAGGCCACCGACCGCTACGCCACCATGGAAGATATCGCCGGCGCGAAGCACATTCTTGTGATCGGAAACGACCTGACGCACCAGCATCCGCTGATCGCCAACCAGATTCGACAGGCCGTCCGCCTGAACGGCGCCCAACTGTATCTGGTCAATGAGCGCGACATCAAAATGCGCCGCCAAGCCGCGCATTTCGTTCAGCCGGATCCGGGAAGCGAACTCGCGGCGCTGACCACCCTCACCGATCATCTGAAGACCGCGCAGGACCTGGTCATCCTCTTT
>CAZHKT010000055.1:0-22811 GCA_964533045.1 uncultured Acidobacteriota bacterium | reverse complement strand
GGACGGCGGCACGCTCTTCCTCGACGAAGTGGGCGACATGAGCCTGCGCACGCAGTCGAAAGTCCTGCGGGTCATCGAGGAGCAGCGCTTCACGCCCGTCGGCTCCGGAACCAACCTGACCGTGGACGTGCGCGTCATTGCCGCGACCAATAAGCATCTGGAAGACGAGATTCGCAAGGGGAATTTCCGCGAGGACCTCTTCTTCCGTCTCAACGTCATTCCCTTCTACGTTCCCGCCCTGCGCGAGCGCGCCGAAGACGTGCCGGCGCTGGCCGCCCACTTCCTGGACGAATTCGCCAGGTCGTACGGACGCCGCCCCAAGCACCTCGCCGATTCCGCGATGGAAGTTCTGACGAAGTACCGCTGGCCCGGCAACGTGCGCGAACTGAAAAACCTGATCGAGCGGCTGGTCATCATGGTGCCGGGCGAAAAGATCGAGCGGCGCCACCTCCCGCCGGCGCTTTACCAGGAGCACGCCAAGGGCCAGCCGCTGGCCGGGGCGGCGAGTGCCTCGCGCGGCGCGGCGTTTGCCACGCTCCAGGAAGCCCGCGCGGCCTACGAGCGCGATTACATCGTGCGCAAACTGGAAGAGAATCAGGGCAACGTCAGCCGCGCCGCCGAGGCCCTCGGCCTCGAACGCAGCCACCTCTACCGCAAGATGAAGTCGCTGGGGATTACCCCCGGCGATTAGCAGGACGCTATTCAAAAGGAGGCCGGCACGATGAGCACCACGAATCGGAGAAAGTTCCTCCAGACCGCCATGGCAGGCGCCGCAGGAAGTGCCGCGCTCATCTCGCGCACCGGGCAGACCCTGGCAAAGCTGCGGGAGATTCCCCCCGGCATCAAGATTGCCGTGCAGATGCCCGGCGCGCCGCTGGCCGAATTGAAGGACGAGGACCTCCAGTTTGTCCAGCAACTCGGGGTGGAATACGTCACCATCTGGACGGACAAGGCTACCGCGACGCTCGAAAACTTCGCCGCCATGAAGGAGAAGGTGGAAAGCTTCGGCCTCAAGATCTGGAATATCGGCAACCTCAGCGTGCACAACATGGAAGAAGTCACGCTCAACCTGCCGGGGCGCGATGAGAAGATCGAAGAGTACAAGGCCTATCTGCGCAATATCAGCAGGGTCGGCATCTATTACACCACGTACGCGCACATGGGGAACGGCATCTGGAGCACCGAGCCGGAGTTCACGCGCGGCAAGGCCAGGGCGCGGGCCTTCAATCTGGCGGTCGCGGACACGGGCTACTGGAACCAGAAGGAATTCAAGGCGCCCCTGACCCACGGGCGCGAGTTCACGGAACAGGAAATCTGGGACAACTATACCTATTTCATCAAGGCGGTGACGCCCGTCGCCGAAGAGACGGGGGTACGCATCGGCATTCACCCGGACGATCCACCGGTGCCGGTGCTGGGCGGCGTGCCGCGCTGCATCTTCAGCAATATTGCGGGCTACCGGCGCGCCCTCGAAATCGCCAACAGCCCCAATGTTGGCGTCTGCCTCTGCTGCGGCACCTGGATGGAAGGCGGCAAATTGACCGGCATGGACGTGCTCGACGCCATCCGCTATTTTGCCGGCCAGAAGAAGCTTTTCAAGATTCACTTCCGCAACATCGACAAACCCCTGCCCCACTTCGTCGAGACCTTCATCGACAACGGTTTCATGGACATGTACAAGATCATGAAGACGCTGGCCGAGGTGAAGTTCAACGGCGTGATGATTCCCGACCATGTGCCGGAAATGGTGGGCGGCCCGCGCGTCGGCTATGCCTACAGCATCGCGTACATGAAGGCCATGCGCGATCGGGCATATGCGGAAGTGAGGTAGCGTCGGCCTTGAGGCCGACACGTGGCGACCTGAAGGTCGCCGCTACGATGGTTGGAGTGGCGGCGCTACAGGGGTGTGAACTTCGCCGAATCGATGTAGTAGTACCGCGTGACTCCCACCGAGGCGTAGCCGCCCCAGCCGGGGCCATTCGTTCCCCAATGATTGATCATGAAGTACGCCGCGGCGCTCGGCACATTGGTGGTGTGAACCGCCGTCGGCACCCCATCCACGTAATAGGTGATCTTCCCCGGCTCCCACACATACTTGTAGTCGTGGAAGTAGGTCGTTGAATCAAAGGGGCGCAGGTAGGAGTAGGTTTGATGCTGGGAAGTCGGATCTCGCGCGGGAACCGTGTTGTACCAGTTCACCATCCAAAGGATATCGGGGTCCTTCGCAGAAAACTCAAAATCAATTTCGGTCTCAGAATTGTTCACATAATTGAACCCTGCCGAGACGCTGCCTGGCACTGGGCCGCCCGTGATGTCGGTGGGCGAAGGGGCGGTGGTGGACATCCGGACTCGCCACTCGTACGTTCCGTAGCCGCATTTCTGTTTCGAGTAGATCATCCCGCCGCGCGAAATGATTCCCCCGACCCCGTCGACGGTGCCATATTCTTGCGTCAGCCGAATTCTTAAGTACCCTTCGCTCACCGAGACCCGATCCGGCTGGTAGTAGCCGATATGCGAACCGGCAAGGTAACCCGGCGCCCGGCCATTGGCGACAACCCAAAGGTTGCCGTTCAGGCTGGTGCCGTCGAAATTGTCGGCAAAGGCCGAGCACGGCGCGTTCTTCCCCTTCCCCTTTTGGGCGTGGGCATCCGGGGGCTGGCCGCCCCAGACCCAGAGGCATGCTCCGAGAACCAAAGTAAAGGAGAAATACCGAGGCGCGTGACCTGCCATGGCTTGCACTTCCTTTCCGGCAGAAGGTAAGGTCCGACTCGGGCAACGAATCGGCGCCGAGTATGAAAAAGCCCTTGCGCCAGGGAGCTTGGGGACGCTCAGACCAAGGCGTAAGCTGAAGATACGGCAAGAGAAAACTCAGGTCAAGGCAAAAGGGCGCCGTGCCCACTCCCCGCCGTCAGACCGCAACCGGATTGAGCGGGATCCATGGTGTTTCGCCGAGCCGCCCCAGCGCCGTGTCTGGAAAACCGATCATGTGCCGCCGCGATAATCGAGCGCAGCCACCAGTCCCGGGCTGTTGCGCCAATCGGGCTCGACCCGGACGTACAATTCCAGGAACACTTTCGGGGGAAGAAGCTTTTCGAGGTCGGTGCGGGCCGCGCTCCCGATTTGCTTGATTCGCTGGCCTCCCACCCCGATGATGATGGGCTTCTGGGATTCCTTCTCGACGATGATGCTGGCGCGGATGCGAGTCAATTCCGGACTCTCGCTGAATTCCTCAATAAGTACCGCGGTCACGTAAGGCAATTCCTGACGGGTATGAGCGATCACCTTCTCGCGAATCAGTTCGGAGGCCAGAAACCGCTCCGGCTGGTCGGTGTAGGTTTCTGGCGGGAAATAGGCAGGGCCTTCCGGCAAGCGGGCGATGATCGCCTCGAGCAGGGCCTCCACCCCATCGTTATGCTTCGCGGAAATCGGGAAGATTTCCTCCCAGTTGTAAAGTCTCGCGTAGCGATCCATCAAGGGCAGGAGCTGGGGCTTCCGAATCAGGTCCACTTTGTTCAAAGCGAGGATGGTTTTGGGCGAGTACTGCCGGATCAGGTCCACGGCAAACTGGTCGCCCCGGCCGAACTGTTCCGACGCATCAACGATCAGCACGGCCAGGTCGCGCTCTTCGAGCGCCTGGCGCACGAACTGCATCATCTGTTCATTCAGGCGCGAAAGTGGCTTGTGAATGCCCGGCGTATCCATGAAGATCACCTGCGCGCCCGGGCGATTCGCCACGCCCAGGATGCGATTGCGCGTCGTCTGGGGCGTCGAGGTGACGATGGAAACCTTTTCGCCCACGAAGGTATTGAGCAACGTGCTTTTGCCCGCATTGGGCCGGCCCACGAGGGCGACAAATCCGGATTTATGGGTTGCTTCGGGCATGAGAGGGGGCGGCGCCGGGACGATTCATTTGCAGCCGCACTTTAACCACGGTCCGGTGGCTGGCTTCCAGCACTTCCAGCGACACATCGTCGAGATGCAGCTTTTCGCCCGCGCGCGGCACCTGGCCCAGCCGCGAAAGCAGCAGCCCGGCCACGGTGGAATAGTCGCCGGGCTCGATTTCCACCTTAAGCTGCTGCGTGATCTGGCTCAACTCGGTGTTGCCGGCCACGATCCAACTGCTTTCGGTCTCCTTCACGATGTCACTGGCGTGGGGATCGACTTCGTCGCGGATGTCGCCGACAATCTCCTCGACCATGTCCTCCACGGTGACCAGGCCGGAGACGCTACCATACTCGTCAATGACGATGGCCATCTGCGTGATAGTTTGCTGGAGCTCCCTAAGCAGGTCGCGGATGGACTTCGTCTCCGGGACAAAGTTGACCGGCCGCACCAGCGCCCGCAAGGTGACCCGGGACTGTTCTTCGGGCGGCAGTTCCATCAGGTCGCGCACGCTGACGATACCTTCGATATTGTCCAACTGACCGGAGTACACGGGGTAGCGCGTGAGCCGCTTCTCCCGGAAGAGCCGCCGCAGGCTCTCGACCGGAGAGTTAATCTCCAGAGCGGCGATCTCGGGGCGGGGCGTCATGACTTCCCGCACGGTCTTGTCGGTAAACTCCATGACGGACTGGATCAGTTCGCCCTCGCTTTTCTCGATCAGCCCTTCCTGCCGGCCCGCCTCGATCAGTTCCTGGATGTTTTCGTGGGGCGATGGCGCCTCGTCCTTTTCAGGCACGGGCTCGAGCAGTCGCGCGATGGTGGTCGAGATCAGGATGGGAAAGGTCAGCGGGAGCGCCACGTAAACGCAGAGGCGCATGAAGGGCAGCCATTTCGCCAGGATCACCTCCGGCTCGTCGTGCCGCGCCACCAGGCGGAACGGGATCAACTGGTCCACAATGGCGATCACGGCCAGCACAATAGCGAGCGAGGCGCTGATGTTTTCCACAATTTCGCCTGGCCAGTTGTAGAAGAAGAACCCGGCCAGAAACACCGCGAACAGGTGCATGGCCGCCCCATGAAGGGTCGAAATGGAAACCCCCACCCGCTCTCGGTCGGCCTGGACTTTGGCGCCCTGCTGGTATTGGAACAGCCGCCGCGCTTGAAGCGGCGTCAGCCGCCGCATCAGCAGGCGCAGATACGACGCCACCGAGCCCCAGATCAGCAGCCCCAGCAGCAACACAACCCAGAGGATTGTCAGGATGCCGTGTGTCATAGCGTTTCAAGCCGGTGGCGAAGCGCCCGTTCGAGCCGGGTCATTTTGCCGTCATCCGTTTCGTGATCGTAACCCAGCAAGTGCAGAGTGCCGTGCAGAATGAGCCAGCGGATTTCCCGCGCTGTCGAGTGCCCGGCGGCGCGAGCGTTACGCCGGGCCGTCTCGGCGGAAATCACGATGTCGCCGAGGTAATTCTTGAAATCCCTGTCCCCGCCGGCGCGAGGCGCCTCGGCTTTCCACGGGAAGGACAGAATATCGGTGGGCCGCGGCTTGCGGCGGTAGCGCCGGTTCAGTTCAGCGATGCGCGCGTCGTCCACGAAACAGACGCCGAAATCTTTCCGGCCCAGCCTCAGGGCGGCGCGCACGCGCCGGACATACAGGCGCGCTCCTCTCAGATCGAGCCGGACGCGCTGCTGGCGGTTGATGACCATGGGCGAAGCCCGCATCTCACAAGAGGAGGCGGCGCGTCTACCGTTCCCCGCCCGTCGTTTTGCCGTTGCTTTCCGCCGCGGCCTTGCTGCGGTCGAACTCTTCGTAAGCGCGGATGATGCGCTGCACCAGGCTGTGGCGCACAACGTCCCGCTCGCTGAAGTAGATGAAGCTGATGCCTTCGACGCGTCCCACCACGTCCACCGCTTCCACCAGGCCCGAGCGGCGTCCGTTGGGCAGGTCAATCTGCGTCACATCGCCGGTGATGACCGCCTTGGAATTGAATCCCAGCCGCGTCAGGAACATCTTCATCTGCTCGCTGGTCGTGTTCTGCGCCTCGTCCAGAATCACGAAGGCGTCGTTCAGCGTGCGCCCGCGCATGAAAGCAATCGGGGCGATTTCAATGATTCCCTTCTCCAAATAGCGCTCGACGCGGTCCGGATCGAGCACGTCGTACAGCGCATCGTAGAGCGGGCGCAGGTAGGGATTCACTTTCTCTTGCAGCGTGCCGGGCAGGTAGCCGAGCCGCTCACCCGCTTCCACGGCAGGGCGGGCCAGAATGATGCGGCTCACTTCCTTGATCAGCAAGGCTTCCACCGCCATGGCCACGGCCAGATAGGTCTTCCCGGTCCCCGAAGGCCCGATGCCGAATACCATGTCGTGCTTCTCGATGGCGTCCACGTAGCGGCGCTGGTTCAGGCTTTTGGGCGTGATGCTCTTCTTACCGAAGTTGCGGGCACGCCCTGCTTCCACCAGGCCGCGCAAGGTGGCGTCCGGGTCCTCACCCATGATGCGGAGAAATGATTGAATCTCGGCGTCCTCCAGACGCTGGCCGCGTCCCGACAGTTCGGTGTAATCTTCCACCAGTTGCTGGGCGCGACGAACGTTCCGGTCCGCGCCCTCAATCTCCAAAGCATCGCTGCCGAGGTGGGTGGAGACTTCCAGCGATTTCTCCAGCAGCTTGAGGTTTCCGTCCAGCGTCCCGAAAAGCCCTGCCACGCCTTCTCGAATTTTGACTTGAGCCTTCATAATCCTCGCCCGTTATCAACCCTTCCGCCTCGCGCGGAAGCGACCCAAATTGTCTGCACAGTGGGATTGCCAGGAATGCCGGTGGAGTGGCTGTGAATCATTGACCAGCACCACCATAGCCAAAAATGCGGTCAAAGTCAAGGCGCGGCGCTTCCGCGGGTGGCGTGCACCGCAAGAATCTGCCGCAAAGTCGAGCATCCCATTATAATGGCTGTGCAGGACTGCCCCTGACACGCTGCCGGCTTGACGACTGCCGCTGCGAAATCATGGAAGAGGACCCCTTTGTACTTCGATCTGCAAAAGAGACTGGGCGAGCGCATCGCGGCCGTGGTGCAATCGGAGTTCGGAGTCACCATCGAGCCCCCGGTCCTCGACACGCCGCCGAACCCGGACCTCGGCGACCTCTCCTGCGCCTCCTGTTTCGAGCTGGCCAAGAAGCTGCGCCAGGCGCCGCGCAAGATTGCCGAAGCGCTCGCCGCCAAGACCGTCCCCCTGGAAGGCGTGGCGCGCGCCAGCGTGGCCGGCGCGGGCTACGTCAATTTCCATCTCGATCGCGGCCTGCTGGCCGAGAGGACGGCGCTGGCATTGGCGCGCCCGCCCGCCCCGCCCCCCGCCGATGCGCCCAAGATCCTCGTCGAGCACACCAGTATCAATCCCAACAAGGCCGCGCACATCGGCCACCTGCGGAACGCCATCCTGGGCGACACCTTCGTGCGCGTGTTGAAGTATCGCGGCCATCGCGTCGAAACCCAGAACTACATCGACAACACGGGCGTGCAGGTCGCCGATGTGGTGGTCGGGTTCATTCACCTGGAGCGGAAATCCCTGCACGACGTCCGGGCTCTTATCCAGGATCCCGCGGTGCAGTTTGATTACTACTGCTGGGATCTCTACGCGCGCGTCTTTCAGCATTACGACGACAACCCCGAGGCGCTCGGCTGGCGCGCCGAGGCCTTGGAAGCCATCGAGGGCGACCACGGCGAGACGGCCCGGATCGCCGACGCCGTGGCCACCGCCATCGTGCGCGCCCATCTCGCCACCATGTTGCGGGTCAATGTTCGCTACGACCTGCTGGCGCGCGAGAGCGAAATCCTCCAACTCGACTTCTGGGCCTACGCCTTTGACCTAATGAAGCACCGGGGGGCCATCCGCTTCGCCGAGAGCGGCAAGAACGCCGGCTGCTGGGTGATGAGCTTGCAAGAGGAGACGGGCGCGGCCGCCCTCGAAGAGGCCGCCGATGACGACGTCAAGATCATCGTGCGCTCCAACGGCACGGTGACGTATGTCGGCAAGGACATCGCCTATCACCTGTGGAAGTTCGGCCTGCTGGGCAAGGACTTCGGCTACCGGCGTTTCTATCAGTATGCCGACGGACACACGGTCTGGACTTCGACGGTGGACGGCGAACCCGATGCGCCCGAGTTCGGCCACGCGGCGCGCGCCTACGCGGTGATTGATTCCCGCCAGTCCTACCTCCAGAACGTCGTGGCCTCGGCCTTTCGGGCGCTTGGCTACTCGCAGCAGGCGGAGAACCTGCACCATTTCGCCTACGAGGTCGTGGGCCTGACCGCTCGTTGCGCCCAGGAGATGGGCGTGGCCGTGAGCGACGCGGACAAGGGCTTTGTCGAGGTCTCCGGCCGCCGAGGATGGGGAATCAAGGCCGATGACTTGATCGACCGGCTGACCGCCAAGGCGCTGGAAGAAGTGCGCGCGCGCGACATGACGACGGACAGCGCCGAACAAAACTCCTATGCCCGCATGATTGCCGTCGCCGCGCTTCGCTACTTTCTGCTCAAGTTCTCGCGCCGCGTCATCATTGCCTTCGACTTCAAGGATGCTCTGGCCTTCGAGGGCGAAACCGGCCCCTACCTGCAATACACCGTGGTGCGCGCGCGCAACATTTTCCGCAAGTTCGCGGAGGCCCATCCCGATTCCCACGAAAGCTCGCCGGCCTTGAGTATCTCCCGCGAAGTCCTCCGAGGTTTTCTCGAAGGGAATGACGGCGCGACTTTCTGGGAATTGACCCTGCTCGCGGCGCAACTCGATGCCGTCGCCGAACAGGCAATCGCGACAGAGGAGCCGGCCGTCATCGCCAAATACGCCTTTCGCCTGGCCCAAGCCTTCAACAACTTCTATCACTCGCACCACATCCTGACCGAACCCGACCCCACGCGGCAGCAGTGCCTGCTCTTCCTTGTTCACTTGGTGAATATGACGCTGACGCGAACCCTGGATTTGCTGGGAATTGAAGTTCCGGAGCGGATGTAGCGCCGGGTCTCAGCGCGGCGAGTCGTCCCGCGCTGCGGGAGCGGGCAGCGTCCGCCGCGCCCCTACGATTCCAGATGGGTCAGCAGGTGAACCAGCGTGCGGACGCCCACGCCGGTCGGCCCCTTGGCAAGGTAGGGCTTTTCTTCGTTGATCCAGCGCGTACCCGCGATGTCGAGATGCACCCACGGCGTATCGCCGGCGAATTCGCCCACAAACATCGCCCCGGTAATCGCGCCGCCGTAGCGCCCGCCGGTGTTGGCGAGGTCGGCGATCATACTCTTGTATTGCTCCCGGTATTCTTCATCCACAGGGAGCTGCCACATGCGCTCGCCCGCGGCGTCGGCGCTGGCCAGAACCTTGTTGACCCATTGCTGATTCCAACCAAAGACGCCCGTGCAAATGTTGCCCAGCGCGATCATCACCGCGCCGGTCAGGGTCGCGGCGTCAATCAGCACGTCGCAGCCGATCTGCCTGGCGTAGGTCAGGGCGTCGGCAAGGATCAGCCGGCCCTCGGCGTCCGTGTTCAGCACTTCGATCGTCTTTCCGGACATGGAAGTCAGCACGTCGCCCGGACGATAGGAGCGTCCGCCCGGCATGTTTTCCGCGGCGGGAATCAGCGCCACGACCGTGGCGCGCGGTTTGAGTTGCGCCACGGCGCGCATCACCCCCAGCATGGCCGCCCCGCCGGCCATATCGGTCTTCATTTCGTGCATGTTTTCCGCGGGCTTGATGGAGATGCCGCCCGAATCAAAGGTGATCCCTTTGCCGATGATGCCGATGGTGGGCGCTTCCGGCGCCTCGGGATGGGCATAGCGCAGCACGATCAGGCGCGGCGGCTCGGAACTGCCTTGCGCGACGCCCCACAGGGCGCCCATCTTCAGGTCCTTGATCTCGTCCGTGCCCAGGACGGTGCACTCGAGCTCGAACTGCGCGGCCATCTCTTCCGCGCGGCGCGCCAGCATGCCCGGCGTCATGGTGTTGGCCGGCTCGTTGACCAGATCGCGCGTGAAATTCTGCGCCTCGGCGACGATGCGGCCCTCTTCCAGGGCGGCCTCGGCCACCAGGCCGGGTTCGGCGCCGTTGGTGGCCAGCCGCACCCGTTCGATCTTCTTGTCGCCGTTCTTTTCGGTCTGGTAGCGATTGGCGTCGTAGTCCGCGACGATCAGTCCTTCGGCGAGGGCCTTCACGCCATAACCCTGCAGCGCCGTGCGATCCACCACCCAGGCGAATTCGCGAATGTTCCGCGCCCGCAAAAACCGGGACGCCGTGCCCGCCAGCCGGCGCAGGTGATGCTCATCGAACTTATTCTTCTTCCCCCCGCCGACCACCAGCAGCTTCTGCGCGGCCAGCCCCCGGGGGCGGTGAATCAGCGTGCACTCGTAATTCTTGCCCGTCAGTTCGCGGTCCGCGCTCAACTCGGCGATCACGCTGCGCAGGTCATCGCTCAGCAGCTCCACCGTGCCGGTCGCGCCCGGGGCATTTTCGAATCCATAGACGACGAGGGTATTGGTTTCAATCTGTGCCAGCGGCCGGGTATCAAACTCGATTCTCACGGGATTCCCACTCCTCGATCGGATTTCGGTGCGCCGCGGCCTAGCCGCGACGGCGGTGCTCGCTCATCTCCTGCCGGGCCTCGCGGTCGATGGTGCGCTGCCGCGTCGCGTCCCGGCGATCATAGACCTTCTTGCCCTTGGCGAGGGCAATTTCACACTTAATCAGGTTCTTCTTTAGATAGAACCGGGTGGGGATCAGCGTCAATCCTTTTTCAATGGTCTTGCCGCTGAGCTTGTCAATCTCGCGCCGCTTCAGCAGCAGACGGCGCGGGCGAAGCGCCGCGTGATTCCTGTAACTGCCTGCTGTATAGGGGCTGATGTGGCAATCCAGAAGCCAGACCTCGCCCTTCTTCACCGCCGCATAGCCGTCCTTCAGGTTCGCCTTCCCTTCCCGGATGGACTTCACTTCGGTGCCGGTCAGCTCCAGGCCGGCCTCAAACTTCTCAAGCAGATGATAGAAATGCGACGCCTGCCGGTTCACCGCCAGATTGCGCGGCTCGGTTTGGGTCGATTTGGCGCCCATTCTTGCAGACCTGTAAGCTGTTCATGCTAACACAGTTCACCGCCACCCATGAACCGCCACTATCGCGTGTCGCTCTGAAGGGCGACGCGACGTCCCCCTCGACCCCAACCACCTCGGAGACCACGATTCCATCGCGGGGTACCTCGTAGCGGCGGCCTTCAGGCCGCCACCACGTGTCGCCTGAAGGGCGACGCGACGTCCCCCTCGGCCGAAACGACGAAGGACATCCGCCATGGTAAAGAACCGTTTGACGCACCACACTAGGGTTGGAACATGGTATCTTCTCCAGCATCATAGGCGAAGGGATGCGCATGAAGCAGAAGGCAGGATGGCGGAAGTTCGGGCTCCCTGGATTCATCGGATTCTGTCTGGTCCGCGCTGTGGCGGCCGGGGAAGGACCGCCGTCGTTGACGACGGTCGAAGTGGTGGAAAAGATGGTGGCCATGAACGCGCTCCGGGCGCAGGCGCTGCGCAGTTACACCGTGACCCGCCTTTATCACGTGGAAAACCGAAAGAGGAAGGCGAATTTGGTGGCGACCATGACGTACCAAAGTCCCGACAAGAAGGATTTCAAGATCGTCTCTCAAAGCGGTTCCGGGGTTCTGCAAAAGCTCGTGCTGAAGCGCGCGATCGAAAGTGAACAGGAAGCGGCAAGAACAGAGGCTGGAAAGGCATCGGCGATCCATCCGGACAATTATGATTTCAATCTGATCGGCTCCGAGCAAGAGGCTGAACGGCAGCTTTATGTTTTGACCGCCGATCCCAAGGTCAACAACAAGTTCTGCATCCGCGGGCGAATCTGGGTGGATTGCCAGGATTTCGCGATCGTGCGTGTGGAAGGGCAACCCGCCAAGAATCCTTCCTGGTGGCTCAAGCGAGTCGAGATTCGGCAGAACTACAAGCCCGTGGGCGATTTCTGGCTTCCGGAACGGAACGAGTCGCGTTCGCAGGTCCGCATCTTTGGACCGTCGTCACTGACGATCGACTACACAGACTACCAGCTCCTTGAAGTGGATCCCCTCCTGCCATAGATCGCCCTGATTGCCTCTTTGATCCTCCCCTGGCCAGCGAAGGGGGAATGTGCGGCGGCCGCGATGGAGGGGCCCAGCTTCCCCCGCCATCCAGCGAGTCGGCGGGACGCCGGCGCCCCCAGCGGGGCGCAGCAAGCAGCTCCCCTGCGAACGATCCCATCAAAGGCCAAATTGACTGCGGCCACCACTAACCCCTTGATGTCCGCGGCGGGCCATCCCTTTTTCCTGCGGGACGAAGACGACTCGATCAAAGAGAAACAGATTAGCAAGCGAGCCCAGCGAAATGGCGACGAGGCCTGAGATGACCGGATGGATTCCCAGCAAGCCGGTCAAGAGGTAGGCGGAAAGCAGATTGCCGCTGATGGAGACGAGTCCGCTGGAGAAGTTGAAGCGCGCGAGCGTGGCGACGGGATTCCCGGTCGAGCCGCGGCGGTCGCCCCAGGTCCAGCGGCGATGCCAGACGAAGTTGTGGAGGATGGCGGCCTCGACCGCGAGGCCCGTGGCCCATAGGTAGTGCACGCGGGCCACGTGCAGCAGCGCGGCCAGCACGGCGAGTTGAACCGCCGCGCCCATCGCTCCCACTGCGTTGAATTTGAGCAGGCGCATTACGGCCGCTCCATCCGGTAAAGCGCGAGGGTGTTGAGCACGACCGAAGCCAGCAGCACGATGGCCATGCAAACGATTGCGACGATTCCGCCCACGTCGAACAGCCGCGCGCGCACTCCAAGCAGTTCCACCGTGGCACTGCGGAAGGCGAAGACGCTGCCCACCATGAGGAGCACCCGAGCCTCCGTCGGACTGAACTTCCAGTACGACAGGCGAAAGGATCCCAGCGTGTAAGTGGCGAGGTAGGCGTTGATAGAAAGCAGGTAGAAGACGAGCAGCAACCCCGCCGCCACCGCCCAGGACATGTAGCCCGACATCGCCAGCCCCCCGATCAGGAACAGTGTGCCGAAGGCATCGATGATGTGGTCCACGTAGAAGCCGTAACGCGGGCGCTCGATGTGACGCTCGCGCGCCAGCGTGCCGTCCAGGCTGTCGCCGAACCAGTTGACGGCCAGCCAGACGTTTACCAGCAGCAGCGTCGGCGGCCACGTGCGGGCCTGGGCATAGCAGACGCCTGCCAGGATCATCGCCGCAAAACCCAGCACCGTCAGGTGATCGGGCCTGACCCACGGCGGCAAGCGGCGCGCCATCCGGACCAGGCAGCGCTTTTCGATCCCCGCCAGGAAACTCTGCTGGATTCGAGCCGCGTTGCGGAATTGCGGTGAAATTGCCAATGAATGGGGATTGCTCATTTCCATGCCCTCCTGCCGTTTGCGCCGCGCGCCTTGGCGCGCCTTGCGGTCGCAGGGCCATCTTGCGGCGGGTGGTGGGAAGTGGCAATGCACGCCGGGTAAAGTCGGTCTGAACAAGTTCTGAACCGGTAATCGCTTGATTCGGAAGGAGTTGTGGGGGTGCTAAACCGGACAGTTCAAGCGGGGAATCAATGCTATACTCAGCCCGGCAGCGCCATGCCCTCAACCGAACCGCCAGGCCGGATTCAATTCGAAGGATTTGAGCTGGACCTTCGGACGCGCGAACTGTGCAAGGGTGGTCGCCCCATCAAGCTCCAGGACCAACCCGGAAGGCTCCTGGCGCTGCTCGCCAGCCGCGCCGGCCAACTGGTGACGCGCGCCGAGATCGAAAAGGCCCTTTGGGGCGAGGACCAGTTCGTGGAGTTTGAGCACGCCGTCAACACCGCCGTCCGCAAAGTGCGCGAGGCGCTGGGCGACGATCCGGAGTCACCGCGATTCATCGAAACCTTGCCGCGCAAAGGTTACCGCTTCATTGCCCAAGTCAATCCCGTCCGAGCAGTGAATGAAACGTCTGCGGTCAGGTCCGAAACCGCGCCGCCGGGTGCGCAGCCCGATTTCCGCCTGCCGCAACCGCTGGCGCGCGCCCTGTTCCTGACGATTCAATTCGGCTACCTCTCCATGTACAGCGCGGCTCTCTACGAGTTGGACGCGGTGGATTCGGTGCTGGCACGAACGGTTCCGGAGAGCGCCGCCGTGTTGTCGCCGCTGCTGATGGTCACCGCCATGTGCGGCATCGCCGTCCGCCTTTACCTGATATCCGCCGTCGGATTCCGGCACCCCGCGGCGGGTGAAAAATTCCGTCGCCTGTTCCCATTCCTCTTCGCCCTGGACGTGTGGTGGGCCGCGTCACCTCTCCTGCTGGCGCCGAGGATCGGCCTGGGACTGGTCTTGGGCGCCGTCGCCGCGCTCGCCTATCTTCCTTTCTCTCAGCGCACGCTGATCCGAAGGCTCTACTCATAATGGAGGCGAGTGGCCCGCGGCTGGCGCCTCTATAAGCACGACCTCGCCGTTGAGGTCTGCGCGACGGGGGCGCAGGTAATCGAATGCGTCGCACCCCCACGGAAGGAGGTTGGCCTCAGCCACGGCTGCTTCAATGCCACGAGAAGCGGATCCCGCCGCGCAGCATGAGGGGCGGGCCCAGGGTGGTCACGGGCGTGCGAGACACTTCGCTCCGGACATCGAGAAGATTCTCCGCCGCGGCGTAGATTTCGACCGCCCGGCCCAGCGGACGGCTGACGGTCGCGTTCAGCTCGGTGAAACCCTTCAGCCGAAGCAGATTCTGGTCGTCGTCATACTCCAGTCCCACGATTCGGCATTGCAGGGCCGCGACGAACTGGCGAGCCCTGGCGGAACGCGCCTGGAACGTCAGGACGTGACGCGGAACGTGCGGAATCCACAAGCCCTCGAGCGAGGCGTCGGCGGGAAAACGCAGCACCCGCGCATCGGAAAACTGATAACCGCCGCTCAGGATGATGGCGCCGGAAGGCCGCGCCTCCCATTGAAGCCCGATGCCGCGCGAGCGTGTGGCGCCCAGGTTCTGACGCTGGCGCGTGATGAGTGTGGGCTGGACGCTCAGGGTCACGTTGGCGATCGGCGAGGAAATCTGCGCCCAGAAGAAGGCCACGCGGCCCGACAGTCGCCCGCCCGTGGTGCCCGCGCTCACTCCTGCTTCGCCGCCCGTGAGGCGCTCCGCCGCGAGCTCGGCATTGGATTGCGTCACGACGTTTCCCACCCGAAACGACCGGTAGAGTTCGTTGAGCGTCGGCGCACGAAACGCCCGGTAGACGGAGCCGCTGACCGCCACGCGATCATCCAACCGGCGCAGGATCGACAGGCGCGGGCTCCAGGCGTGTTCGCCGCGATCCGCGAAACCGACCGCCTGCAGCACGCCCCCGGCAGCCAAAGGCAACGTGTTCCGATAGCCCGCGGCATTCCTCCAGGCATCACCTCGGAGTTGAGCCTGGACCATCCAGCGCTCGCTCGGTCGAGTGGTCGCTTGCAGGAAAGCTCCCCCGATTCGCTGCCGGCCGCCGGCGCCGGTCGAGCCAGTGGGCACCCCCGCGGCAAATCCGATTTCGTCGCTGGCGCCACGCATCTGGCGGCCCTCCGTCCCCGCCGCGATGGCTTGCCGCATGCCGACCGCTCGCGACCAGACCACCGAGAAGCCAGCGTCCTGCGCCGGGACGCGCTGGAGTCGAGTGAGCAATTCGCTGCTGCGGTCGGGCGCAATGGCCGTGAACGTCTGGTCGTAGGTTTGCGGCCCGCCGAAAACTCGCAGGGTCACAACCCCTACGGCGTTCGACTGCCAGTTGGCCCCCGCCACAAGACCGCGCAGGCGGGTCTGATTGGTCTGCCGGAGAGTGCCGTTCAGGCGGGATTCCTTCAGGTACGAGGTGGCCGCATGAACCCGAAGGCTTTCCCT
Source organism: uncultured Acidobacteriota bacterium (assembly GCA_964533045.1). Taxonomy (GTDB): domain Bacteria; phylum Acidobacteriota; class Terriglobia; order UBA7540; family UBA7540; genus JACQNR01. Next base: position 7,043 of record CAZHKT010000055.1, on the reverse strand, counting down.
GACAGGTCGTTCCAGGCGAAACTCACTTTGGGCGTGGCGCGAACTGGCACGGGTGTCAACCGTGCCACGCTCGGCATCCCTGACAGGAAAGTATCCGTCGGTGCGAAAGGCGCCGCCCGAGGCCGAGGCGATCCACTGACCCAGGCGCAGCGTTCCCGCCAGCGAGGCATCGGCGGAGCGGTGGGTGCCGAACGAAGCGTCGAACGAAAGCGCCGAGTCATGCGGGGGGCGACGAATGACGTTGATCACTCCGCCCAGCGCGCTGCTGCCGTACAAGTCCGACGCACCGCCCTCGAGGACTTCCACCGAGTCGACGGATAGAGGCGGAATCCGATCCCAATAGACCCAGCCGCCGAAGGGATCGTTGAGGGGCACGCCGTCGTAGAGAACGAGCGCGCGGCTGGCGCCACTGGCGCCCACCCCGCGCAGCGAAACGCCCTGGGTAGTGGGATTCGCGGTGCGGCTGTCGGTGCGGCGGAAGAGCATGAACCCCGGCACTGCGCGCAGCCTGGCGTCAATCGGCAACGCCGCCGCCCCCGTCAGGTCCGGGTGCGAGAGGACGGTGACGCTGGCCGCCGTGTCGCCCACGCGCGCGGGCAGGCGCGTGGCGGTTATCGTGACGCGTTCCAGCAGCGGGGCGGGGCGCAGGACCAACGCGAGATGCGCGGAGTCGCCGGGCTTCCAAATTTGCTCCGACGGCGCGAATCCCGCGGCGCGAGCCACCAGCCGGATGACCGCGCCGGAGGGCATCTCGACGGAGAACCTCCCGTCTCCGTCGGTTATCACAACTTGCGTACGGCCCGAATGCGTAAGGCACACCTCCGCCGCGCGAATCGCTGCCCCGGACGCGTCGCGGACCACGCCGCCCAGGCGTGCCGTTGACGACTGGCCGGCTCCCGCCCCGCGCGGGCCGAGGCAAATCAGCCCCAGCGACAAGACTGTTGTGACGAGCGCGTGCGACCGCAAACGACTCCCGCCTCCCACCCTGATGGGATCTCCTCCCCATTGTAGCTGCGGAGAAGGCAGGGCGGTCCGGCGAATTCCGAAACCTTTCCGCTTGGGACACCGCTAACCGGACTGTATCACCGGCGCGGGGGCGCAACCAAGGTTCCGCGGCGGCGTGCTCCACGCGCTCAGTCGCGCGGCGCGGCACGAGGCGGCCTGTGCAACGCGAGGACATCCGACGGCGGGTCGCGGCAGCAGGGGCGGCCACGAGGGCCGCCCCCCCACACGAAAAGCCATTTCCGGGGCACCCCATTGGCATCCTCCACCGGGGTCGCGACGTTTACTCAAATCCGATGAGTTTGGGCCGGCGCTGGCCGGACTCAATGAGGCGGATCTCGGCTTCCGCGCGAGGCTGGAGCGGCCCGCGAACCATTCGCAAATGTTGCACCGCGCCGCGCAAGTCGGCGCGCTGAGTGGCGACGTAGCCGCGGATCAGGTTCAGCTCGTCTTCCGACGCCACATTCAGCAGCCGGATTTCGGCCAGGGGGTCGGCCGGCCGCAGGGCGAGCATGAAGTTGAGATTGTCGAAGACGGTGCTCTGCGGCAGCGCGTTGCCGCGCGGAGTCTGGTATTCGAGGTAGGGCCGGAGGTCGGTGGAGGCGAAATCCGGCGCGCGGCCGGTGCGCCGCGGCAATTCCGCGACGGCGCGGCGCATGGAGTCGCCGTAAAGCATCATTTCTCCCAGCAGGCTCATGGTGCTGGGCGCGTTGATGGCGCGAAGTTCCTTCTGAACGTCGGGGCGCGCGTCGAACCCCGTCAGGGCGCGCACGTCCATTTCGAGCGGCGACTTGGAGGCGATGAGCAACCCCTGCAGGGGCCCCTGAAAGAAGGCCACGTGCGGGAACACCTGCGCGGCGGTGTTGAGGATGACGAGCAAGTCGTCGGTGCGCATGTGGTGAATCTGGACCCATTGTTGCAGCACGCCGCGATCTTTCAGCTTCGCCCGGCAGAGTTCGTAAAATTCCTTGTTGTAGAGATCGGCTGCGCCGCTGATCCAGATCGAGCTGATTTCAATGGTGATCAGATCATAGGGCTGGCGCTCGAGGAGCAGGAAATTCCGTCCGTCGGCGATGGTCAGGCGCACCCGCGGATCGCGGTCGAGCACGCCGCCGTTGATGCCGGCGAAATGCCATCGCGCCGCCTCGACAATGCGGGGCGCGATCTCCACCGCGTCGAGCCGCCGGAAGGGGAACGTCGAAACCGTCTTGAGCGTGTGGCCCGTCCCGAGGCCGATCACCAGGGCGCGGTCAAACTCCCGCGTGAACAGGATGGGAAGCAGCGCGAAGCGGATTTGCGCGCCCGCCTCGCCCGCGTTATTGCCCTGAAACTTGCCATTGGAGAGCATGACGCGCGCGCCGCCGATTTCCACCACGCTGGTGAGGCCGCCGTGCACGTCCTCGGCCGAGTAGAGCACGCGGTCGATGGGCCAGCCTTCGTTGAAATAGACGTAAGCGCCGCGCGAGATGCGCCGCGCGTCCCAGTTGTCCGGACCCGACCAGGCCACCAGCAGCATCCCGGCGGCGACGCCCGCCAGCAGCACCCGATGCGAGCGCGTCAGTTTGAGCAGCAAAATGGCGAAGAGAAGGCCGAGCAGCAGGTTCAGGGTGGCGGCGCCGCGCAGGCTGGCGAACGACCCCCAGCGCGGCAGGAAGACAAACCCGGCGAGCGTCGCGCCCGCGATGGCGCCCAGCGTATTGGCCGCGTAAATGGTTCCCACGCTCGAACCGGCGCGCGCCACGCCGCGACCGGCCAGATTGAGCAGGAGCGGAAACGTCAGACCCAGCAGGATCGCCGGCACAATCATCAGGTAGAAAGCGCAGAGGAAGCGCAGAAACTCGGCCGCGACGAAATAAGTGGTCTCGTATTTCCAGAGCGGCGTGCTGTCACCCGCCATCAGCAGCAGCAGGAATCCGCCTTCGGCGGCCAGCTCCGCCAGGCGCCATGGTGGGAACTTTTCGCCCGGCGGCCTCCGGTAGAGGGGCGCCGCCACATATATTGCCCGCGCCAGCACCAGCGGCGCGACCGCCATCAGGCTAAGTTCCAGGGCGCGCGGCAGGCCATAGGCGAAGACGCCGGGCACTCGATCCCAGAGCGGCAGCGTGGTAAAGACGGCGATGGCAAGCAGGAATTGCGAGGCCGCGAGCGCCGCGGGCCAGCGCGCCGGACCGCCCAGCCGCCTGGCCACGATCTGAGCGCCCAGACCCAGTCCCGCCAGAATCGTGAAAAGCATCACGCCGAACGCATAGACCGTGTTGCCGATCAGAAAGGCGAGAACGTGGGTCCAGAGAACCTCATAGCCAAGCGCCACCGCGCCGGAAAAAAATGCGCCGGCGACCAGAATGGTTCCGAAAGAGGGCGCCTCGCGCGATGATTCCATTCCGGCGCTCGCTGGCGGCGCCTCCGGCGGTGCGGCGGGGCTCCCCCCGCGCGCCAGCAGCAGGGCCGCCCCAAAGACGGCAACGTTGATTCCGCAAGCAAGGAGCAGCGTGCCGCGCACGCCCAGCCCGGGCATCAGAAAGTAAGTCGAGGCCAGCGTCCCCGCCGCCGCGCCCAGCGTGTTCCAGCCGTAAAGGCGGCTGACGTCGGATGGGTAATCAGTGCGGCGCGCGGCTGCCACAAAGCGCGCGACGGCGGGAAGCGTTCCGCCCATCAGGATGGTGGGAATCAGAATCACCACGCAGGCGAGCGCGAAGCGCACCGCCACCAGAGCCTCCGCACCGAACTGGAAGCGGTGCTGCAGCCCGACGTAAGCCTGCGTGAGGAGGTCGAAGAATTCCGGGATGAAAATACAGAAGACCGCCACCAGCAATTCGAGCGTCCCATAAATGCGCAGCGACGGGGCGCGACGGTCCACCCATCGGCCAAAAACGAATGCGCCGAGCGACAGTCCTCCCAGGAACGCCGCGAGCACGGTGCTCGTGGCGTACGCCGTGTTGCCGAAGGTGTAAGTCAGCAGGCGGCTGAAGATGGTCTGGAAGATGAGGCTGGTCCCACCCGAAGCGAAGAAGAGCACCGGCAACCAGCGAAGCCGCAAAGACATGGGCGGAACGGGCATCATTGAGCGGCCAGCTCGGGCACTTTCGGAAAGAGCCGCGCAAGATTTATAGCCCATTTGGCGCGCTCTTGCACACAACTAACTGCGTTTGCCGAATCGGGAAAGTAGTGTAGAATCAGGCAAACTTCCGGAGGGGCACCGTGAGCGACGAGCTGAGCCGAAGAAGATTCCTGGAACGAATGGCGCTGGCCTCGGCGGCACTGCCGTTTGCGGGCGCCCTGCCGGCGCGCGCCGCTGCCGCTCTGCCACGCCGCACCCTGGGGCGCACCGGCGCCGGCGTTTCCATTCTCGCTCTCGGTTGCGGCAGCCGCCTGCTGATGTTCGGCGAGGAGGAAAAAGGCGTTGCCGCCATCCATCGCGCCCTCGACCTGGGCATCAACTATCTCGACACGGCCTTTTCCTACGGCGACGGCAAGAGCGAAACCTGGGTGGGCAAGGTGATGGCCACCCGGCGGAAGGAGGTCTTCCTCGCCACCAAGATCCCCGACCGCACGCGCGACGAATTCCTGCGCCGCCTGGAAGGCAGCCTGAAGCGCCTGCAAACCGGCCAGGTGGATCTGCTCCACATTCACAGCCTCGGCCAGGAAGAAGATCTGGCCAAGATCGATGCTCCCAATGGCGCCGTCCAAGGCCTGCTGGAAGCGCGCGAGCAGAAGATGACGCGCTTCATCGGCATGACCAGCCACACCAACGGCGAAGTGATGGCGCGCGCCATCGAGCGCTACGACCTCGACTGCGTGCAGATGGCGCTCAATCCCACGCGCAACGGGCGCTTCGAGGAACTGGCCCTGCCCGCCGCGAACAGGAAGAATCTCGGCGTCATCGCCATGAAGGTCACCGGCCAGGATTTTCTGAACGGCGAGGGCGAAGGCAAGGCCGCGGTGGAATCGCTGATGCGCTACTCGCTGGGGCTGCCCGTCGCCACCGCCGTCATGGGCATGCCGCGAATGGAGTTCATCGAGCAGAACGTGGCGTGGGCGAGCGCCTTCCAGCCGCTCGATCCGGCCGACGTCGAAAGGCTTCGCAAGGAGCTGAGCGGCGCGCGCGACGCGCTGCAAAAACGCCTGAGCGGCCACCTCGACGGGCCCACCGCAATGCCTCACATCTTTTACGTTTGAGGCCCGAAAGCCACCATCTCCAGCAACGTATCCGCCGCGGTCTGAGCAAACACATCATCGTTAAGGTGGGCGTCCACTTCGATCAATCGTACCTTCGCGGCATGGTGTTGCTTGAAGGCGGCCAGATACGCCTGAACGGCTTCCGGCGAATGGAACGGCTTGCCGGGCGCGTCCATCGCCGAAACGCCGCGTAAGGGCATGAGGAAAACCACCGGGCCGCGCGCGGCATTGAGTTTCTCCGCCGTGAGGCGGCCCAGTTCGGCGCACTCCTGGGGCGTGGTGCGCATCAGCGTGACGTTGGGATTGTGCGCGTAAAGCAAGCGATGGCGGAACTTCTCCGGGACGGAATCCATGGGACCGAAGTTGACCATGTCCATCGCCCCCGGGGCCACCACCTGCGGAATGCCCGCCTTCCCCGCCGCCGTCAAACGATCCGGCCCGGCACTGAGAATGCCGCCCACCCATTCATCGGCGAGTTCCGTGGTGGTGATATCCAGAACGCCGTGGATGAGGCCGTCCCCGATCAGCGATTCCATCGCCTGGCCGCCCGTGCCCGTGGCGTGAAAGACCAGGACTTCGTAACCCCGCGCTTCCAGCAGTTCCCGCGCCCGCGTCACGCACGGCGTGGTGACGCCGAACATGGTCGCGGCGATGACCGGCTTCTCCGCCGCCGAGCCGGACGGCTTCTGCCCCACCATGCCGGCGATCGCCGCCGCGGCGTTGGCCAGGATGCGCCGCGAAATGAAGTTGAGCCCGGCAATGTCGAGCACCGGGTAGAGCATCAGGATGTCTTTGGTGCCTACAAACGGCCGCGTGTTGCCCGAGGCGATGGTCGAAACCATCAGCTTGGGGAATCCCACGGGCAGGGCGCGCATGGCCGCCGTCCCGATGGTGGTCCCTGCGGAGCCGCCCATTGATATTAAGCCGTCAATCTTACCTTGGGCATACAATCGCTTTACGATCGCCTCGGCGCCTGCGGCCATCACGGCGATGCTTCGGCCGCGATCCTGCTCGGCGCGCAGTTGCTCAATCGTCGTGCCGCCCGCTCGCGCCACGGCCTCGCGCCCGATATCCGGCTCGAACGGCGGAGGGCCGAGCACGCCAACATCGATCACCATCGCGCCCATCCTCGCGCCTCGAATCTGATCGCGCAGGTAGCGAAACTCCTCGCCCTTGGTATCGAGCGTGCCGAGGATGGCGATGGTCTTCTCAGGCATAATCGTAGCGGCGACCTTCAGGTCGCCATCGGATCGGCCATAAATGTGGCGGCCTAAAGGCCGCCGCTACAAAACTCCATAGCGGCCGGAAGAGGCCGTGTGATAACTCACAGAAAGGCCGTGTAGCGGCGACCTTCAGGTCGCCATCGGATTGACCACAAATGTGGCGGCCTAAAGGCCGCCGCTACATCCATGGCGGGCGGAAGGCCGCCGCCACAAAGCCATTCAGGCGCGCCCTGGCAATTCGCCCGGCGGAAGGATCACGCATCCCGGCAGCGTCTTGAGGAACGCCTCGGGCCCCGGCGGGCAGTAGATGGCCATCATCTTCAGCGGTTCCCAGCCGGTGTTAATGGTGGCATGAAACATGTCGGCGGGAATGTGAATCAGGTCGCCCGCCGCGATGGGCTGCCAGGTCTCGCCTCCATCATCCACCATCTGGTTCCCCACGCCGGAAATCACGTAGAGAATCTCTTCCGAGCCGGGATGATTATGCCGCGCGTGGCCCTTGCCGGGCTCGAGCAGCACCACGCCGGCGCTGAAGCGCTCGGTGTTCGTGACGCGCGGCTCGCTGAGCCACTTGATCGTGCCCCAGTCGAAGACCATGGTCTCAACTTCGCTGGGACCGACGAAGCGTTTTCCGGGATGAGT